>DXMG01000025.1:19376-32244 GCA_019414325.1 Collinsella sp. | reverse complement strand
CGCAGGAAGCTTGGATACGCCTAGGCGCGGTCCAAGAAATCGTCCGCACCCCCAAACAGGAACTATTCCACCGCAACTTAAAAGAGCGCGTCCCAACAACGTGCCCCCTATCTTGTGCATTCCATCCGCATCGCCATTTTGCTGCACTGACTTTTCTGAATGCCGGGCCCTAGTTAGTCAACCTGGCTCCCAGGGCGGACCGGAGGGCATGAAGTTTGTCGCGGGTTCCGCACGCAAAGGAAAGCACTTAATGTGCTTTCCGTCTTGCGCAGGACTGTAGAGCAGCAAACTTCATGCCCTCCGGTCCGCCCCGGGAGCCACCGCTAAGTTATCCCCCGGCATTCAGAAAATCTAAGTGCCAAAAAATAAGATTTTTTGACTCCGTGTTGTATAACCTGCCATTCGTGGGTACCATTCAACGCGTACGCAAACAAAAAGGGTTAATTCGCGTGGTATAACCGCGCGGCCCAAAAAGGAGGAGACAAGCATGTCGTCTTTGAAGCCGCTTGCAGATCGTGTTCTGGTCAAGCCCGACGAGGCCGAGCAGAAGACCGCTTCTGGTCTGTATATCGCCAGCAACGCTCAGGAGAAGCCGCAGCGCGGCACCATTGTTGCCGTTGGCGCCGGCAAGGTCAACGACAAGGGTGAGCGCATTCCCATGGACGTCAAGGTCGGTGACGTTGTCATCTACGGTAAGTTCGGTGGCAACGAGGTTAAGGTCGACGGCGAGAAGTATCTGCTCATGCGCGCCGATGACATCTACGCTGTCGTCGAGGCCTAGTCTCGTCAGAATCTCTGATTCGTCTTTGAACGCGCTCGTCGCATAGGACTCGGAAGCGGCGACGCGAGTCACATTTCTTTTGGAGGATTACCCACTATGGCAAAGAACATTACGTTCAACACCGATGCCCGCGCTAAGCTCGCCAAGGGCGTCAACACCCTGGCCGACGCCGTTACCGTCACCATGGGCCCCAAGGGCCGCTACGTTGCGCTGCAGCGCACGTTCGGTGCCCCGACCATCACCAACGACGGCGTTTCCGTCGCTAAGGAGATCGAGCTCGAGGACAACATCGAGAACATGGGCGCCCAGCTGGTGAAGGAGGTCGCCACCAAGACCAACGACACCGTGGGTGACGGCACCACCACCGCAACCCTGCTCGCTCAGGCCATCGTCAACGACGGTCTGCGCAACGTCGCCGCTGGCGCCAACCCGCTGGCCATCCGTCGCGGCATCGACAAGGCCGTCAACGCCGCCGTCGCCGAGATGAAGAAGCAGGCCAAGCCGGTCGAGACCAAGGAGCAGATTGCTTCCGTCGGTACCATCTCCGCCGGTGACCCCGAGGTCGGCGAGAAGATCGCCGAGGCCATGGAGGTCGTGGGCAAGGACGGCGTCATCACCGTCGAGGATTCCCAGACGTTCGACATCACCATCGACACCGTCGAGGGCATGCAGTTCGACAAGGGCTATGTCTCCGCTTACTTCGTCACGGATAACGACCGCATGGAGGCCGTGATGAAGGATCCGTACATCCTCATCACCGACCAGAAGATCTCCAGCGTTCAGGACATCATGCCTGTTCTCGAGGCTGTCCAGCGCGCCGGCCGTGGCCTGCTCATCATCGCTGAGGACATCGACGGCGAGGCCCTGCCCACCCTGGTCCTCAACAAGATCCGTGGCGCTCTCAACGTCTGCGCCGTCAAGGCTCCGGGCTACGGCGATCGCCGCAAGCGCATCCTCGAGGACATCGCCGTCCTTACCGGTGGCCAGGCCGCTCTGGACGAGCTGGGCGTGAAGGTCGCTGACATCACCGCCGATATGCTCGGTACCGCTAAGTCCGTCACCATCTCCAAGGACAACACCGTCGTCGTTGGCGGCGCTGGCTCCAAGGAGGCCATCGACGCCCGCATCGCTCAGATCAAGGGCGAAATGGAGAACACCACCTCTGACTTCGATCGCGAGAAGCTCCAGGAGCGCCTGGCCAAGCTCTCCGGTGGCGTTGCCGTCATCAAGGTCGGCGCTGCTACCGAGTCCGAGCTCAAGGAGATCAAGCATCGCGTCGAGGACGCCCTGCAGGCTACCCGCGCTGCTGTCGAGGAGGGCATTGTCGCCGGTGGCGGCGTCGCCTTCATGGACGCTGCTCCTGCGCTCGACGCTGTCGAGATCGATGACCCCGAGGAGAAGATCGGCGTCGACATCGTCAAGAAGGCTCTGACCGCTCCGGTCGCTACCATCGCCAAGAACGCTGGCTTTGAGGGCGCTGTCGTGGTCGACAAGGTTGCCGAGCTGCCCGCCGGCCAGGGTCTCAACTCTGCCAACGGCGAGTGGGGCGACATGATCGAGATGGGCGTCCTCGACCCCGTCAAGGTCAGCCGCGTCACCCTGCAGAACGCTGCTTCCGTCGCCAGCCTGATCCTCATCACCGAGGCTACCGTCTCCGATGTGCCCAAGAACACTCAGCTTGAGGACGCTATCGCTGCTGCCACCGCTGGTCAGCAGGGCGGCGGTATGTACTAAGGCCGACAAGGTCTAGAACTCCCACCGGGAATCCGGGGGCGTGACGGGGTTTCTCTCCGGAACGTCCTCGGACATGCAAAGAGGCTCCGCATCGCGCTTCGCGCTGCGGAGTCTCTTTGCGTCCTGCGGAATGTTCCGGAGAGAAACCCCGTCACGCCCCCGGATTCCCTGCGTTTACGGCCTTGAGGTCGGCTCGCGGAGAAAGACGTGGTTGTGGGGGATACGTATCCCGGTTGCTGTTTCGCGGCAAAGCCGCGAAAAGCGCACCACTTTGGGGTGAGTGGGAGACGTGGTTGTTACGGCAACTGGTCTCCACCACAAATTACCCTTGGCATACTTGCGCGAAAACCTGCCCGTGCTACACTTGCAATTGCTGTTTCAGGGCGGGGTGAAATTCCCCACTGGCGGTAAATCGGGCGGTGCCAAAGGGGTGCCGTGGCGCAGACGAGGCGTCTGCGACCGAGCCGATGAGTCCGCGACCCGTGCATGCGTTGGTTCGCATGCCGGCTGAACTGGTGAGACCCCAGTACCAACGGTTAGAGTCCGGATGAAAGAGGCAGGTGATCTTATGTCTGAACAGTCGCAGCATATCCATTTTGAGAACACGAATAGGTGGAGCACCAAACAGCTCGTTACCATGGCGTTGATGTGCGCCTTGGGCGCCCTGTTTATGTACGTGCAGCTGCCCATTCTTCCTTCGGCGCCATTTTTGACGTATGACCCGTCGCTGGTGCCGGCGATGGTGTGCGGATTTGCGTATGGCCCCGGTGCTGGTACCGCTGTTGCAGCCATGGCGATCGTTATCCATGCGCTCACTACGGGTGACTGGGTCGGCGCGCTTATGAACCTGGTTGCCACGCTGGGCTACATTCTGCCCGCGGCTATCGTCTACCAGAAGATGCATACCTATAAGGGTGCCGTGATTGGCCTGGTGCTCGGCGTCATTGCCGCTACGGCGCTGTCTATGGTCGCAAACCTTACCATTGGTGTTTGGTTCTGGTATGGCTCGGTCGATGTGATCGCCCCGCTCATGATTCCTGCCGTGCTGCCGTTCAACCTTATCAAGACCGTGCTTAACTCGGTGTTGACGCTTGTGGTGTACAAGGCGGTCTCCAACCTCATCACGCCTAAAAAGGACCAGGTCAAAGGCCGCGCATGATTGAGTGTCGGGGCGTTTCCTTTAGCTATGACGGTGCCGCACCGGCACTCGACGGCGTCGATCTGAACATCGAGGATGGCGAGTTTTTCTGCATCCTCGGTGGCAATGGGTCGGGCAAGTCGACGTTTGCCAAGCATCTGAATGCACTGTTGCAGCCCGATGCGGGCACGGTGCGTATCAACGGCATGGATGCGTCCGACCCCGAGCTGGTCTACGACATTCGTTCGACCGCGGGCATGGTGTTCCAGAATCCCGATGATCAGCTGGTGGCAACGCTTGTCGAAGATGACGTTGCATTTGGTCCCGAAAACCTTGGCGTGCCATCGGCGCAAATCGCGCAGCGCGTACGCGAGGCGCTGAAGGGCGTGGGCCTGGTGGGCTTTGAGCGCCATGAGACCCATGCGCTTTCGGGCGGCCAAAAGCAGCGCGTGGCGCTTGCCGGCGTGCTCGCCATGGAGCCGCGCGTGCTCATTTTGGATGAGGCGTCCTCGATGCTCGATCCGCGCGGGCGCAAGGGCCTTATGAAGGCTTGCCGCGCGTTGCGCGATCGTGGCATGACCATCGTGATGATTACGCACTTTATGGAAGAGGCCGCCGAGGCCGATCGTGTCGCGGTGTTTCGGGCGGGGCGCGTTGCCATGCTCGGTACGCCCGAGGAAATCTTGACGCGGGCGGACGAACTTGCGCAGCTCAACCTGGATATGCCGGCGTCGTGCTGTCTGGGTAGGACACTTCGTGCGAAGGGCGTACCCGTTTGCGCGCAGGTGCGCGAGGCGGATATGGTCGCCGAGATTGCGCAGGCGTACGCCGAGCGGAGTGGGGCGGACATCGCGGGGCAGCCTTCCGCATCCGATTCTCATGCGCTTGACAATGCGTCCTCTGCGACTGACGAGGCGGCCGCGTCGGAGCCCGTTATCGAGATTTCGCACCTCTCGCATAGTTACTCGCTGAGTGCCCGCGAGCGCCGTCGATGGCGCAAACGCTCGACCACTGCGGACGCATCGAGCAAACAGGCCCTTTGGGGCAACGATCCAAACAGCCCCTGGGCACTGCGCGATGTTTCGCTGACGGTGCGCCGCAGCGAGTTTCTGGGCCTGGCGGGTCATACCGGCTCGGGCAAATCGACGCTGGTTCAGCATCTCAATGGGTTGATTCGTCCGCAGGAGGGAAGCGTTTGCGCGCTGGGGCTCGACCTATCAAGCAAGAAAGACGCCGCTGCGGTTAAGGCCAAGGTCGGCGTGGTGTTTCAGTATCCCGAGCGCCAGCTATTTGCCGAGACCGTGGCACAGGACGTGGCGTTTGGCCCGCGCAACCTTGGCCTGCCACAAGACGAGGTCGCACGCCGTGTCGCATCATCGCTCGCACGCGTGGGCCTCGACCTTGCCGTGATAGGCGACAAGAGCCCCTTTGAGCTTTCGGGCGGCCAGCAGCGGCGTGTGGCGTTTGCTGGCGTGCTTGCTATGGAGCCCGAGGTCCTAGTACTCGATGAGCCCATGGCGGGGCTCGATCCGGCTGCGCGCAGGGATTTCCTGGGGCTCATCGATCGGCTCCATCGCGAGGGCCTGACTGTTGTCATGGTTTCGCATAGCATGGATGACCTGGCAAATTGCTGTGACCGTATCGTTGTGATGAACGAGGGCGCCGTGTTTGCCGAGGGAACGCCCGCGCAGGTTTTTGCGCACGCGGACGAGCTCAAGTCGATCGGCCTGGGCGTTCCCGCCGCCCAGCGCATGGCGCTGGCGCTCGCGAAAGCCGGTGTGCCGCTCCGCTGCGACAATCTTTATACGGTTGAGGCGCTAGCCGACGAGTTGGCCGGCTTGCTGCTGGGCTGCGCGGACGTGCCTTTGAGGGTTCCGTGTCAGGCTGGTTCCAAGGCGCCCACGCGAGAGGAGGGCTGCTAATGGAGGCGTTCTCATTTGGCAGCTACTATCCCGGGGATAGCGCGGTGCATCGCCTGGATCCGCGCACTAAGTTGCTTCTAGGTTTCGCATTTCTGATCACCGTGCTCACCGTCGGAAGCTTTTGCGGGCTGGTTCCGGTCGCAATATTTGTCGTGCTGGTCTATGTCATGGCCCGGGTGCCGTTGCGCCGGGTCCTATCATCGATGGCACCATTGCTGGCGATTGTCGTGGTGGTCGCGGTGCTCAACCTGTTTTCCGACCAGAGTGGCCGCATCCTGTGGCGGCTTGGCTTTTTGCAGGTGAGCGAGGGCTCGCTGCGTTCTGCGACGTTTATGACATGCCGTCTGACCCTGATGATGGCCGGCATGAGCGCCATTACACTCACCACGCCCACGCTCGATCTCACTGCGGGCTTTGAGCGTTTGCTCGCACCGCTTGCGCGTCTGGGGCTTCCGGCACACGAGCTCGGTATGATCATGGGCATCGCGCTGCGCTTTATGCCGCAATTTGCCACCGAGATGAAGCAGACGGCCGATGCACAGGCAAGTCGCGGCGCGCGCGTGACGGGCGGTCCGCTCGGCGGTGTGCGCATGCTCGGCAGTGTGGCGATTCCGCTGTTCACCGGCGTGTTCCGTCATGCCGAGACGCTTTCGGCCGCCATGGATGCGCGCTGTTATCACGGCGAGCAGGGACGCACGCGTCTGCATGCGCTTGCGTTTGGCCGCGGGGATGCACTGGCAGCGCTGGCGATGGCGCTGCTGGTGACATGCGTTGTCGTTATCAATCTTCAACTCGTCTAAGCTCGATTCGAGCGCAAGAAAGGGGTCTCTATGACCGACATCGATCGCACGGCTCAGCTCGAGCGTGCCTGCTCGTATCTCAGGCGCATTCCGGCGTGGTATCTTGCCACGACCGATGCGAGCGACGGGCATCAGCCCCGCGTGAGGCCGTTTTCCTTTGCCATGGTCGATGATGGCAAGCTGTGGTTTTGCACGTCGCGCGACAAGGACGTGTGGGCGGAGTTGAGCGCGAATCCCAAGTTTGAGGTATCGGGCTGGAAGCCGGGGGAGTGCTGGATCGTGTTAACTGGCGAGGCCGCGCTCGAGGACGATGCATTCGTGAGCGACAAGGTGCGCCAAGCGGGCTTTAAGCACATGGTGGGCATTGGCGAGCAACACGATAGCGCCAACGATGGCCGCCTTGCATTCTTCTCGGTCCGCAACATCGCCGCACGGTTCTGCGATATCGACGGCAGCGAAGAGCGCCTCGAGCTCTAATTTCCCAAATTGGCTACCCATTCCAAAAAGACTGGTCAGGCGTCAGGAGGACACATGGACGGATTGAATACGGTGTTGGAGTATCTGACGTCGGTGCCGGCGTGGTATCTGGCGACGAGCGTGGGCGGGCAGCCGCATGTGCGTCCGTTCTCGTTTGCGCAGATTCAGGACGGCAAGCTGTGGTTTGTGACAGCGCGCACCAAAGATGTGTGGCAGGAGCTGCTGCAAAACCAGCGCTTTGAGGCCACGAGTTGGTGGCCGGGCCATGGTTGGTTGATCCTGCGCGGGCGTGCAGGGCTGGAAGACCGGGCTTCGAGCGAAATGCGCGAGGCCGGATGGAAACATCTTGAGCGCTTGAGCGAGCACTATGAGGGGCCTAACGACCCCGCGCTCGTCTTCTTTAGCGTTGAGGATCCCGAGGCTTTTATCTGCAATCACGACGAATGGGTGCCGGTCGAGCTCTAGCCAGCTGGCTCATCCTAACAACTTAGTTTTCGCATGGGCGGGTCCCGTGTTGCCCGGCGCCGTAAGGAGTGCCGGTCAATACGGGGCCCGCTCTATTTGTCAATTCCTTCAAGTGAATGTGTCGGGAATGTTTCAATGCATGAACATGCAAGCTATTTACGTATAAATGCATCTTTTGGTGCTAAAGTTTCAACCCACTTCATAACGACCGCTGCGAAATGCGCATCGGTGCATAAATCGCAGACAAGGAGTCTGATATGTCTTTGAAGGTTGGAATCGTCGGCGCGGCTGGATATGCCGGAGCCGAGCTCATTCGCCTCGTACTCGGCCATCCCGAGTTTGAACTTGTTGCCATTACGTCCAACGCCGATGCCGGCCAGCCGCTGTCCGCGGTGTATCCGAGCTTTGCTGGCGTGAGCGATCTGGTTTTCACCACGCATGACGCCCCCGAGCTCAAGAGCTGCGATGCGGTTTTTCTTGCCGTGCCGCACACGGCTGCCATGGCACAGGTGCCCGCGCTGCTTGCATCGGGCGTCTCCTGCTTTGATCTTTCGGCCGACTACCGCCTGAACGACGCGTCCGTCTTTGAGGCGTGGTATGCCGCCGAGCACACGAGCCCCGAGCTGCTCAAGAGCCGCGCCTTTGGTCTGCCCGAGCTGTTTTGCCAGGATTTGGAGACTGCTGCATCCGACCACGCCGACGGCAAGCCCGTGCTGGTCGCCTGCGCCGGTTGCTATCCCACCGCAACGAGCCTTGCCGCTGCGCCTGCCGTGCGCGCCGGCTGGGTTGCCCAGAGCGGCCCCGTGGTCGTTGACGCTATCAGCGGCGTGACAGGTGCCGGTAAGTCCTGTAACGCCCGCGCCCATTTTTGCAGCGCAGACGAGAACCTGGAAGCCTATGGCGTGGGCAAGCATCGTCATACGCCCGAGATCGAGCAGATACTTGGCCTGGCCGACCGCATCGTCTTCACCCCGCATCTGGCACCGCTCAAGCGCGGCCTGCTCTCTACGGTGACGCTGCCGCTCGCGCCGCAGGCTCTCGACACGTTGACCCTTGAGGACGTCGTCGACCATTACAAGCAGTTCTACGCCGGCCGCACTTTTGTGCGCGTGCTCGATGCCGGCCAGCAGCCCAAGACGGCCTCGGTCGTCGGCACCAATGCCGCCCAGATTGGCCTCGCGCTCAACAAGCGCGCGGGCGTTCTGGTGGCTACGGGCGCCATCGACAATCTGTGCAAGGGTGCAGCAGGCCAGGCGGTCCAGTGCGCCAACATCGTCTTTGGTTTTGACGAGCGACGAGGCTTGCCCACAGTGGCGTGCCCGGTGTAGCACATTCGATTGTTAGCGATTTGGTGGTCGGGCATCGAGTGGGGCGCCACTCTTAAGCTGGTCTCGTGATTGTGGCTGGCGTGGCGCACCAACCGATGCCCATTTTTTGTTTGACATAAGGAGTCATAAAGACGATGAATACAGAGCAGTTCGATATCAAGATTCGTACCGTAGAGGGCGGCGTAACGGCGGCAGCCGGCTTTAAGGCGGCGGGCATCCATGCCGGATTCCGCAAGAATCCCGAGCGCTTGGATTACGCGCTCGTCGTGCCCGATAAGCCCTGTCCCGGCGCCGGTGTGTTTACGACCAACCGCTTTTGCGCAGCGCCCGTGCAGGTGAGCCGCGCCAATTTGGGCGGTGCCGATAAGGGCTATGGCATCATCGCCGGTGTCACGGTCAATTCCGGTAACGCCAACGCGGCCACCGGTGAGACGGGCCTTGCCTGCGCGCGCGAGACGTGCAACATCGCCTCGCAGGTCATCGGCTGCGAGCCTCAGCAAATCCTGGTCGCCTCCACGGGCGTGATTGGCCAGATTCTGCCGATCGACACGTTTGAGACGGCGATTCCGGCAGCTTATGAGGCGCTCTCCGCTCATGGTGGCGCCGATGCCGCCCGTGCCATCATGACCACCGATACCCACTCCAAGGAGTACGCCGTTCGCTATCGTAGTGAGGCCGCGGGCCATGCGGGCAACGCTTATACGGTGGGCGGCATGTGCAAGGGCTCGGGCATGATCATGCCCAATATGGCCACCATGATCGCGGTCATTACTACCGATGCCCCCGTCGAGCCGGCGGCGCTTCATGCCCTGCTGCTCTCGACTGTGAAGCAGACTTTTAATAAGGTAACGGTCGACTCCGATACCTCGACCAACGACACCTGCATCATGCTTGCCTCCGGCACTGCTTCCGCGGATGCCGAGGCCATCGTCGAGGGCACTGACGCCTTTGACGAGCTGGCATTTGCCGTGCACGAGGTATGCGAGAGCCTGGCGCGCAACATCGCCGCAGATGGCGAGGGCGCATCCAGGCTCGTGACGGTTAATGTCACCGGCGCCGCGAACGACGAGGAGGCCGATATCGCCGCCCGTGCTGTTGCCAACTCGCCGCTCGTCAAGACCTGCATCGCCGGCCACGACTGCAACTGGGGCCGCGTTGCCATGGCGCTCGGCAAGTGCGGCGTGCAGTTTAACCAAGAAGATGTGTCCATCGACATGATGGGTATGCCCGTCTGTCGCGATAGCCTGACGGTCCCCTTCGATGAGGACGAAGCCCTGCGACGTTTTGAGGCGCCCGAGATTGTGATCTCGGCCGACCTGGGCGCGGGCGACGCGGCGACCACCGTGTGGACTTGCGACCTCACGCACGAGTACATCTCCATTAACGGCGACTACCGTTCCTAGACTCCCGATGTGCCGCGCGCCCCGCTGCAATCGCGGGCAACGAGGTGCGGCGCGATAGCTACACGAAAGACGAGGCAGACTATGAAGTTCGCACGCGATTGTCGCTCGAGCGAATCCAACGAAGTTACCGCGCAGCTGCTGTTCGAAGCGCTGCCGTGGATTAAGAACCTGACCGGCAAGACGGTTGTCATCAAATATGGCGGAGCCGCCATGGTTGATGAGCAGCTGCGCCGCGACGTGATGAGCGACATCGTTTTGCTCAAGATCATCGGTATGCGCCCCGTCATCGTGCATGGCGGCGGCAAGGCTATCAACGAGGCGCTGAGCCATTACGATATTCCCGTCGAGTTTAAGAACGGCCAGCGCGTGACCACGCCGGCGACCATGGATATCGTGCGCGAGGTGCTGGGTGGCAAGGTTAACCAGGAGCTGGTTGCTGCCATCAACCACCACGGCAACCTGGCCGTGGGCGTATCGGGCAGCGATGCCGGCACGCTCATCGCCGAGCCTCTCGACCCAGAGCTCGGCCGCGTAGGCAAGGTCACGCACGTCAACACCGACTATATCGAGCGTTTGCTCGACAGCGAGTACATTCCCGTTATCGCCACGGTCGCGGCGGGGGAGGACGGTGGCTTCTTCAACATCAACGCCGATACCGCCGCCGGCGCCGTTGCGGCGGCGCTTCATGCGCACAAGGCGATCTTTTTGACCGATGTCGACGGCCTGTACAAGGACTTTAGCGATAAGGATTCGCTCATCTCCAACCTGACGCTCGACGAGGTCAATGAGATGCTCTACGGCGGCGAGGTCGACAAGGGCATGATCCCCAAGCTGCGCGCCGCCGTCGATGCGCTTACCGCTGGCGTGTTCCGAGCTCACATTATCAACGGCACGACGCCGCACTCGCTGCTGCTGGAGCTGCTGACCGATGCTGGCGTCGGTACCGTGATTCACTCCACCGAGACGGCCTATGAGTTCGATACGCATCCGCACCCGCTTTCGACGTTTGCGGCGCGCCTGACCGAGAACCTCGACGAGGTCGAGAAGCTCCAGACGGTCTAGCCGACCCGCGGTCGTCGCGTCCCTGCACCCATAGCCCTGCGCCGTACGGCGCCCAACGAAAGGCATCCCATGTCACTTGCTGCTCAACAATCGCTCGAATCCCACTACGTTATGCATACTTTTGGCCGCTCGCCGGTTGAGTTTGTCGAAGGTCACGGTATGAAGCTCACCGGTGACGATGGTCGTGAGTATCTCGATTTTCTCGCTGGTATTGGCGTGTGCAGCCTAGGCCACGGTAATCCTGCAGTGCTCTCGGCGCTCGAGGCTCAGAACAAAAAGCTTCTGCATGTGTCTAACTACTTCTACACCGAGCAGCGTGGACAGGTCGCGGCGCTGCTGTCCAAGCTTGCCAACGACGACGTAGATGGTGCGTGCGTGCTGGCCGATGCCATTGCCGCCGGCGATGAGACCACGGCCGCTGCGCTCGGTGCCCCGGCCGCGGACGAGCAGGTGTGGGAGACGTTCTTTGCCAATTCTGGTGCCGAAGCCAACGAGGGCTCGATGAAGCTTGCTCGTCTGTACGCCAAGCGTGCTGGCAACGGCGGCAACACCATCGTATGCATGCGTGGCGGCTTCCACGGCCGTACGCTCGAGACCATTGCCGCCACCATGCAGGATTGGCTACAGGATAGCTTCCGTCCGCTGCCGGGTGGCTTTGTGGCCTGCACGCCCAACGATGTCGATGAACTGCGCGCGATCTTTAAGCAGCTGGGGAGCGAAATTTGTGCCGTGATGCTCGAGCCGATCCAGGGCGAGAGCGGCGTGCACCCCATGACCGAGGAGTTTATGGCGGCTGCGCGCGACTTGGCATACGAGGTGGGTGCCGTGCTTATCGCCGACGAGGTCCAGTGTGGTATCTTCCGCTCCGGTAAACCGTTTGCATTCCAGACCTATGGCGTGGAGCCCGACATCATGAGTCTTGCCAAGGGCATCGCCGACGGCGTTCCCATGGGCGCCGTCGTGGCAAAGAAGGAGATTGCCGACGTGTTTAAGCCGGGTGACCACGGTTCGACCTTTGGCGGTAGCTGCTTGGCTGTCGCGGCGTGCGCCGCGACGCTCTCCGCGCTCGTGCGCGGCGATTATGCCGAGCATGCTGCCAAGGTGGGTGCTTATATGGAGGCAAAGCTCACCAAGCTGCCGCATGTGGTCGAGGTACGCGGTCGCGGCTTAATGCTCGGCTGCGATTTGGATGAGACTGCGGGTGATGCACATGATATTGTTGCCCGCGCGCTGGCCGCTGGCGCCGTGATTAACGCTACTGGTGCCCACACGCTGCGTTTCCTGCCGCCGCTTGTCTGCGAGGAAGCCGACGTGGACAGCCTGATCGAGATTTTGTCGGACGTTTTGGCCTAACACAGCGCAATAACTCAATTTGGACCGGGTTCCGGACTGCGGACGTGCCATATGCGGCACGATTCAGCGGTCTGGAGCCCGTTTTGCTATCGATTTACCATGGCTGGGATAGGCCGTGTGCAAAAAATGCCAAATATGAGTACGGTCACTAACTTCGTAACATATAAAATAGGCGTTTTTAGATGAGTTGGGCCACATATGTCCAGTTTTGTAGTAACTAAATTGGCTTAACTGGACTATCAGTCGTCGTTCTAATGTCGGATTTGCCTTTTATGACTTCGAAAACGCTGCTACCAAAAAGGTAGCAGTACTCATATTTGGCATTTTTTGCACACGGGTATTCGCCAAGGGTCCATTTCGCCGCCCGCTTCCGCTTCGGGCCTGCGGCCCTCGCGTGCTGCGCTG
>DXMG01000025.1:0-19276 GCA_019414325.1 Collinsella sp. | reverse complement strand
GAAAACGCTTCGCGTTTCCTCAGCTCCGCACCCTTGCGGGTTCGAATCCCTCTGCGATGGGCCCGAAAAAAGAAAGGCCTCCATCACTGGAGGCCTAACAATTCAATGGTGGGCGATGAGGGATGTCCGCGTGCGGCTTCGCCGCCCGCTTCCGCTTCGGGCCTGCGGCCCTCGCGTGCTACGCTGGAAAACGCTTCGCGTTTCCTCAGCTCCGCACCCTTGCGGGTTCGAATCCCTCTGCACTGGGCACAAAAACAAAAGGCCCACATTTCTGGGAGCCTATCAAATCAATGGTGGGCGATGAGGGATTCGAACCCCCAGCCTTGTGCGTGTAAAGCACCTGCGCTAACCGTTGCGCCAATCGCCCGCAGGGATTGAGTATAGCGGAAACCCTGGGCTGTTCACCGCTAATTCATAACGAAACTTACGCGGCGACTTCGGCGCCCTTGTCCTCGTCGATAAAGAAGCGCTTGTACCAGATGAGGAACGTCAACGTGGTATAGATCTTGCGCTGGTTGAGCGCGCGACCCTCAAAGTGATCGTCGAGCAGTTTCATGAGCGCATCGGTGTCAAAGAAATCAGCAGCCCACGGTGCGGTGAAGTATTCCTTTACGTAGTCGTAGTATTTTTGCTCGCGCAGCCAGAACTTGACCGGTACGGGGAAGCCCACCTTCTTGCGCGTTGCCCACTCGTCGGGCAGCGTGCGGTTGGCGGCGTGACGCAGGACGAGCTTGCAGCCTTCTTCGTTAACACGGTAGTTGGCGGGAATGTGCTCGGCAAACTCCATGACCTTCTTGTCCAGGAACGGGACGCGAAGCTCCAGAGAATGCGCCATGCACATCTTGTCTGCCTTGAGCAGGATGTCGCCCGGTAGCCACATGTTCATATCCAGATACTGTTTCTTGGAAAGCTCGCAGCAATCGGGAACCTGCTTGTAGTACTCGGCGCACATCTCGGCGGCGTTCTTGCCGGTGTCATAAGCGGGCTTGAGCACCTCGTCGACCTCGGAGGGATCGAACACCTTTGCCTGACCCACATACCAGCGCTCGGGAACCTCGGCGCATTTCGTCAGGAAGTTGTGGCCCTTAAAGTAGGGGAGATGCTGAACGAGCGAGCCCAGGGCGCGACGTACGCCGAGCGGCACACGCTTCTTAAAGGAGCGCATCTCGGGGGTGTCCTCGTACCACTCGTAGCCGGCAAACAGCTCGTCGGCACCCTCGCCCGAAAGGACGACGGTGACCTCCTCAGAAGCCATCTGAGCCAGATAGTACAGCGGCACGCTGGACAGGTTCGATTGCGGCTCGTCCATGTGATACTGGATATCGGGCAATGCATCGAAGAACTCGTCGGCGGTAATCATCTTGCGCACGTTCTTGATGCCCAGCTTGTCGGAAAGCTCGGCAGCGTAGTTGGTCTCGTTGAAGTTCTTGTAATCAAAGCCGACAGAATACGTGGTGTCAGGCATGAGACAGGCGGCAATGTAGCTGGAGTCCACGCCGCCAGAAAGGAACGAGCCCACCTTAACATCGGCGATTCGGTGCGCAGCGACGCTTTCGTGCACGACCTTGTCGCACTCGTCCACGTACTCCTCGAAGGTCTTGGAGTTGTCGTCGGTGAAGTCACAGCTCCAGTAACGCTTGATGTCCATGGTGTTGGTCGTCAGGTCATACGTAAAGCAATGCGCCGGGGCAAGCTTGAACACGCCCTTAAAGAAGGTCTCCTCTGTGGCGGGGAATTGCAGCGTCAGGTAGGGGCGCAGCGCGTCGTGGTTGACGGCCTTCTCAAACTTGGGATGGTCCAGGAAGCTCTTGATCTCGGAGCCAAACAGCAGCGAGCCATCGGATGCCTGGTAGTAATAGAACGGCTTGATACCAAAGATGTCACGAGCGCCAAAGAGTTTGTTCTTGTTCTGGTCGTGAATCACGAACGCGTACATGCCGCGCAGGCGGTTGACCAGGTCCTCGCCCCACTCCTCGTAACCGTGTACCAGGACCTCGGTATCGGCGTTGCAGTGGAAGGCGTAGCCGGCTGCCTCCAGCTCGGCGCGAAGCTCCTGGAAGTTGTAGATCTCTCCGTTGAAGACAATCGTGACCTTGCCGTCGTCGCTCGACATGGGCTGAGCTCCAGCTTCGGAAAGATCAAGAATCGAAAGACGACGGAAGCCAAGGGCAACGTTGTCGACGATATGCTGGCCGCCCATATCGGGACCACGGTGGATGATGCGATTCATCATAGCCGTGAGAACCAGCTCACTCTGTTCATCTGTACCGGTAAAACCGACAAAACCGCACATGCAAGATCCTTTCTGCTGACGGCTCAGGTGTACTGCCGCAAGGATTGTGGCAGCTGATGTCAAATAATCTTTACTATCATGCCAATCTTTTGTTTCGTGATAGGGCATAAGCGCCGAGCGAACCGAAAAAACCACGGCCCGATCTTCAGACGAAGCGTCGGGCCGTGGTTGCGAATGCTATGTATGAGCGGCTAGCGCTTGCTGCGCTCGGCGAGACGGTGCTCCACCTTGGTGACGATGTGGATGAGCGGAATCGTCACGACCAGATAGTAAAGTGCGGCGCAAATGTAGGGCGTAATGTTGCCCGTGGTGGCCGTGAGGTTTTTGGAGAACAGCATGAGCTCCATGACGCCAACGCTCGAAAGCAGTGACGTGTCCTTGTACAGCATAACGAACTCGCTGGTCATAGTCGGTATAACGCAACGTACGGCTTGCGGGATCACGATGCGCGACATAACTTGGGACCAAGTCATGCCAAGCGAGTAGGCGGCTTCCGCTTGACCATGCGTACGCTCTCGATACCGGCACGGAAAATCTCGGCAAGATAGGCCGAGCAGTTGATGGCGAGCACGCCAACGCCGAGCGGCAGATTGGGCACGTTGAGACCGATCATGGGGAACCCAAAGAACGCAATGTAGATCTGCAGGAAGAGCGGGGTTCCGCGCAGGACGTTGATGTATGTCACGGCGATGCCGCGCAGCATACGACTATGGCTGATCTTCATAAAGGCAAACAGCAAGCCGATGGGGATGGCGAGCGGAAAACCGATGGCGGTCACGGCAAGTGCTATGCCCCAGCCCTTAAAGAGCGAGGCGATTGAGGTGACGATAATCTGCGGCTTGCAGAACATGCCCAAAAACGGGTTGGAGTTCCATGCGGCAACCCAAGACTGGGCATCGAGCCAGGCGACGATTTCTTGCACCATGGTGCTCTCCGAGACGCTGATGGTGGGGCTCTCGGGAAGATCTCGCTTGTTGTCGTCGGCGACATAGCTGCCGGTGACGGCATAGGCACCCGCGTTGCTCGGGAATACGACGTCGGGGACAACAACGCGAATCTGCGAGCCGGCAGCGACGGGATCGGCGAACTTGATGACGAGCTTTGAGCCGTTCAGCGAGCACGATGCCTTGACACCCGTCTGGTTCAGTCCGTCGAGCAGCGTGACCTTAACATCGGTGCTTTCAAACGATCCGCCCTCGGGCAGCTCAAGCTCAATTTGCGAAACGTCGCCCTCGTCGCTACCCGTTGTCGCTTCCCAGGTCAGGCGGGTTGCGATGCCGCCGAGCACGCCGTTACCGCTGTCTTCGTTTGACTTGGCGGTCGCCGAGGTGACGGCGAGTGAAGCGTCCGTCGCGTCGTCTGAGCTCGAGGCATCCTCGTTATCGGACCCGCTCGTGGGTGCCATGCCAAACCACTTCTCGTACAGTTTGTCATAGGCGCCGGAGCTCTTGATCTTGGCAAGGGCATCGTTGATGGCCTGTGTCAGCCCGGGGTTGTCTTTAGAGACGGCAATGCCAAACTGCTCGCCCGTCGGAACCTCTTTGATGATCTCCATACCGGTAAAGGAGTTCGAAACCATCCACTGCTCAACGGGCAGGTCGCATACGACCGCCTGGCACTGACCACTCATGACGGCGGTGAAGGCTGCCGTCCAGTCGTCAAAGTTGACGGTGGTTGCCTGCGGCAGGTTCTCGATTGCCCACTCCTCGGACGTGGTGCCCGACTGCACGGCAATTTTGACGCCCGGTGCGTTGAGGCTATCGACCGTGTCGTATCCAGTGTTCTTTGCAACTGCGACGCCCTGATTGGAGTCGATATAGGGGTCGGTGAAGTCGACTTCTTCTTTACGCTCGTCAGTAATGGTGATGTTGCAGGCGCCGACATCGGTCTTAACGCCCTGCTTAACCATGGGGATGATGCCGTCGAACTTCTGTGCCGGCAGGTAATTGAGCTCCAAGCCGAGCTCGTCTGCGATCATACCCATGAGCTCGTAGGTAAAGCCTTGATCCTCGCCGGAATCGTTGACGTATTCAAACGGGGGCGTGGCCAAGTCACTTGCGACGGTGAGCTTGCCATTCTCGACGAGTGTGTAGGTGCTCGAGGCGTTCTGGGAGGACGAACAGCCGCTCGCGCCGATGATGGTGGCAAGGGCCACAACGACCGTCGCGAAGGCGCGGACGATGTGCCGGGTCAACTGGACGCGTGCCGAGCGGTGGCGACGTTCGAAGTGTCGTTTCATCTGGAATCCTTTGCTTGGGCATGATGAGTCGGCATTGTGGGTCAATGAGGCGCATCAAGACATTTGGATAAAGAATAGCACCCAGATTTCCCTGTTTTTACGCGGGGTGAACACTGTTGCCATTTATTAACCCACGACGCAGTCCATGCAATTTTTTAGAAGGCTGTAATGCGCGCAAGGTCAGGTGGCATATTAGGATGGTTGATAATACAGAATGTTTCATCGTTTCTGCCGCGGGACGTCTTTTGCCCTTTAAGGCTGAATTTAGCGAGAGAGGTCTTTGTATGTCGAGTCCGACACAAGAGAAGCTAACTCTGATGCGCTATATAGAGTTGCTCGAGGAAGATGACCTTGTTGTTTCCAAACCGAGCGCTTCGTGCGACCAGCGCATTGAGTTTGCGACTGACGACTCGCGCCAGGTGCGCCCGGGCACGTTATTTGTCTGCAAGGGCCGCGCGTTTAAGCGTGAGTACCTGCTTTCGGCAATCGCCGATGGCGCCGTGGCCTACGTTTCCGAGGTCGATTACGATGTTGATCTTCCCGCAGTGATTGTGAGTGATATTCGTCGCACGCTCGCCGTGGTGGCAGATGCCTTTTATGGGCATCCGTCGGGTAAGGTGAAGGTCTGCGCCTTTACAGGCACCAAGGGCAAGTCGACCTGTAGCTTTTATCTGCGCGGCATTCTCGCCAACGAGGCCAAGCTTACGGGCTGTCATCGACCCGCTCTTAATACGGGCATTGAGTTCGACGACGGCATCGAGACGGGTCCTTCCAAGCTGACGACTCCCGAATCCTTTCTGCTGCAGTCTCGCATCGCACATGCTGCGGAGGCGGGTGCCCCGTGGCTGGTTATGGAGGCATCGAGCCAGGGCCTCAAATACGAGCGCACGGGCAAAATCGCCTTTGAAGTTGGCGCCTTTACCAATATCGGCGAGGATCACATTTCGCCGATTGAGCATCCGACGCTCGAGGATTACTTTGCCAGCAAGCTCAAAATCTTCTCGCAGAGCCGTTTTGCCGTGGTCAATCTCGATATGGATAAGGTCGATCGCGTGCTCGAGGCGGCATCTCGTTGCGAACGTACGGTGACGTTCTCCCTGACCGACGAGCGTGCCGACGTGCTTGCGCTGGCGATTCGTAATGGTGACTGCGGCGTGGTGGCAACGGTGCGCACGCCCCGCTTTACGCGCGACATTGTGATTCCCACGCCGGTTAAGTTCAATGTCTCCAATGCGCTTGCCGCTATTGCCTGCGCCGAGGCCCTGGGCATTTCCGAAGAGGGTATCGTCCACGGCTTTGAGGGCGTCTTCGTTCCCGGCCGCATGGAGCTCTATCCGTCCGTATCGGGCAAAATCTTGGGCGTCGTCGATTTTGCACATAACGGCATGAGCCTCGAGACACTCCTGCGTGACCTGCGCGAGAACTATCCCGAGCGCGAGCTGGCGGTTGTATTTGGCGCTACGGGCGGTAAGGGTGTCGACCGACGCACCACGATGGGCATCGCCGCTGGCAAGTATGCCGACCGAATCGTGATTACCGAGGACGACCCCGGCCCCGAGGACGTCGAGGATATTTGCGCCGAGATCGCGCGCAACGTTCAAGCGCAGGGAAATGATAACTGGCAAATCGTGACTGATCGCGTTGCCGCTATCGAGACTGCCGTGCGCGAAACCGTCCGTCCTGCCGTGGTCATCGTGACCGGTAAGGGCGAGGAAGAGCGTATGCTGCGCAAGAACGGACCCGAGCCTTGCGAGCGTGACGGTTCGATTCTCAAGCGCACCCTTGCGGCGTACGACGCCTAAGACCAGAAGCCTCTTCTACGTAAATGGAGTGACCATGTCCCACAATACCCTGCCGACCGTCGCTGAGCTTTCGGGCGAGATGCGCGAGCGTCTTGCCAAGGTTAAGTACGTCTTTACCGACCTGGACGCCACCATGCTCGCGCCCGGCTCGTGCGTGCTGCGCGACAACGACGGCAACCCCTCGACCAAGCTCGTCGAGGCTGTCGTGGCACTTGCCCGCGCCGGCATCCAGGTGGTCCCCACCTCGGGCCGCAACCGCACCATGATCCACGAGGATGCGCGCGTGCTCGGCCTCAACTCCTACATCGGCGAGATGGGCGGTCTGGTCATGTACGATCTCAAGGCCAACGATTGGGAGTATCTGACCGGCGACATGCCCTACGACCCCGCCTGTGGCCTCACGCCGCATCAGGTGATCGAGCAGACTGGCGTGTGCGAGAAGATTCTCGCCCGCTGGCCGCATAAGATCGAGTACCACAACGACATGTCGACTGGCTACAAGTACCGCGAGGTCACCGTCGGCATGCGCGGCGATGTGCCCGACGACGAGGTCCAGGCCATTCTTGACGAGGCCGGCTGCGGCCTGGTCTGGGCCTGCAACGGTCACCTGACGCATCTGTCCAAGCCGACGACGCTCGAGCTCGAACGCGTCGAGGATGGCCGCGCGTTTAACATCAATCCCGCCGGCCTCAACAAGGGCGTTGCCATCGCACGTTTCTGCGAGCACCTGGGTATCGAGCGCGAGGAGACGCTGGCGCTCGGCGATTCCGAGTCCGACTTCTACATGGCTGACCACGTGGGCACGTTCTGCCTGGTCGAGAACGGTTTGACCAGCGCCGGCGCGCCTGAGTTCCTGGATACCTGCGATAATGCCTACGTCACGCGAGGCAAGATTGTCGACGGCTGGGCGGCAACGGCAGAGCTGCTCGTCGCGGCTCGTTCGTAGCGCGGCCCTATCGTTCTGAGCCATATCTTTTCGAGAGAGAATCTGGTGAGGTAATGTCCGATATCGAGAATCTGTCAGGTGACACGCGCCCGATCGGTGTGTTCGACTCGGGTCTAGGCGGTCTGACGGTTGCGCGCGCGATTGCGACGGCGTTGCCGCACGAGTCCGTCTACTACTTTGGCGACACCAAGCGCTGCCCCTACGGCACCCGCACCGAGGACGAGGTGCGCACATTTGCACTGCAGGCGGGCCGTTGGCTGTCGAAGCACGACGTCAAGATCATGGTCATCGCCTGCAATACGGCGACCGCTGCGGCCTTGCGCTTGGCCCAGCAGGTGCTCGACGTCCCCGTCATCGGTGTGATTGCACCGGGCGCACGCGCGGCAATCAACAGCACCCGCACGCGCCGGGTGGGCGTGCTCGCCACCAACCTCACCATTCGCTCAGGCGCTTACACGCGTGCCATTCAGGACCTGGATGCCGGCGTCGACGTATACGGCTGCCCTGCCTCGAGCTTTGTCGAGGTCGTTGAGCACGAGCTCGCCTCGGGCGCACATCTGCAAGAGCAGTGGCTCGAGAACGAGGACATCTTTGATACGCCTGCCGTACGCGCGCTGGTCGGTGCCACGGTTGAACCGCTGCGCGACCACGGCATCGATACGGTGGTACTCGGCTGCACGCATTTCCCGCTGCTCGTGGGGCCTATTCGCCATGCGCTGGGTCCCGGAGTGCGCGTGGTGAGCTCCGCCGAGGAGACCACGCGCGAGCTGACCGATATTCTCACGCGCCGCGAGCAGCTGGCGGGCGACGCAGCCGAGCCGCAGCATCGTTTTGCAACGACGGCCGATAACATTGCCGAGTTTGCGGTGGCGGGCAGCTTTATCTTTGGCCAGCCGCTCAAGAGCATTGAGCATATCGATATCGACGAACTGAAATAGATATAAGGTCACCGACCAAAGGCTCACTTTCACCTTTTGCCGAAAGGATTTTTCTATGGAGTATATGCAGGTCAATCGTGCCAACGGCCGCGCTGCCGATGAGCTGCGCCCCATCAAGCTTACTCGCGGCGTCATGAAGCACGCCCACGGCTCGTGCCTGGCCGAGTTTGGCGATACTCGCGTGCTGTGCGCTGCCACTATAGAGGAGGGCGTGCCGGGCTGGCGCAAGGGCGCCAAGGCCGGTTGGGTAACGGCGGAGTATGCCATGCTGCCGGCATCGACCGGCAAGCGCTGCAAGCGCGAGCACGCCAACCGCAAGGGTCGCTCCATGGAGATTGAGCGTCTGATCGGCCGTAGCCTGCGCACCGTCGTCAACATGAAGGCGCTCGGCGAGTACACCGTCACCGTCGACTGCGACGTGATTCAGGCAGATGGCGGCACGCGAACGGCGAGCATTACCGGCGCCTGGGTGGCGCTGCACGACGCCCTTGCCATGTGGGTCGAGGCGGGTAAGCTCGAGCGCATTCCGCTCACGGGCCAGGTCGCCGCGATTTCCATGGGCGTTGTCGACGGCAACACCCTGCTCGACCTGGATTATTCCGAGGACAGTCACGCCGAGGTCGACATGAACCTTGTCGCCACCGATACCGGTGAGATGATCGAGCTTCAGGGCACTGGCGAGCAGGCGCCCTTCGACCGCAAGCGCCTCAATGCCCTGCTCGATTTGGGCGACAAGGGCATTGCCGAGCTCATCGAGCTCCAGCGCCAAGCCCTCGCCTAACCTGCCAAAAAGGGACAGGTTTATTTTGGCAGGTTTTATCTGGGAAAACGTCGAAGTATAAGACTGCCGTTGATTGAGACGGGAGAGAGGCCGAAGTCCTCGTCGTCCTCAACTCGGCATTGCTATAGAGACAAAGGAGGCCAGCTATGGCACTTGAGAAGATTGACATCGACACTCTCGACCCGGCGGCGACCATCGTCGTGGCAACCGGCAACGCCCATAAGCTCACCGAGATCGAGGCCATTTTGGGCAAGGTCATGCCCGAGGTGCGCTTTGTGGCGCTCGGTCAGCTGGGCGATTTTGAGGACCCCGAGGAAAACGGCACGACGTTTTTGGAGAACGCCATCATCAAGGCGCAGGCTGCCGTTGAGGAGACGGGCCTTATGGCCATCGCCGACGATTCTGGCTTGGTCGTCGACGCGCTGGACGGCGAGCCGGGCGTGTATAGCGCGCGCTATGCGGGCGTGCATGGCGACGATGCCGCCAACAACGCCAAGCTTCTCGTTAACCTGGAAGGCGTGGCAGACGAGGATCGTACCGCGCGCTTTATGAGCGTCGTCGCGCTTATCGATACGGACGGCCTGGTCACCTATGGCGAGGGCGCCTGCGAGGGCGTTATCGCGCACGAGGGCCGCGGCGATCACGGCTTTGGCTACGACCCGCTGTTCCTGCCGGTCGATACGCCGGGCAAGACCATGGCCGAGCTCACGACGGACGAGAAGAACGCCATCAGCCATCGTTTCCATGCGCTCGAGCATCTGTCCGCTAAGCTGACGGGCGAGGAGTAGGCCGTGCGTGCGGTGGTACAGCGCGTGCTCAACGCCGGCGTGACAGTCGACGGCGAGTGCGTGGGCCGTATTGGACGCGGCTACCTGGTGCTGCTGGGCGTGGGCCACGGCGACACACGCGCCGAAGCCGACAAGCTGTGGGGCAAGCTCCGCGGGCTGCGTATCAACGAGGATGAGAACGGCAAGACCAACTTGGCGCTGGCGGATGTCGACGGCGAGGTGCTCGTGGTGTCGCAGTTCACGCTGTTTGCCGACTGCCGCCACGGCCGCCGTCCGTCGTTTACGGACGCCGGCGCGCCCGATGTCGCTAACGAACTTTACGAGTACTTTCTGACACTCGTCGCTCAGGACGTTGAGCATGTGGCGCACGGTATCTTTGGCGCCGATATGAAGGTCGACCTGGTCAACGACGGTCCGTTCACCATCGTCCTCGACACCGATAGTCTGTAAGTAGTCAATTTGGGACCGGGCTTTTTTAGCTGCTTGCGTATGGCTGCAACAGGGTGCTATAGTATTAGAGTTTTGTCTATCTTAGGGGTATTATCCCCTTTTTGAATTGCACCCTCTGGAGGCCCTATTCATGGAAGAGATGGAAGTCAATCACGTCGACGACATCCACGAGAAGCTGACCGATATGGTGGGCGATCGCGTCAAGGTTAAGGCCAACATGGGCCGTACCCGCGTCATCGAGCGCATGGGCACCATCAAGAGCGTCCACCCCGCTGTCTTTATCGTTGAGGTTGACGAGCGTCGCGGCCGCAAATCGCGTCAGTCCTACCAGTACATCGATGTCCTTACCGGCCAGGTCGAACTGTTCGACCCCGAGAGCGGCGAACATATCTTTACCCCGCTCGGCAACCAGCTCGAGGAGCACTAACGGTGACCGATCGGTCCCTCATCCTTACCGCGCCGGCAAAGATTAACCTCTATCTGGGGGTTCATACCGAGCGCGACGCCCGCGGCTATCACAGGGTCGATTCCCTGATGGCAGCCGTCGGTCTAGCCGATGCCGTGACGGTCACGCCGGCGCAGGCGTTGACCGTCCAGACGGTTCCGGCATCCGATTTTCCCATGCAAAAAAATACGGCCTATCGGGCGGCAATCGCTATGGCCGAGCGTTACGGTCGCGATGCCAACGTGTGCGTGACGATCGAAAAGCGTATCCCGCTGTGCGCCGGCCTGGGAGGCCCCTCGACGGATGCCGCCGCGGTCATCGTTGCCTTGGCCGAGCTGTGGGGTATCGACCGCGCCGACCCCGCGCTCGATGACATCGCTCGCGGTATCGGCGCCGACGTGCCGTTTTTTTTGCACACGAGTCCCGCATTCTACGTCGGCGGGGGAGATGTGCTGGCCACTGAGTATCCTGTGCTTCCGGCGACACCTGTCGTATTGGTCAAACCGCACGAGACGAGCGTTTCAACGGTTGAAGCGTATCGACGATTTGATGAGAGCCCAGTGCCCGCGGACAAACCCGGTGCGATTGCTTCTGTCTTACGCGCCGGCGATGCCGAGGCGGCATATGCGCTCGTTCATAACAATCTGGGCGTCATATCCGCGCAGATGGAGCCGCGGATCCAGGCGGTTCTCGACTGGCTGCGCGCACAGGAGGGAACCGTTGCCGTGGACGTGTGCGGTTCGGGTGCCTGCTCGTTTGCCATTTGCGATACCGTCGCTGCAGCAGCCCATCTTGCGGGAGCTGCCCAGCAAAATGGCTGGTGGGCCTGCGCGACTGAGCTTATTCCCAACACGGTTCAAATCGACGCGCCAAAGAAATAAAAATTTCTCTAGCACACGGCGAAAATCTTTGTTACTATAGTCGAGCTAACGGGTTGTGGCTCAGTTTGGTAGAGCACTGCGTTCGGGACGCAGGGGTCGCTGGTTCAAATCCAGTCAACCCGACCAGAGCATGAGGAGGGACCGCTTCTTGCGGTCCCTTTTTTTAGCTATTGTTGTGATACCGCGGCACCCGCGGTATACTCATTCGAGCTTGTCTCGCTGTATTGTGGAGGTCTACATGTTTGGACTGAGGGTTCCTGAGCTCATCATTATTCTCGTCGTTGTTTTGATCATCTTCGGGCCTAAGAACCTGCCGAAGCTCGGCAAGTCTCTCGGCTCTACCGTCAAGAATATCCGCGAGGGTATGGAGGGCGACGATAAGGGCGAAACCAAGCAGGCCGAGGACGTTGTGGTCGAGGAGTCCAAGGAGGACAAGGAGATCGCAGAGCTCGAGGCCAAGCTCGCTGCTGCCAAGAAAAAGCAGGCAGAGGACAGCGACGCGGACGCAGAGTAGTCCCATCCCTTTGGGGTGAGCACCTGACCGGCTTGCCCGCAGGCTAGCCGGTCTTTTTCGTTTTGTTGACAGTTGATCGTTACATCATAGTTGGGGAGATATCCGTATGGACGCAAGCCAGATCGTACTGACCGCTGAGGGCCGCCAGAAGCTCGTCGAGGAGCTCGCTTGGCGTGAGGGCGATTACGCCAAGGAGATCGTCGAGGACATCAAGGAAGCCCGCGCGTTCGGCGACCTTTCGGAGAACTCCGAGTACGATGCCGCCAAGGACAAGCAGGCCCAGAATGCTGCTCGCATTGCCGAGATTCAGGCCATCCTCGCCAACGCTCAGGTTGCTGCCACCACGGGCGATCTGACCGTCTCCATCGGTTCCACCGTTTCTCTGATCGATCCTAACGGTGAGGTCATGGAAGTCACGCTCGTCGGTACCACCGAGACCAACTCGCTCGAGCACAAGATCTCTAACGAGTCTCCGGTCGGTCACGCCATCATCGGTCACGGCGAGGGCGACTCCGTTGAGGTCGTTACGCCTTCTGGCAAGACCCGCGTCTACACCATCGCCAAGATCGCACGCTAGACCACGGTCCCGCGTAAAGGTATGTTTTCGCTCCCTGGGACCGAATCCTGGGGAGCGTTTTAGTTTGAGGAGCTAACTTATGGCAGAGAACCAGAACGTCGCCGATCAGGCCTCGACGCTCAACGACGAGCGCGCCACGCGTCTGGCAAAGCGCGCCGCCCTGTTCGAGGCGGGCCAGAACCCCTATCCCGAGCACTCCGAGATCGAGGACTATGTCGTCGACATTGAGGCCAAATATGCCGATCTTGCCGATGGCGAGGATACTGAGGACGTCGTGAAGATCGGCGGCCGCGTGGTCGCCAAGCGCGGTCAGGGCAAGATCATGTTTATCGTCGTGCGCGACGCTACCGCCGAGATTCAGCTGTTCTGCCGTATTAACGACATGGACGAGGCGGCCTGGAGCACGCTTAAGGCCCTCGACTTGGGCGATATCCTGGGCGTGACCGGCGTGGTCGTGCGCACCAAGCGTGGCCAGCTTTCCGTCGCCCCCAAGAGCGCGACGCTGCTCTCCAAGGCCGTTCGTCCGTTGCCCGAGAAGTTCCACGGTCTTTCCGATAAGGAGACCCGTTATCGTCAGCGCTATGTCGACCTGATTGCCAACGACGATGTTCGCGAGACCTTCCGCAAGCGCTCGCAGATTCTCTCCACCTTCCGCCGCTTCATGGAATCTGACGGCTACATGGAGGTCGAGACCCCCATCCTGCAGACCATTCAGGGCGGCGCTACGGCCAAGCCGTTCATCACGCACTTCAACGCGCTCGATCAGGAGTGCTACCTGCGCATTGCTACCGAGCTGCACCTCAAGCGCTGCATCGTCGGTGGCTTTGAGCGCGTCTTCGAGATCGGCCGCATCTTCCGCAACGAGGGTATGGACCTCACCCACAACCCCGAGTTCACCACGATGGAGGCCTATCGTGCCTTCTCCGATCTCGAGGGCATGAAGGCACTCGCACAGGGCGTCATCAAGGCTGCTAACAAGGCTATCGGCAATCCCGAGGTCATCGAGTATCAGGGCCAGACCATCGATCTGTCCGGTGAGTGGGCAAGCCGTCCCATGACCGACATCGTCTCGGATGTGCTCGGCAAGCAGGTCACCATCGACACGCCGGTCGAGGAGCTTGCCGCCGCCGCACGCGAGAAGGGCCTGGAGATTAAGCCCGAGTGGACTGCTGGCAAGATCATCGCCGAGATTTACGATGAGCTGGGCGAGGACACCATCGTCAACCCGACCTTCGTATGCGATTACCCCATCGAGGTCAGCCCGCTTGCCAAGCGTTTTGAGGACGATCCGCGCCTGACGCACCGCTTTGAGCTGGTCATCGCCGGCCACGAGTACGCCAACGCATTCTCCGAGCTCAACGACCCGGTCGACCAGGCCGAGCGCTTTGCCGCCCAGATGGCCGAGAAGGCCGGCGGCGACGACGAGGCTATGGAGTACGACGAGGACTACGTGCGCGCCCTCGAGTACGGTATGCCTCCCGCGGGCGGCATCGGCATCGGCATCGACCGCGTGGTCATGCTGCTCACCAACCAGGCTTCCATTCGCGACGTCCTGCTGTTCCCGCACATGAAGCCCGAGAAGGGTTTCCAGTCCGGTGCCGCTGCCGCCAAGGCTGCAGAGGCCGGCAACGCCGAAAGCCCGTTCGTCAAGCCGCTCAAGCCCACGCTCGATTACTCCAAGATCGCCGTTGAGCCGCTGTTCGAGGAGTTCGTCGACTTCGATACCTTCTCCAAGAGCGATTTCCGCGCTGTGAAGGTCAAGGCATGCGAGGCCGTCAAGAAGTCCAAGAAGCTGCTGAACTTTACGCTCGACGACGGCACCGGCACCGATCGCACCATCCTCTCCGGCATCCATGGCTACTATGAGCCCGAGGACCTGGTCGGCAAGACCTTGCTCGCCATCACCAACCTGCCTCCGCGCAAGATGATGGGTATTCCCAGCTGCGGTATGCTGATCAGCGCCATCCACGAGGAGGAGGGCGAGGAGCGCCTCAACCTGATCCAGCTCGACGCTTCCATCCCCGCCGGCGCAAAGATGTGCTAGGGGGTTACGCGGGTTTACCAACCCGCGTAACCAGTTGACGCTGCAAGCCCGCCAGAGCGGCAATCTGCCTTTCAACTTCGGCGGCATGACCAGAAGGTCAATGCCGCCTTGTTTCAAGGCACCTTGCTCGCTCTGGCGGGCTTTCGCTGTCTGTCCTCTACCTGCGGCGTTGCCCTGGTTGGCACTTAGGGACGTTCCTTTTCTGCCGGCACTTTGATCCCTTGGGGACGGAGGAAAAGGGATCATTACTTTGCACCAAATACACGAGAGTGGTCCATCGATGAATCGACGTTTGCGCATATGGCTCGCATGACAGTCGTCTCTTTTATGTTTCCTTTAGCCGTTGCTGCCTAGGATGGGGGTTAGTCGGTAGGAAAGGAGCGCCTGTATGGACGACGCGAGCGAGCGTGCAATCGAAGAGGACATGCTCGATCAATTCAACTACTTTGATGATGAGGATGAGGAGCTAATCGATCGTCGCGAGCCGGCACCGCTTGACTCATTTGATCTGGTCGATGAAGAGCCCAACGAGGACGAGGGCGAATCAACGGAGCCCCCACAGTCTTCGCGCCTGGACTCGCTGCTTTCGAGAGTTCCTATGCACCACGGCGCTCGTGCCGGCGCGCTCCATATGAAAACTGACTGGCACCAGATCGTGACGGCAGGCGATGAACTTGCCGTCGATGCGCCGCTCACCGATAAGTCATCCATTATCTGCCGCACCGGCATGCTTATGCTGGCAAGCGGAACAGGCGCCTGGCGCGTGCGCGATACCATGAATCGTGTTGCCGCTGTACTCGGCGTCACGATTCACATCGACCTGAGTCTCCTGTCGTTTGAGTGCACCTGCATCGAAGATGGCCACTGCTTTAACGAGGTCGTCAGCCTACCCACAACGGGGGTCAATACTCATCGCATTTGGATGATGGAGAGCTTCCTAAAGGAAATCGAGACATACGGCCGCCGGTTTACCGTGCACGAATACCACGAGATGCTCAAGACCGTTGAGAGCTCAAAGCCCGATTACGCTCCCTGGCAACAGGGCCTTGCGGCAGCCTGTGCTTGCGGCGCCTTCGTCTTTTTGCTCGGCGGCGGCCCTATCGAGATGGCCTGCGCATTCGTAGGCGCTGGTGTCGGCAACTTTGCTCGCTCCCATATTCTCAAGCAGGGTCTTGGCCAGTTTAGCGCGCTGACGACTGGTGTTGCGCTCGCTTGCGTTTCGTATCTGCTGGCATTGCTCGGCCTTGGCCAGGTCATTCCAGGGGCAATGTCGCACCAAGAAGGCTATATTGGCGCCATGCTCTTTGTGATTCCCGGCTTTCCCCTCATTACGGCAGGCCTCGACATCGCTAAGCTCGATATGCGAAGCGGTATCGAGCGTCTTTCGTATGCTGTGTCGATTATTGTGATGGCGACCCTCGTAGGCTGGATGGTTGCCGAATGTGTGGGGCTGGCGCCGGATGACTTCGCCCCGCTCGGTCTCTCACCGTTGGCTCTTACGCTCTTGCGTATACTGATGAGCTTTATCGGTGTATTTGGCTTCTCGGTTATGTTCAACAGCCCGGTAAAGATGGCCGCGGCGGCAGGGCTCATCGGCGCTGTGTCCAATACCTTGCGCCTTACGCTCGTCGATGCGCCGACGATGCTTCCGTTCCTGGGCTTGAGCGCAGGTATGCCTCCCGAGGCAGCAGCGTTTATCGGCGCGCTGGTATCGGGGCTGCTCGCGAGCTTAGCCGAAATCAAGCTCACCTACCCACGTATCGCCCTCACGGTGCCATCGATTGTCATTATGGTGCCGGGCTTGTATCTGTATCGCTCGATGTATTACATGTGCACCTTCGACACGGTCAATATGCTCGGCTGGTTTGTGCGTGCAGTGCTCATCGTGGCGTTTTTGCCCGTTGGTTTGGGTGTGGCGCGTACGCTCACCGACCCTCGCTGGCGCCACACCAGCTAATTGGTGCAAGGGGGGCAGGTCACTTTGTACCAAATGAGTTGCGGTGAAATAGGGACTGAATTGCTGCTTAAAGGGTCAAAACAGTCCGTATTCCACCGCAACTTATGGGGTCGGGGGATTATCGGTGCCCTGCATCTTCATAAACTCAACGCTTACGAAGCGCATGCGTTTCGTGCTAGGCTGGTTCCACCACATAAGTAGTCGCAGACGCGCGTACCACGGGCGGGCGAGATGAAGTTCCAACAGCTCCATCTTGCCCGCCCGTTTTTGTTGCGTGGCGCCGCGGTACAACACAGAGAGGAATCTGCCCTTTATGCCTATCAACAAACGAGAGAGCCTGCTGTTCACCTTTATCATGTGCTTTTGCATGGTGCTCTGGATGAGCATCTACAACGTTGCCCTGCAGCACGGGGCCATCAACGGCGAGGTCGTTGCCGCTGCGTGGCTCGGCTTCCCCGTTGCCTACATTTTTGCCATGTGCTGCGACTGGTTCGTCGCCAGCCCGCTCGCCAAGGGTTTCGCCTTTAAGTACTTGGTCACGCCGGGCAAGAGCTCGCCACTTGCCATGACGCTCGCCGTCAGCTCCTGCATGGTCGTTCCCATGGTCATCATCATGTCGCTGTACGGTGCCTGCGAGGGTCTGACGCACATGCCCGGCGGCATCCTTGCGAACCTGTATTCCGTGCCTGCGATCTGGATGATCAACATCCCGCATAATTTTGTGATGGCGCTGCCGTGGAACCTTTTGGTAGCCGGTCCGATTTCCCACTTCGTCTTCCGTCGCGCCTTCCCTGTGGGGACGGTTTTCAAGGAGGAGCATGCCGAGCTCTTGGAGCAGGCTATGGCTCCTGAGTGCGAGTAGCTCGCTTAGGGATCTGCTGAGCGCGGGCGACTTGCTTGGTTGGAGCCCTAAGCGTGGATAGCTCTCTCGGCGACATCGCGGGCGTGAGCGGTGCGCATGACCGGAGGGCCCGTGCTGCTCCGTTGCCCGACGTGCTAGCGCGCAGAAGAATCTGTTGGTGCATTCGGCGGCTGCTGAAGCGTTTCGGCAGCCGCTTTTTATACGGAGTTTAAATACAACAGTCTGTTGTATTACGTAGAGTGGTATATCTCTAGCAGGAAAAATGCGAGAGACGGAGCATTATGGCGTTGCTAGTAGGACTGGACGTAGGGTCGACGACGACCAAAGTTTACGCGATGCACGAGGATATGACCGAGGCGTGGTGGGGATATCGCCGCCACGGGGCGTGTCAGACAGCGAGCGTGCGCGCCATGCTCGGCGAGCTCGCCGAGCGCTTTCCCCATGAGTCGCTGCGCGTTGCGGTGACCGGCTCGGGTGCGCGCGATATCGCGACCGCGCTGGGCGCCTCGTACGTTCAGGAGGTGGTCGCCAACGCGCTCGCGATCAGCAGGTTCTATCCGCAGACGCGCTGCGCCATCGAGCTGGGCGGCCAAGACGCCAAGATGATCTTCTTCCGCACCAACGATAAGGGAGACATCGAGGTTGCCGACATGCGCATGAACGGTTCGTGCGCAGGCGGTACCGGTGCATTTATCGACGAGATGGCAAAGCTCATGGGGGTCGGCACCGAATCGGGCGAGTTCGAGCAGCTCGCAAGCCGGGGAACGACCGCCCACGAGGTCTCGGGCCGCTGCGGCGTGTACGCAAAGACCGATATCCAGCCGCTGCTCAACGAGGGCATTCCTACCACCGACCTGGCGCTTTCGGCGCTTCACGCGGTCGCCCGCCAAACGATCGGCGGTCTGGCCCAGGGTATCGACATCGAGCCGCCGGTAATCTTCGAGGGCGGTACGCTCGCCTACAACCCCACGCTGGTCCGCGTGTTCCGGGAGCAACTGAATCTATCGGACGATCAGGTTATCGTCCCGCGCGATCCGCAGATCATGGTCGCGCGCGGTGCCGCCCTGTCGCTGACCGACATGTTCGCATCGTCCCAACCGATCGACCTTCCCGACGCTTTTGTCCGGCTGGATAAGCTCGAGACGGTCGCGCCCGCAAGCGGGGAGGGACGTCTTGCCCAGCCCTTTTTTGCCACACCTGCCGAGCAGGCGGATTTTACGGCACGCCATGGCAAAGAGACGCCGGCAAAGGGTCCGGATGCGTATGCGCCCGGAGAGACGGTGCGTGTGGCGCTCGGTATCGATTCGGGGAGCACGACGACCAAGTTCGCCCTGGTCGATGAGGCGGGTGAGCTTGTCGATTCGTTCTACGCGTCTAATAACGGCAGACCGCTCGACGTCGCCCAACAGGGTCTTGTCAGCTTGAAGAACCGCTGGGAGACAGCGGGAGTCACGCTTGCGATCGATGCCGTGGGCACCACGGGATACGGCGAGGAGCTTTTCGCGCGCGCGTTCCACGCCGACTACCATACGGTCGAGACGGTCGCGCACGCCCGCGCCGCGTGCGCATGCGTTCCCGATGCGACCTTCGTGCTCGACATCGGCGGACAGGATATGAAGGCCATCTGGCTCAACCACGGCGTGCTGACCGATATCGTCGTCAACGAGGCGTGCTCTGCGGGCTGCGGCTCGTTCCTCGAGGGTTTTGCCAAAAACCTCGGAATAGCCGTTGAGGATATCGCGACCGAGGCATTTTCGTC
>DXMG01000024.1:26024-33017 GCA_019414325.1 Collinsella sp. | reverse complement strand
CCGAGCCGCCATTGGGAATGTAGAAGGGGGAGGCCTCGCGGCCTCCCCCTTTTTTCGTTTGATAGAGAGCTGTAATACAAGAACTCGCCTTCGTTTAGCTTGTCTTACTGTTTGGCTGTATTTTGAGTCCTTCTTTTGTATTTGCGCGATAATAACTCCCATTGGCGTTAGGGAGGACTTGATGTTTACCGTTTTTGTCTTGGGCAATATTGCTTCGGGTAAGTCGACCGCCTGTCGCTATCTTGAGTCTCGCGGCGCCATGCTCATTGATTTGGATGATCTCGCAAAATCGTTATATGTTCCGGGTTCTGATCTCGTTGGCGCACTCGCTGAGGAATTTGGCTGGGACATTCTTGACGAGGAGGGCGGCGTTCGTCGCAGCGTTTTAGCCTCTCGAGCTTTTGTTTCTCCTGATTCCGTCGCTCGGCTCAACGGTATTGTCCATCCGGTCCTTATCGATCAGTTGTCGCTGAGGATTCTTGATCCGGTTTGCTGCACGGTTTCGTCCCCCCGTTATCCCTTTGCGGTTGTCGAGGTTTCTGCCCCGACTGGTTTTGAGGATGCTTTTGGCCTGGTTGATGAAATTCTGGTTATCAGCGCTCCTTTAGCAGTTCGTCGCGAGCGTGCCATTCATCGTGGTATGGGGTCCTCTGATTTTGATGCTCGCTCTGCATGCCAACCTGATGAGGCTTCGCTTTGCAATCTCGCTACGACGGTAATCGATAATGCGGCAGGCGATAATTCGCTCTATGAACAACTGGACGCATGGCTTGCGCGCCATGGCTTCGGGGATGTAGCGGATAAGGAGGATGCCGATGCCTAAGACACGTTTCTTTGTGTGGTATCGCGTGGCGCCACTTGCCGTTGTGTTCGTCTTCGGCCTTATTTCGCTCGTCTACTCGTATGCTCCTGCCGCCTTCTTTAAGCCTTTGTATCCGATTGACTACGAGGCGTATGTAAAGCAATCGAGCATTTCGCACAATCTTGATCCGTATCTGGTGTGTGCTGTTATAAAGTCTGAATCGAATTGGGATCCCGAGGCTGAGTCGACTCAAGGCGCTCGGGGATTGATGCAGCTGATGCCTGAGACTGCCCAGGATATGATTGCCTTGGGTCTTGTCGATGGTAGTGAGTATTCAGCCGACAACCTTAACGATCCCGCTACGAACATCGAGTTTGGCTGTGCGTATTTTTCGTATCTTCTAACGTATTTTAACGGGTCGACGGACAGCGCTATTGCTGCATATAACGCCGGCATGGGTAATGTGGACGGTTGGGCGCAGCAGGACACATCGCTTCACAACGCGATCACCTTTCCCGAGACGCAGGCTTATCTGATTCGCGTCAATAATGCCTGGGTTCGCTATAAGACTCTCTATCCTGATCGGTTCGTATAGGACTAAGCCCACCGCCTGCATATACTGCAGATGTATGAGTTAGGAGTATCCATGGCGGAATTTGAAGTAGAACGCGTTGGCGGTGAACTTAAGCGCTTTGGCGTTGAGGGCGCTGAGGTGCCGTTTGAAGTCGTTTCTCCCTATGAGCCTGCCGGTTCCCAGCCCAAGGCCATTGAGTCGCTTGTGCAGGGTGTGAGGGACGGAGACCGCTATCAGGTTTTGCTGGGTGTGACTGGTTCGGGCAAGACCTTCACGATGGCAAAGACTATTGAGGCCCTGGGAAAGCCGACGCTGGTCATGGCTCCGAATAAAACGCTCGCCGCTCAGCTTGCAAGCGAGCTCAAAGAGTTCTTTCCCAATAATGCTGTGGTCTACTTCGTCTCGTATTACGACTACTATCAGCCCGAGGCGTATGTGCCGCAAAGCGATACATATATCGAGAAAGACTCCTCGATTAACGAAGAGGTCGAGATGCTGCGCCATCAGGCGACCGCGTCACTGCTCTCTCGACGCGATGTAATCGTTGTCGCATCGGTCTCGTGTATCTATGGCATTGGCTCTCCTGAGGACTATGCGGGTCTGGCTCCAAACGTCGACAAGAAGGTGCCGCTCGAGCGCGATGACTTTATCCATGCACTTATCGACATTCAATATGACCGCAATGACTATGACCTGGCACGCGGCACGTTCCGCGTGCGCGGCGATGTTGTCGACGTGTATCCGCCTTATGCCGAGCATCCGTTGCGGTTTGAGTTCTTTGGCGACGAGGTCGAGCTGATTGCCGAGATCGATGAGGTCACCGGTGAGATGCTTCGTGAGTACGAGGCCATCCCCGTATGGCCGGCATCGCACTACGTGACCGAGAAGCCGAAGGTCAAGGCGGCTCTGAAATCGATCAGCGAAGAGTGCGAGAAGCGCGTGGCGGAGCTCAAGGCGACCGACAAGTTGCTCGAGGCGCAGCGTCTGCAGCAGCGCACCGATTATGATCTTGAGATGCTCGAGACGATGGGCTTTTGCAACGGCATCGAGAACTACTCGCGTCATCTGGACGGTCGCAAGCCGGGTGAGCCGCCGTTTACCCTAATCGATTACTTTCCCAAGGATATGCTCTGCATCATCGACGAGAGTCATGTGACGGTGCCGCAGATCCGCGGCATGCACGAAGGCGACCGCTCGCGTAAGGTGACGCTGGTGGAGCATGGTTTTCGTCTGCCTTCGGCACTCGATAACCGCCCGCTTCGTTTTGATGAGTTTGAGGCGAGGATTCCCCAGTTCATCTACGTTTCGGCCACGCCGGGCGACTATGAGCTGCGGGTTAGCCAGAACGACGTTGAGCAGATTATTCGTCCGACCGGTCTGCTCGACCCCAAGATCGACGTTCGTCCGGTTCGTGGGCAGATTGACGATCTTGAGGACGAGATTCGCGAGCGCGTGGCGCGCAAGGAGCGCGTGCTGGTGACCACGCTCACCAAGCGCATGGCCGAGGACCTGACCGACCATCTGCTTGATGCCGGCATTAAGGTCAATTACATGCACTCCGATACGGCGACGATGGACCGTGTCGAGATCCTGCGAACGCTGCGCGAGGGAAAGATCGATGTTCTCGTTGGCATCAACCTGCTCCGCGAGGGTCTAGACCTTCCTGAGGTCTCGCTGGTGGCAATTCTCGACGCTGACAAGGAAGGCTTCTTGCGCAATCGCCGTTCGTTGATTCAGACGATTGGCCGTGCGGCCCGTAATGCCGACGGCGAGGTCATCATGTATGCAGACGTTGTGACCGATTCGATGAAAGAAGCCATCGAGGAGACGCAGCGCCGTCGCGAGATTCAGATGGCATATAACGAAGAGCATGGCATTGTTCCCAAGACGGTCCGCAAGGCCATTAACGACATTTCGAGCTTTATTGCCGAGGCCGAAAAGACTGTGGGCTCGAAGGGACGCTCGAGAGGCGATTCGCTGGGTCACGGTGCGTTCTATACGCCTGACGAAAACGGCGAGGGCGCCGCTCCGGAGACGGTGGCGCCCGAGCAGACACTTGCGGAGCAGTTGGAAGAACTGCCGCATGACGAGCGTGTGCGGATCGTCGAAACCATGGAAGAGGATATGCGCAACGCTTCTGCCGCCATGGACTTTGAGGAGGCGGCGCGCCTGCGCGATGCTGTCGTTCAGATTCGGGCGATGCTCGAGGGTGCGTCTGAGGACGAGACGATCGAGCGCTTACGTTCGCAGGCCCGCAAGGGTTCCACGTTCGCATCGGGCAGAAAACGCCAGGGTGCACGGTTTAAGAAATAGCGAACAGGCCCCGAGTTCCCTGTGGAGCTCGGGGCCTGTGTCTTTTGCGTGCTGGAATTCGTGCGCTAGAGGTCTGCGATCAGGGCTTCGGCGCAACGGATGCCATCGGTAGCGGCGCTCATGATTCCTCCGGCATATCCGGCTCCCTCGCCGCAAGGGTAGAGCCCCGGGGTCGATACAGCATGGCATTGCCGGTCTCGAGTAACGGTGACCGGAGAGCTCGAGCGTGTTTCAACACCGGTGAGGACGGCATCGGGATGGTCGTAGCCACGCAGTTTTTTGCCGAGCAAGGGAATTCCCAGACGAAGCGACTCGATGATATGTTGCGGCAATGACTCATCGATTGCTGTCCAAGTCACGCCGAGCGGATAGGTGGGCTTTACCTTGCCGCATGTCGTGCTGGCGCGTTCTGCAAGGAAATCGCCGACGAGCTGTGCCGGTGCGTTCCAGTTGGAGCCGCCAAGGCGATAGGCAGCCCGCTCGCAAATGCGCTGGAGTTCTACGCCTGCAAGAGGATCATCGCTGGGGAGATCATCGGGCGTGACGTTAACGAGGAGAGCGGCGTTTGCGTTGCGGCCGGCGCGGGCGTTGAGACTGGCGCCGTTGACGCACAGATGGCCGGGCTCTGAAGAGGCGGCGACAACCTGTCCGCCGGGACACATGCAGAATGAGAACACACTGCGGCCGTTGGGAAGATGGGCAACGAGCTTATAGGGGGCTGCTCCGAGCGCGGGATGACCCGCTGCGGGGCCATATTGCGCCCGATCGATATCACGCTGCGGGTGTTCGATGCGAACGCCCATGGCAAACGTCTTTTGAGCGAGGGCGACATGATGGGTTTTGAGAACCTCGAATACGTCGCGGGCAGAATGACCGCAAGCAAGGATGAGATGCTTTGTGTTGATTGACTCGCTTGTCGCGTCGTGGGACGACTGGATGTCGATACCGACAATGGTGCCAGACGCGTCGATGCGAATGTCGACGAGCTTCGTTCGATAACGGACGACACCTCCGAGCTGCTCGATGCGCTGGGATATAGCGGTGACAACTGTGGGAAGGATGTCGGAGCCAATGTGCGGCTTGGCATCCCACAGAATATCGCGGGGCGCACCCGCCTCGACGAAGGTTTCGAGGATAAGGCGATGGGCGGGATTTTTTGTTCCCGTATTGAGCTTGCCGTCCGAGAAGGTCCCCGCGCCGCCCAGACCAAACTGGATATTACTCTCGGGGTCGAGGATGCGCTCCTTTAGAAAGAGGTCGATCGCATGCGAGCGGCGAAATGCCGGGTCGCCGCGCTCGATGAGCAAGGGCTTAAGACCTGCTTCGGCGAGCGTAAGCGCAGCGAAAAGGCCGGCGCATCCGGCGCCGACAACGACAGGGCGTTCTTGAGGTGCGTCGGAGACGGGGGTGGGGAATGAAGACCCATCGTCTTCTATCGCGCGTACGCGCGAGCGGTCACGCTCAGCAACGCTGTCGACCGCTTCTCGCTCGAGGTGGGGACTAGTCAGCTCAACACGAAAGCTTAGGATAAAATGGACGTCTCGTTTTTTGCGGGCGTCGATTGACTTGCGGTGGAGCTCGATGGACTTGATCTCGGAGTCCTTGCAACGTAGGACGCGCTTGGCGACTCGCTTGCCAACAATGAGGCAGGCATTTTCATCGCCGGCTTCATCGAGCGACGCGTTGACTTGGGTGATTTCGATCATCGAGGTCTCCTTAGAGGCAAGAAAGAGGCCGTCCGGTATCCCAGACGGCCCGAATGCGTTTTTGATTATAGACTGCGCGGCTACAGGCTGCTTGCAGCGCGAATGCCCGAGAGCCAGGCCCACGCAAGGTTAAAGCCTCCGCAATCGGCGTCGATGTCGAGCGCTTCTCCGCAGACGTAAAGCGGGGCGCCTGTGGTGCTGTTCACGTAAAGATTGGGTGTCGAGACGCACTCGATAGATATGCCGCCACGCGTGACCTGTGCTGAGCGCTCCTCTGCCGTCCCTTCGACGGACAGTTTAAAGTGCTTGAGGATTGAGACCAGGTGGATGACATCGCGCGAGCCGGGATGGCACCGCTCGAATGCCGTACAGACGACGTGTGAGAGCTGCGGGGCGAGCATGCCGTCAAGCCAGTGGGAGTTTCGGGGCGAAAAATCGCCGAGCACGTTGACACGCTGCTCGAGCGTATCGAGCAGCTCATCTTTGGAGAAATCTGGAAAGAAGTCGATCAGAACAGTGTCGCCCTGGTTGATACGGCGAGAGAGATTGAAGGCGGCGACGCCTGAGATGCCGAAGGCACGGAACAGCACTTCGCCATCTTCTCGCCAGAGCTCTTCGTGGCTGCGCGAGAGCGTTAAGCGGGCTCGGACGCGCAGACCATCCAGAGTTCCGAGTGCCGTCCGGTCGCCGACGACTGATGCCGATACGGGGCACAGGACGGGGCGCAGGGGCGTCAAGGGAAGGCTAAACACCTCGGCGATGCCGGTGGGGTTGCCGCCCGTAGCGATAACCACGGCCCTTGCCTGCAGGGCATCGCTCGTGCGAGGAGTATCGGCTAACGCCTTTCGAAGCGAACGGAGCTCCGTCTTTCGGTCGCCGTGCTTTTTGGGTTTGAGTACATGAGCGGGACGGTCGATCTGAAGCGTCCAGCCTTCGGAAGCCTTATGAGCCGCAATGACGTTAGTCCCGCAGCGTAGGGTGATGCCCAAACGCTCGCATGCATTGAGGAGTGCATCGCGAACCGACTCGGCGCGAAGGGAGCGCGGGTATAGGCGGCCTTCCTCACGGATCGTCATGATGCCCAGCGAGGAGAAAAAACTCTCGAGATCTTGCTCGGGTTGGGGGCCCATGATGGATTCGACAAAGGCGGGGTGGTTATATCGCCGAATGTCGATGGATTCGTTTGAGAGGTTGCAGCGGCCGTTTCCGGTTGCAAGCAGCTTGAGACCGCAGGCGACGTCGCGCTCGACGACGCAGACGCTTTTGTCGACACGCGCCGCCGTAATGGCGGCGGCGAGGCCCGAGGCCCCGCCGCCGATCACCAAGACGTCATAGAAGGCGCTTGCGTTCACTTAGGCCTCGTCTGTCTTGTGCGGGGCGATGGCCTCAACGGCGGAGACGGCTTGGGGCAGCATGCCGGCGGGCAGCGCGGTTTCGACTTCTCCCTTGTCGCAGGCTTCGGCGAGCGCGGGATCGATGGGCAGCTGACCAAGGATGTCGAGATGATAGGTCTCGGCGACCTCGGGAAGATTGCTCTTGCCGAAGACCTCGATCTTCTTACCGCAGTCGGGGCATTCGATATAGCTCATGTTCTCGAC
>DXMG01000024.1:0-26014 GCA_019414325.1 Collinsella sp. | reverse complement strand
CCCAGAATCGGAACGTTCATCTTCTCGGCCATGTTGACCGCCTTGGCGACAATCATCGAGACTAAGTCTTGCGGGCTCGTGACGATGACGATGCCATCGACGGGCAGTGACTGGAAGACGGTGAGTGCGACATCCCCCGTTCCCGGAGGCATATCGACCAGCAGATAGTCGATGGGGCCCCAAGAGGTTTCGCTCCAGAATTGCCTGATGGCGCCGGCGATGACCGGACCACGCCAGAGGACGGGATCGGTCTCGTTTTGAAGCAGCAGGTTGGAGCTCATGACCTTGACGCCGTGCTCGGAGATCTCGGGCAGCATGAGGTTGCCGAGGGCATGGACATGGCGTCCGCTCATGCCGAACATTTTGGGGATGGAGGGGCCGGTGATGTCGGCGTCGAGAATGCCAACCTTGTTGCCACGGCGGGCGAGCTCGGTTGCGATGGCGCCCGTCACAAACGACTTGCCGACGCCTCCCTTGCCGGAAAGCACAGCGATAACGCGCTTGACCTCCGACAGCGTATTCTCTTCAAATTGCGACGGCGTTGATTGTCCGCCGGCTGCTTGTGCGTGCTCGCAACCCATGTATGACTCCTTTGTATATGTTGGGGCCGGGGCCCCGCGATGTGACACGAGCGTCATTGTACCCTCGTTTGCGAGCGGGAGTCATTTGCGATGCATTTGGGCCGAGCGTGCTTGCAATACGATGGGTCCAAGCGAATGGGCGGGCTTATTGAACTTTGCTGGCGAACTCGAGGTATTGCATGCGCTGCAGCTTGTCGATCGTCGAGGCGTATGGGCTGTCTTCAGATTCCAAGTCGTAGCGCAGCCCGTCGGCACCAAGATAGCCGGCGACATTGATGGTGGGCACATCTGACCTTGTTGCAAGCAGGGCCTTTTGATAGTCAGTGAGCGGGGCGCCGATCTTATTAAGGGTAATAGCTGCAATCTCGTTTGCCCCGACGGTGTCGTAGACGTTGAGCTCGGTATTGCCGGCGATTTCATAGTTAGCCCAGACGAAATAGGTCGACTGATAGATACGGAAAGCGTGGCTTGCCGTATCTTCCTGAGGGTACAGCTCGTCGTTGAGAGTCGTTGCGGCGCTCGGCTGATGGTCGCCAAAAAAGACAAGAACAACCGGTCTGCCGATATTGCGGAGCTCGTTGATAAAGTACTCGAGGTCCCGGTCGGATGCATTGATGCAGGTGAGATAGGTATTGAGCGCGCTATTGGCGCCCTCGCTGGCTCCCTCGACCCAATAGTTTGTCAGCTCTTCGACGGGAACGGTGCCATAGTCGTAGCCGCCGTGATTTTGCATCGTGACGTCAAAGATGAACTGCGGGGCTTCGTCGGTTCTGAGCAGGTCGAGTATCTTGTCGTAGGTGGCGTAGTCGCATACGCCGGCATGGTAATAGGGCGCACCTTCGAAATCGCCGATTGATAGAAAGTCTCCAAAACCCAGCTGCTGATAGATTTTATCTCGATGGTAGTTGACGGGGTTTTGCGGGTGCATAGCGGTAGTGGTATACCCGAGCTCTTTAAGGTCCTTTGCCAGGCTGTTGACGCCATTCATCTGATACAGCTGATAGGGGATTTTGCCTAATCCGACAAAGGCCGTTGTCGCTCCGGTCAAAAATTCGAATTCGGAGTTCGCCGTTCCGCCACCGGTGACCGAAGCGAGCATGGTGCCGCGAACAAGTGTGTCGGGAAGCGAGTTGTAGAATGCGGGACCGGTGTACCCGGCCGCCTGGAGCTGCTCAAAGCACGAAAGGTCGCTAAAACTCTCGTTCATGACGGCAACAATCGTCGGCTTGATTTCATTGAACTGGGCAACGGCCGCCGCGCGCTGCTCGCTCGAGCCATACGTGCTGTCGTAGGCGGCGGCGAGCTCCTGCTCGATGCTCTGCGCCTCATCGGGCGTATAGTCTTCGGGCTTTTTAATGGGCAACTCGTTGACCATTTCGGTGAACGAAGTGATAAAACCCTGAGACGCATACGTGGTGATGGGCTGCCAACGGTCAAATCCAAAATCCAGCGACTGCTCCAAGTCGATGTTGGAAAAGCCCAAGAGCCCCACAACGGTCACTAGCAGAAAAGCGCAGAGGTTAGCGGCGATTGCGGGGAAGACATGGGCGGGCGTACGGAGCTTTCGCGGTCGGATAAGCGAAAGAAGCCCCAGGGAAATCTCCAGCAGGGCGAGTGAGGTTACGATTCCTGCAGTGAAGGTGAACTCATATCCCTCACTTACTTCCATTGCGGTGCCCAATGCCAAAATGTCGCTCGGCAGGATGGCCTCGCCTTTAAACGTTATGACGAAGTGCTCGGCAATGCCAAGGGTACAACAGACGACGGGCACGAGGGCCATGACTCCTCCATGACGCTGTCCCAGCAAATAAAGGGAGAGCAGAACCGTCGCGAGCAGCCCAACGGAAAACCCGAATGAGTTGGCGGGAATGCGATAGAACGTTTCGTTGCAGGCAATTTCGAGTGAAACGAACGAGAGCGCTGAAACAGCGGCGACGACAAGGATGTCGCGGCAAATACAGGCAACCGTTCCCGTCGCAAGATCGGTTTGGTCGATAAGTCCCGAAACCAAGGGCTCGACAAGAAGTATGACGGCGGCAGCACCGAGCGCCGAATAAGAAAGGACCCATAGGGAACAGTCCTCATTTACGAGCAATTGATTCGTAATCCATGCAGCTACCATGCCGAGCGGGATGAGGAGCATCGCGCACCAAAAGACGCGGGCAATGGGCGGTTTTTCGTTGTGTTTGATTGAAAAATACACGCGCACGACGACGGCGGCCACGATAAGGACGGCGATGAATATGGGCAGATTGGCCATGCCACTCGAAGTGATTTCAAGGGGGATATCTTCGGTCATGGACGTTCCTCTGTTACAGCAAATTAAGTTCAGTTTTAGATTACTCTAACCTTTCCACGGCATTTCGAGAAACAAAGCACCCGACACGCAAAGCAAAAGGTCTGCGAATCTTGTATTACGAACATCTGTGCGCGTTGAGTGCGTTAAACTCATCGACAGTGTGATTTGAGGTTATAGGAGGCAAGGAGCTTCCATGTCTGATTCTTCTATCGTTATCCGTGGTGCGCGCGAACACAACCTGCGCAATATCGATGTTTCCATCCCGCGCGACGAGCTCGTGGTCATTACCGGTCTTTCGGGCTCGGGCAAGAGCTCGCTGGCGTTTGACACGATCTATGCCGAGGGTCAGCGTCGCTACGTGGAGAGCCTGTCGAGTTATGCGCGCCAGTTTTTAGGCCAGATGGACAAGCCCGATCTAGACTCGATCGACGGCCTTTCGCCGGCCGTCTCGATCGATCAGAAGACGACGTCCAAGAATCCGCGCTCGACGGTGGGTACTGTAACTGAGATTTATGACTACCTTCGCTTGCTTTTTGCACGCGTGGGCACGCCGCACTGTCCCGAGTGCGGTCGCGTTATCGAGCGCCAGACCACCGACCAGGTCGCCGATAAGGTCCTGGCAGCGGGAGAGGGTCGTCGTGCGTTTGTGCTGGCACCGGTGGTGCGCGGGCGCAAAGGCGAGTACGCAAAATTGTTCGAGGATCTTCGGGCTGAGGGCTTTAGCCGCGTGCGTGTCGACGGCGAAGTACGCTCGCTCGACGACCCCATCGATCTGGACAAAAAGTTCAAGCACGATATCGAGGTCGTAGTCGACCGCATCGTGATTCGGGAAAACTCTCTGGGCCGTATCGCCGAGTCGGTTGAACAGGCGACTGCCTTGGCACACGGCAATGTGAACGTGTACATGCTGCCCGATCGCGATGCTCCCGAGGGAACCGAGGGCGAGCTGCTGGAGTATTCGTTGGCTCTGGCGTGCCCGGAGCACGGGCACTCCATCGACGACCTACAACCCCGCGACTTTTCGTTCAACGCGCCCTATGGTGCGTGTCCCGAGTGCGATGGTCTGGGCTTTAAGAAAACGGTCGATGCCGAGGCGCTGATTGAGGACCCGTCGAAGTCGATTGCCGATGGGGTCTTTGGAAGCCTGTTCGGCAATTCGAACTACTACCCCCAGATCTTCGCCGCGGTCTGTAAGCACTTTAAGGTGAGCGCGGATACACCGTGGGAAGACCTACCTCCGCGAGTGCGCCGTGCATTTTTGGATGGCATGGGCGACAAGAAGATTTCGGTGGACTATCAAAAGCTCGACGGTCGTCGCAGCCAGTGGGACACCAAGTTTTCGGGCGTGCGCAATATCCTGTACGAGCGCTATACCGAGACGACCAACGAGAACACTAAGGCGCGCCTGGAGAAGTACATTCGCGAGGAGCCGTGTTCGAGCTGCCATGGTGCTCGCCTGCGCCCCGAGATGCTCGCCGTCACCGTGGGCGGCAAGTCCATTTATGAGGTTTGTTGCCTGTCGTGCCGCGAGTCGCTCGAGTTTTTTGAGGACCTTGAGCTCACCGAGCGTCAACAATTCATCGGCGGTCGTATCGTCAAGGAAATCCTGGAACGCTTGCGTTTTCTGGTTGATGTCGGCCTTGATTATCTGACGCTCGATCGTGCTTCGGCGACGCTTTCCGGCGGTGAGGCGCAGCGCATTCGCCTGGCTACGCAGATCGGTGCGGGCCTCATGGGCGTTCTCTATATTCTGGACGAGCCTTCGATTGGTCTTCACCAGCGCGACAACGAGCGGCTGATTAAGACACTCGAGCGCCTGCGCGATATCGGCAACACCGTTATCGTCGTTGAACACGATGAGGACACGATTCGCGCTGCCGACTATGTGATCGATATGGGGCCAGGCGCGGGCGTCAACGGCGGGCACGTGGTCGCCGCGGGAACGCCTGCCGATATCATGGCGTGCCCCGATTCCATGACGGGTGCTTATTTGACCGGCAAGCGGATGATCCGCGTGCCAGACGAGCGCCGCAAGCCCGGCCGCGGCTGCCTTAAGATCACGGGCGCCCGCGCCAACAACCTCAAAAACGTTACCGCCAAGATTGAGTTTGGCACGCTTACCGTCGTAACCGGCGTATCGGGATCGGGAAAGAGTTCCTTGGTCACCGATACGATTGCGCCTGCCCTCACCAACGCTATCCATCGCTCTACGCGTCCCGTGGGCCCGTTCAAAAAAATCGACGGTATCGAGTGCATCGATAAGGTGATCGATATTGATCAGTCGCCAATCGGCCGTACGCCGCGGTCGAATCCCGCTACCTATATTGGTTTGTGGGACGACCTGCGTGCGCTGTTTGCGAGCACGCCGGAGTCGAAGGCGCGTGGCTACTCGCCGGGACGCTTCTCCTTTAATGTGAGCGGCGGACGCTGCGAGGCGTGCAAGGGCGACGGCCAGATCAAGATTGAGATGCACTTTCTTCCCGATATTTATGTTCCCTGCGAGGCTTGTGGCGGCAAGCGCTATAACCGCGAGACGCTCGAGGTTACCTATCGTGGCAAGACTATCTCGGACGTACTTGACATGAGCGTGGCCGAGGCACTGGCTTTCTTTGGGAATATTCCGCAGATCAAGCGAAAGCTTCAAACCCTGTATGACGTCGGCCTAGGTTATGTGAGCTTGGGCCAGCCCGCCACGACGCTCTCGGGTGGTGAGGCGCAGCGCGTAAAGCTCGCCAAGGAGCTTCATCGTCGCCAGACAGGCAAGACGTTCTACATTTTGGACGAGCCCACAACCGGCCTCCATTTTGAGGATGTTCGTCAGCTGCTCGACGTGTTGCAACGCCTGGTCGATGCGGGCAACACGGTTCTGGTGATCGAGCACAACCTTGATGTCATCAAGGTTGCCGACCGCCTGATCGATATGGGCCCCGAGGGCGGCAATGGCGGCGGAACCGTCGTGGTCTCAGGCACGCCGGAGCAAGTCGCGGCATGTTCGCAGAGCTACACGGGCAAGTTCTTGGCGCCGTTGCTCAAGCGTGACCGTGAGCGTCAGGCGCAGCTCGACGCACAGTAAAGAGACGTTGTAGTACCGACGCGCCACCGATTCCTTCTGATTCGGTGGCGCTTCTGTGTGTCGAGATGGCATATGCGGCGGAATTGGCCCTATACTTAATCCTTACGTCGCTCTGCGAGGGAAAGGATGTGCCATGGCAAAGGCTGTTAAGACGTCAAAAACCAATGCGATGCGCGAGCTGGAAAGCGCCGGCATCTCCTATGTTCTCCATACGTACGAAGACGATGGCGACGAATCGTCGGGGCTGGGCGTCGCGATTTCCGAGCAGCTTGGCGAGGAGCCCGGTCAGGGATTTAAGACCCTGGTCTGCACGACGCCGTCCAACGACCATGTCGTGTGCTGCATTCCCGTTGCCGACGAGCTCGACCTCAAGGCCGCCGCGCGCGCCGCAGGCGAAAAGTCGCTGACCATGATGCATGTCAAAGATTTGCTTGCCGCGACGGGGTATGTCCGCGGCGGTTGCAGTCCGGTCGGTATGAAAAAACGCTTCCGGACTCTGATCGATGAGACATGCGTCCTTTGGGATACCATTTTTATCTCGGGTGGCAAGCGCGGCTATCAGCTTGAGCTTGCTCCCGATGACTTAGTTGCATTTTGCGGGGCGACGGTTGCCCCGATCACGAGAGAGGACTGAGCGATGCCGCAGGAAGAATCAAAGCGCGGAGCTCACTTTGCAAAAGGGTCGGCTCCTCAGACGCCCGCGCCCGAGGCCGCTTCGTTCGATAACGAGATTCGAAACGCCTGGTCCGCTGCCGCTGACCCGGGCGAGACGGCCGTGTACTTGCGTGCCGCCGGTGCCGGCACGGCACTTCCCCGTACGGTTCTTTCTTCGGCTCGTCCCGATGAGACGGCTGTCTTTTTGGCCGCCGCTCAATCGAGCGCCAGCGTGATGCCGATCGCCTCCGAGGCTCCTCGTGAGCCGCGTCCCGATGAGACGGCGGTGTTTTTGATGGCAGCCCAGGGAAAGAGCACACCGCAGAGCGCTCCTGCCGCTCATTCCGCCAAGCCCACGGCTCATGATGATGGCGAACCGCTTCTTTCGGATGACGAATGGTCGCCGCTTGGTTCGACCGATCCCGTCGAGGGCGTGGCCATCGACGGTGATGACGACTGGGACCCTCTGTCGTTTTCTGCCCGAACCGTCGCCGCCAATGAAGTTGACACGGTGTTTGGCGACCATGCCATATTCGATGATGATGCCGTATCCGGTAACAACATGCCGAACAGCGATGACGCCGCACCTGCTGATGACGCCGTTTTGGTTGACGATCCCTTTGCGATGACCGGCTCCTTTGCCGTCGTGGACGATTTGCCGCCACAAGATGAGGTTTATGAGGACTCTCAGGACGACGTAGACGATATGGGTTCGTCGGACTACTCCACGGTTGGTCGTTCTGCTGGCCTTATGACCGTGCTGACCATCGTGTCGCGTGTCACCGGGTTTATCCGCACGTGGGCCATGGCGGCCGCCATCGGTATGTCGCTGCTCTCGTCCTCCTATCAGGTTGCCAACAACCTGCCCAACATGCTCTACGAGCTCGTGATGGGCGGCATGCTCGTTACGGCGTTTTTGCCGGTGTATATGGGTGTGAGGCGCGAGCAGGGTCGCGAGGCATCGAACGAGTATGTCGGCAACCTGCTTGGTATTCTGCTTCTGCTGCTGGGCGGTATCTCGCTGCTGGGCACCGTGTTTGCTCCCGGCTTTATTTGGACGCAGTCGTTCCTTTCGGGCGATGGCGGCAGCATGGATACCGCTGCGTTCATGTTCCGCTTCTTTGCTATTCAAATTCTGTTTTATGGCTTGGGCTCGGTGTTCTCGGGCGTTCTCAACGCACACCGCGACTATTTCTGGTCGACGTTTGCCCCGGTTCTCAACAATGTCATCGTCATCGCCAGCTTTATGGGCTTTGCTCCCGTGTCTGCACAATTTGGCGAGCAGGCCGGTATTATCTTGATCGCAGTTGGTACGACCCTCGGCGTCTTTGTCCAGATGGCCTGCCAGATTCCCGCGCTTGGCAAGCATGGCGTGCATCCTCATATCCATATCGACTTTAAGGATCCCGCGCTGCGACAGACGATCGCGCTTGGTATCCCGACGCTGCTCGCCACGGTGTGCATGTTTGTCTCGACCTCCATTACCAATGCCGCCGCGCTGGTGGTGCAGCCCGAGACCGGCCCTTCCGTCATCGCATATGCGCGCCTGTGGTACACATTGCCCTATGCGCTGATCGCCGCCTCGCTTTCGACGGCACTCTATACCGAACTCTCTCACGATGCGCAGGAGAAGGATTACGACAGCGTCCGCACGGGCATTTCGCGCGGTGTCGCCCAGATGTTCTTCTTCCTGATTCCGTTTGCGATGTATCTGATCGTCTTCGCCCGTCCGCTCAACATGATCTACTGCGCCGGCAAGTTCGATGAATCCGGTGTGGCGCTGGTGTCGGAGTTCCTTATCTATCTGGCACTTTCCCTGCCGCTCTACGGCGTGGTCGTGCTGATGCAGAAGAGCTTCTCGGCCCTGCTCGATATGAAACCTTATAGCCGCTATTGCCTGTACTCCGCTATCGGCCAGGCCGGTTCGGTGCTGCTGTTTGGCGTGGTGCTGGGCTACGGTATGCCGGCAATTGCGCTTTCGTACGTCGTTGACTACGTGGTCTTGGTCGGATGCTCACTGTGGTGGCTGCGCCGTCGTCTGCATGGCCTTCAGGTCAAGTCTATCCTGCATGGCGGTTTCTTCGGCCTACTGTTCGGTGGCTTGGGCGCTGCCGCGGGCGCCGGCGTCATGTGGGCACTTGAGCACTTTGTCGGAGCGCTTGGCAGCTCGATCCTCATTACCCTGGGCTACGTTTGTGTTGCAGGCGTCGTCTCGCTCGCTGTAACTTTTGGTCTTGCCTTCGTCTTTAAGATGCCCGAGGTCTCGGCGCTGCTTCGTCGCAAGTAGGTGCGCGTGGCAGGTCACGACAACATTCCAACACTTGCCGAGCAGGTTTCGCGCGTTCCCACGCAACCCGGCTGCTACCTTTGGAAAGATGCCAAGGGTGATGTCATCTATGTGGGCAAGGCAAAAAACCTGCGTGCCCGTATGCGTCAATACGTGACGCTGCAGGACGAGCGTCAAAAGATCCCGCTCATGATGCAGCTGGTGGCGAGCTTCGACTATATCGTGGTGGAGACCGAGCACGAGGCATTGGTGCTCGAGCGCAATCTGATTGGCCAGTACCATCCGTACTTTAACGTCGATCTCAAAGACGATAAAAGCTATCCCTTTATCGCCATTACCAAGAGCGACTTGTTTCCGGCTATTAAATACACGCGAGAGCGTCATAAACCGGGAACGCGCTATTTTGGCCCCTATACCGATAGCCGTGCGGCGCGTGAGACCATCGATACGCTACGCAAGGTTATTCCTATTTGCTCGGCATCCTGTGCGGAATGGCGCCGCTGCCGCCGCATCGTCGAATCTCATAAGGGCGAAGAAGACATCGTCAATATGATTTGCGCGCAAAACGGGCGTCCCTGCTTTGACTACCATGTCGGGCGCGGGCCGGGCGCATGCATCGGCGCGATTTCCCCTGCCGACTATGCCAAGAACGTCAAACGTGTCGAACGTTTCTTGTCGGGCCATCGCAAGGATGTCGTTGACGAGCTTACGTCCGAGATGACGGAGGCAGCCGAGACGCTCGATTTTGAGCGTGCGGCGCGCGTCAAGCGTCGCCTGGAAGTCATTAGGGGCCTGGACGATCGCCAACAGGTCGTTTTTCCATCGAGCGTCGATATCGACGTCATCGGCTTCTATCGCGAAGAGACTATCTCTGCCGCCTGTGTCTTTGTCGTTCGCGAGGGCCGAACGGTTCGAACTTGTGAGTTCATCCTCGATAAAGGCCTGGATGTCGACGAGGAAGAGCTTCAATCGGGCTTTCTTAAGCGCTATTACGACGAGACGGCTGATATTCCAGCCGAGATCAATCTCTCTGTCGAGCTTGAGGACGCCGAAGCGTTGGGGGAGTGGCTTGCGGGCAAGCGCGAACGCTCTTGCCATCTCCATAGGCCGCAGCGCGGCGAAAAGCACCGCCTGCTCGATATGGCTTCCAAAAATGCGCGCCATGCCCTCATGCGCTACATGATGCGCACGGGGTATGCTGACGATCGCACTAATCAGGCGCTCCTGGAGCTCGAAAGCGCGCTGGCGCTGCCTGCGCCGCCGTTGCGCATCGAGTGCTTCGATATCTCGACGTTGCACGGCACCTTTACCGTCGCTTCGATGGTGGTATTTACCAACGGCCGTGCCGACAAGGGCCAGTATCGTCGCTTTAAAATTCAGGCCGAATTGGACGAGGCGAACGACTTCGTATCGATGTCCGAGGTTCTGGGGCGTCGCTATGCTCCCGAGCGCATGGCGGACGAGCGCTTTGGCTCGCGCCCCGATTTGCTCGTTGTCGATGGCGGCAAACCGCAATTGACCGCTGCAATTAAGCAACTTGAGGCGCTTGGCCTCGATATACCAGTTTGTGGCTTGGCAAAGGCCGATGAGGAAGTTTTCGTGCCGTGGGACGAGACCCCCGTCGTGCTGCCGACCGGCTCCGCTTCGCTTTATCTGATCAAGCAGGTTCGCGATGAATCCCACCGATTTGCGATTACGTTCCATCGCGAGTTGCGCGATAAGGCTATGACGGTTTCGGTGCTTGACGACGTTCCGGGCGTGGGACCCACCAGAAAACGTGCCATTATGCGCCATTTTGGCTCGATGAAGCGTTTGCGCGCGGCAAGCGAGCAGGAGATTGCGGAAGTTCGAGGCGTTCCGGCCGATGTCGCCAAAGCGGTCCACGAGGCACTTGTTGCATGGAATGCCGAGCGCGCCCAGGCATCGGCCAGCCGTTCCGAAAACTAAACGCGCTTCTAAACAACTGATATACATGATTGGCTGATTTTCAATCATTTATTTCGCGGCGATTACCTGCTGATTTCGGGTTTTATTAACGCTAAAACGTTTGACTAGCCATGGTGAATAACCCTGCTATCCTGCGGGTTGACGAAGACTGATATCTCACCTCGCCGATACATACTGTCTGTCGAATCGTTTGTCAATGAATTCGGTGAACGGTAGTAAATACCGTTCAAGCGTATGTATGTATCGGTCGCCGAGCGCGGCACCCAAGTTGGGTTTGTCGGTAGGTAAGGTATATATCGTCCGCAAGTTGCGCGGGGGCAAGTCTAGGTGCTCCCGGGTAAGATTCTCTATTGATAGGAGAAGACATGGCCATCATCAACAAGGGTATGTCCAGGCGTTCGTTCCTCGGCCTCACCGGCAGCGTCGCTGCTGTCGCAGGGCTTGGTCTCACCGGCTGCGGTGGCAGCTCTAGCGACGAGGGTTCCGCTTCCGGTTCCACCGATTCCGCCAACCGTGGCGGCGGCGTGATCACCGCTGGTTCCGCTTACGCTCCGTCCAGCTTCGACCCCGCCAGCACCGGCTCCGCTGTGGGCCTGGGTGCTAACTGGCACGTCGTCGAGGGCCTCTACGGCATCGATTACCACGACTACAGCACCTTCAACGAGCTCGCCACCGACGACCCCAAGTCTGTGGACGACACCACTTTCGAGGTTACCATCCGCAAGGGCGCCAAGTTCTCCGATGGCACCGAGGTCACCGCTGACGATGTCGTTGCCTCCTACACCGCTTGCGCCGCTTCCGCTACCTATGCTCCGTTCTTCCAGCCCTTCGAGTCCATCGAGGCTAAGGACGCCAGCACCGTGACGGTCAAGACCAAGGTCCCCAACTTCTCTCTGCTCAAGGATCGTCTTGCCATCATCCGCGTTACCCCGGCCACCCAGACCGAGGAGGATCGCGCCAAGCAGCCGATCGGCTCCGGCCCCTGGATGTACGACTCTATCTCCGATACCGAGATCACCCTGGTTCCCAACCCCGAGTACAACGGTGAGTATGCTGCCGAGGATAAGAAGATCCAGTACAGCATCCTGACCGACCCCACCGCTCGCGTTACCGCTCAGCAGGAGGGCTCCACGCTCGTTATGGAGCTCGTTACCGCTGACGCCGTCGACCAGCTCGAGAGCGCCGGCTGCAAGATCGATAACGTTCAGGGTTTCGGCACCCGCTTCATCATGTTCAACGTCGCCAAGGAGCCTTGGAACAACGTCAAGGTCCGTCAGGCTGTCATGTATGCGCTCGACACCGAGAAGATGGTCAGCAACACCTTCGCCGGCCTTGCCACCGCTGCCAGCTGCTACCTGCCCAAGAGCTTCACCAATTATCATGAGGCTTCCACGGTGTACAAGACCGACGCCAAGAAGGCTAAGAAGCTCATCGAGGAGTCCGGCATCACCCCGGGTGCCATCACCCTGCGCACCACCGACAACGAGCAGATCAAGGGCATGGCCGCCCAGGTCAAGAACGACCTCGACGCTCTCGGCTTTGAGGTGACCATCCAGACCGATACCTCGCCGGCCACCTACGCTGCCATCGACGGCGGCGAGGCCTACGATATCCTCCTTGCCCCTGGCGATCCTTCCTGCTTCGGCGCTGACCCCGACCTGCTGCTCAACTGGTGGTATGGCGACAACGTCTGGATGCAGACCCGTTGCCCGTGGAAGGAGTCCGCTGAGTGGCAGAAGCTTCACGGTCTCATGGACGAGGCTCTTGCCGCCGAGGGCGACGAGCAGCAGAAGAAGTGGAACGAGTGCTTCGACATCATCGCCGACAACGCCGTTCTGTACCCCGTTGTCCACGTCAAGACCGTCTCCGCTTCCTGGGACGATCCGTCCACCGCGCCCAACGGCGAGGCTCTCGACGGCTTCAAGGGCATCGGCACGACGAGCATGTCCTTCAGGGGCGTTGCGACCGTCAAGGCGTAAGACTCGCTTGAGTCTGTATGCAGGATGTCGGCCGTTGGGACCGTATCCTCATAGTTGAAACAAAGACCCGGGCGGCAACGATGTCGCTCGGGTCTTGTAATGAGTATCCGTACTCATATACCAGTTGGTCCTACCGACAAAAGAAAGGGGAGAGAACGTGAACAACTTGCTACGTTTGATTGGAAGGCGTCTTGTGGCGCTGCCGATCATGGCATTGGGCGTCACCGTCCTGGTGTTCTTCCTTATGTCGTTCTCCAAGACCGACCCCGCCTACACGGCGTTGGGTGACGGTGCCTCGCCCGAGGCGGTTGCCGAGTACCATGAGAAGTATGGTCTGGACGACCCCTGGCCTGTGCGCTACGTGCGCTATATGGGCGATTTGATTCATGGCGACATGGGTACCTACGGCGCTGCCCGCAACTCCGTTGCCAAGCGCATCTCCACGGCCCTGCCCGTCACGATGCAGCTGACCTTCATCGGTCTTGCCATCGGTGCGGTCGTTTCGTTTTTGCTCGGCGTCATCGCGGCACTGTATCGCGACAAATGGCCGGACCAAGTGATCCGCGTCTTTTCCATCGCCGGCTTGGCAACCCCGTCGTTCTGGCTTGCCGTTCTGTTGATCCTGCTGTTCTCTTCCTACCTTAAGGTGCTCCCGGCATCGGGTGCTCTGCCTCACTTCACCACGAATCCGGTTGGCTATCTGGGACGTATGATCATGCCCGCTATCGCCTTGGCATTTCCGCTGACGGGCCAGATGACTCGTATCGTGCGTACCGCCATGGTCGAGGAGCTCGACAAGGATTATGTCCGTATGGCTCGCGGCGCCGGCGTTCCCGAGAAGGTCGTCGTCGGCATCAACGTTCTTCGCAATGCGCTGATCACCCCGGTCACCACCCTCGGTCTTAAGATCGGTTACCTCATGGGCGGCGCCGTCGTCATCGAGGTTATCTTCAACCTCCCCGGCATGGGCACCGCGATTCTGCAGGGCGTTCAGGGCAACGAGGCGAACCTGGTTCAGGGCGTCGTCATCGTCGTTGCTCTTGCCTTCATCATCATCAACATCGTGGTTGACATGCTCTACCTGCTCATCAACCCGCGCATCAGGACGGTGTAGATTATGGTAAAGATTCGAGAGAAGCAAACCGAGCAGCTCGAGAAGGCTGCCTCCAAGGGGCTCAAGCTCGGTGGCTGGAAGAAGATGACGCTGTCTTCTAAGATTGCAGCCGTCGTGCTGGTGCTGGTCGCCCTGACTGCGATTCTGGCGCCCCTTCTTGCCCCCTATAGCCCGGTCGAGATCTTTACGGCTCGCCAGGCTCCCGGCAACGGATTTATCTTCGGTACCGACGATAAGGGTCGCGACATTCTGTCGCGTATGCTCTACGGTGGTCGTTACTCGCTGATTATCGGCTTTGGCGCCACTGCCATGGCTCTGGTCTGCGGCTCGGTCGTGGGCGCCCTTGCAGCGGTTTCGCGCAAGGCCGTCTCCGAGACGATCATGCGTATCTTGGACATCATCATGTCCATCCCGGGCATCGCCCTCGCGGCCGTCTTCGTCTCCATCCTGGGCAACTCCGTGCCGTCGATCATCTTCGCCATCGGCTTTATGTACACTCCGCAGATTGCCCGTATCGTGCGCGCCAATATCGTGTCCGAGTACGGCGAGGACTATGTCCGCGCGGTCATCGTTTCCGGCGCCAAGGCTCCGTGGATTTTGATCAAGCATGTTCTGCGTAACTGCATCGCCCCGATCATGGTCTTCACCGTTACCCTGGTCGCCGACGCCATCATCTTCGAGGCCTCGCTGACCTTCATCGGCGCTGGTATCCAGGAGCCCACCGCTACCTGGGGTAACATCCTCGCCGACGCCCGCGGCGGCGTGCTCGCCGGCCGTTGGTGGCAGGCGCTGTTCCCGGGCCTGGCCATCATGATCACCTGCCTGGCGCTCAACATCCTCTCCGAGGGCATTACCGACGCCATGGCCGCTGCTCCCTCCGCTGCCCTGGATCCTACCGATTCCTCCAAGCGTCGCGAGGCCGACCTGCTGGTCTCCGACCCCGTTCGCGCCTACAAGGAGCAGGCCCAGTCCCTCTCCGCTCGCCTTGGCGCCCTGCGCGATGTCGAGCTCAAGCGTGACGATCGCCACGTGCCCGACGAGTCCGTTGAGCCGATTCTCTCGGTCCGTGACTTCTGCATCCAGTTTGAGCATCACGGTGATATCAACGTCGTCGACCATGTCAACTTTGACGTTCGTCCTGGTCAGACCATGGGCCTGGTGGGCGAGTCCGGTTGCGGTAAGTCCATCACCACGCTGGCCATCATGGGCCTGACCGACGATGACGAGCATCTTTCCGGCGAGGTTCTCTGGGAGGGCCGTGACCTGCTCAAGATGAGCAAGAAGGAGTGGTTCGGCCTGCGCGGTACCGATATCGCCATGGTCTATCAGGACGCCCTGTCCTCGCTTAATCCCTCCATGCTCATCTCTGCCCAGATGAAGCAGCTCACCAAGCGCGGCGGAACCCGCAGCGCCGAGGAGCTCCTGGAGCTCGTCGGCCTCGATCCCAAGCGCACGCTCGAGAGCTATCCGCACGAGCTTTCCGGCGGCCAGCGTCAGCGCGTCCTGATCGCTATGGCCCTTACCCGCGACCCCAAGCTGGTCATCTGCGACGAGCCCACGACCGCTCTGGACGTTACCGTCCAGAAGCAGGTCATCAAGCTGCTCAACGATCTTCAGGCCAAGCTCGGCTTTGCCATGATCTTCGTTTCGCATGACCTGGCTCTGGTCGCCGAGGTTGCCCATAACATCACGGTTATGTACGCTGGCCAGGTTATCGAGCAGGCACCCACCAAGGAGCTGCTCACCAACCCGATCCACGAGTACACCCGCGGTCTTCTGGGTTCCGTTCTGTCCATCGAGAGTGGTTCGGGTCGCCTGCACCAGGTGCCCGGCGCCGTTCCGAGCCCGCGCGATTTCCCCAAGGGCGATCGCTTCGCGCCCCGCTCGAGCCATCCGCGTATTGGCCTGGACACCCGTCCGGTCTTCAAGCGCGTGCCCGGCACCGAGCACTTCTATTCCGAGCTCCCCGACGAGGTGCTCAAGGCAAATGGTTTGACCCCTCACGCGGAGGTGATGTAGATGAGCGAGACCGCAGTCAACGGCGTCGAGCCGATCATCTTCCTTGATGACGTCCACGTCACCTTTAGGACCCGTACCGGCTCGATTCTGCACCCCAACCTGGTTCACGCCGTCCAGGGTGTAACGATTAAGCTCATGCCCGGTCAGACGATCGGCATCGTCGGCGAGTCCGGTTGCGGTAAGTCCACCACCGCCAACGTCATGTGCGGCCTGCAGGCCCCTACGAGCGGCAAAGTCTACTTTAAGGGCAAGGACGTTACCAAACGTACCGCCGAGGACCGTCGCCACATGGGTCGCGTCATCTCGGTCGTGTTCCAGAACCCGGCCACGGCGCTCAACCCCCGCATGGTCGTTCGCGAGCAGCTGCTCGACCCCATGCGCGTCCACAACCTGGGTACCGAGGCCGAGCAGGAGAAGCGCGTCAAGGAGCTCCTGGAGCTCACCGGTCTGCCCAGCTCCGCCGCCGAGGTTCTTCCCGGTCAGCTTTCGGGCGGCCAGCGTCAGCGCGTCGCAATTGCCCGTGCCCTGTCGCTGAACCCCGATGCCATCATCGCCGACGAGCCCACCTCGGCTCTGGACGTTTCGGTCCGCGCGCAGATTCTGAACCTGTTGACCGACCTTAAGAAGGAGCTCGGCCTGGCCATGGTGTTCATCAGCCATGACATCCAGACGGTCCGCTATATCTCTGACGACATCATCGTTATGAATGGCGGCAAGATCGTCGAGCAGGGCGAGGCCAAGCAGGTCTTCCAGCACCCCCAGGACCCCTACACCAAGATGCTGCTCGGCGCTGCGCCGTCGCTGCTGCATCCCAAGCTCGGCGAGTAACCTCGCTTTCCCTCCCGTGCGCCCGGTTCCCTTGCCGGGCGCACCTCCGTTGCGATTTCGAAAGGTTGGGTTCACGAGCCATGCCAAGTGCTCAGGAGCTACAACATCAATTTGGTGAATATCGAGGCGCCATGCCCCGTCCATCAGATTTCGATCTCTTTTGGAAGGATCGCATGGCCGAGGCCGACGCCGTCGGGCTTGACTATGCGATCGAGGCGGCATCGGTCGCCGATGCCGCGACCTGCCAGCTTTTCGACCTCTGGTATACCGGCATGTGTGGCGCTCGCCTGCATGCCAAGTACCTTAAACCCGTCTCGGACGAGCCCGTGCCATTGGTGCTTCAGTTTCATGGGTATCCGGGTGCAAGCCGCAGCTGGTTTGAGCAGGCGTCGTTTGCGGGCATGGGCATGGCACTCATCGCCCTCGACTGCCCCGGCCAAGGAGGTCCCTCCGAGGACATTGGTGGATTTGAGGGCACAACGGTTGCCGGGCATATCGTCGCCGGCATCGACGGCGACCCGGCCAACCTCTACTATGTCCGCTTACACCAAGATATTCGAATCCTGTGCCGTATTGTTCGTGAGCTCGAGGGCATCGATCTTGCCCGTGTGTTTGTGAACGGCGCGTCGCAGGGCGGCGGTTTGGGTATTGCGACCTGTGCGCTTAATAGCGAGCTTATCAATCGTGCCGCCATCCTCTATCCCTTCCTGTCGGATTTCCGCCTGGTCTGGGATTTGGATGCCGACGACATTGCCTACGAAGGCCTGCGCTATTGGTCTCGCTGGTTTGATGAGGACTCGACTCGTATTGACGAAGCCTATGCCAAGCTGGCGTACTTCGATTCCAAGAACTTTGCCCCTATGGTCAAATGCCCCGTGCTGTTTGGCACTGGCACAGTCGATATCGTCTGTCCGCCAGCGACGCAGTTTGCGGTCTATAACAACCTGACCTGCGAAAAGCGTCATGAGTTCTTTGAAGGCTTTGGCCACGAGGAGATTCAGGATTTTGACGATTTGATCATTCCGTTTTTCTGCAAGGGAGGGGAGGCTCATGTCTAAGTGCGAGAGCAATGTTGACGAGCTGATTGTCCCCGGGCTCGTGGGAATTCCTGGAACGGTTTCGTCAAGGCTCGCAGAATATCGGGACTGGCGCGGTGATGTCCAAGCAGATGTTTCTGATTTAGAGACATGCGCTTCGAATCTTGAGATTCAAGGCCTGGCCATTACGGCGATTGACTTTGTTAACCCCTGCGCCCGTTACTCGGAGGTCTCCTTTGAGCTCGGTGACGATGCGATTCACGCTCGTTTGATCGAGCCTGTCGGTCGTGCCCGAGTATCTGAGCGCGTGCCGCTGTGCCTGATGTTCCACGACATCGATCGGCCTGTGCGCGGCTGGCATCACATGACGAGATTTGCCGCCATGGGGTATGCCGTCCTCGCGCTGGATGACGATGTTGCTGGTGCGGACGACCTGCAGCGGGGGATTTCTTCGTCCGCTTTTGTCGAGCGCGTCCGTTGGGGTTGCGCGTTGGCGAAGGTGGCGCGCAATCTTGATGGCATGGACCCCGACCGCATCTTTGCATGGGGCGAGGGCCTTGGCGGCGGAGTCGCGCTGGCGGTTTCTGCTCTGGACGAGCGGGGCCTCGCCTGCACGGCGGTTGCCAATCCAATTCCCGGTGGCCTTGAGGCGCTGTCGTCTCGGGTGCGCGGATCGGTGCTCATGGGCACATCGCTCATGGATGCCGCGAGCGACCCCAAGGGCCAGTTTGCCGTATTCAACGGTCTTGAGTGTGACCGGAGGCATATCGTCTATGTCAAATACGCTCACGAGCGCATCAATGCGTTCGAAAACGAAGTCGTCGACTTCTTTAACCAAACGTTCTACCCGTGTTCTTTGGCCTAGGCGGCCTGGACACTGCCAACAAGAGTGGGCGGCATAGGGCTGCCCGCCAGACAACTAAGGAGATTCTTGTGGCAACTCAGAAATTCACCGGCGTTATCCCTCCCGTCGTTGTTCCCGATACCGAAGATCACCAGCTCGACGTTGCCTCCTTTGAGCGCAGCATCAACCGCATGATCGATGCCGGCGTCGATGGCTTGTTCTTCCTGGGCTCCTCGGGCGAGGTCGTCTTCTCCACCGACGAGCGTCGCCGTCAGATCATCGCCGAGGCCGTCCGTATCGTCGACCACCGCGTTCCCGTTCTGGTCGGCATCATCGACACCGAGACCGAGCGCATGATCGAGCACGGTAAGGTCGCTCAGGAGCTGGGCGCCGATGCTCTCGTCGCCACCTGCCCGTTCTATGCCCTGCAGGGCATGACCGAGGTCGAGGAGCACTTCCGCATCCTGCATGAGGAACTCGACCTGCCCATCTTCGCCTACGACATCCCCGTGTGTGTCCACACCAAGCTCCCCTGGAAGCTCCTTGCCAAGCTCGGTGCCGAGGGCGTTCTGGCCGGCGTCAAGGATTCCTCGGGTGATGACATCTCGTTCCGCTACCTCGTTCAGGAGAACGAGAAGAACGGCCATCCGATGAGCATCCTCACCGGTCACGAGGTTGTTGTCGACGGCGCTTACCTCGGTGGCGCCGACGGTTCCGTCCCGGGTCTCGCCAACGTTGAGCCCGAGGGCTACGTGCGTCAGTGGAAGGCCGCTCAGGCTGGTGACTGGGCTACCGTCAAGGCCGAGCAGGATCGCCTCAATGAGATTTCGCATATCTGGGATGTCACCTCGGGCGTCCAGGGCTATGCCGGTGGCGTCGGCGCCTTCAAGACCGCTATGAACCTCATGGGTATCTTCGACAGCCCGACCATGCCGCGCCCGGTGAAGGCCATGACCGGCGAGAACGTCGAGGCTATTAAGAAGGTCCTCCAGGACAACGGTCTCCTGTAAAGCTTCCCCGGGCACCCGATCTTGGGGCTCAAGCGGTCGAGCGTGACCCATTAGGTCAACGCCCGACCGCTTTCACCCCAACCTCGGACACCCGGGAAACCTTTACCAAGCTGCGGCGATAACGCAGCCTTCATTTCCTGTAGTTGTTTTTATCTCCTAAGGAGAGCGACATGGAGAACAAGTACGTCTGCTCTGTCGATATCGGCGGAACTAAGATCGCGACTGCCATCATGGAGTACCCGGCTGACGGTAGTGTGCCCCGTCCCGTCTTTGAGGCCGAGGTTCCCACCGAGGCCCAAGAGGGCGGCGAGGCCGTCTTCCAGCGTATCGAGGCGTCCATCAAGGCCGCTCTCGAGGCGAATCCCGATGTCGAGGTCCTTGGCGTCGGTATCGGCGCCGCCGGCGTCGTCGATCCCAAGACGGGCGCCATCGCGTATGCCAATGAGATCATGCCCGGCTGGTCCGGCGTTCAGTTGGGGCCGCGTCTGCGCGAGGACCTCGGTCTTCCCGTTGCCGTTGTGGGCGACGTGCAGGCTCATGCTCTGGGCGAGGCCCACTGGGGCGTCGGCAAGGGCAAGTTCTCCGTCTTGTGTCTTGGCATCGGCACGGGCATCGGCGGCGCATATGTCGAGAGCGGCCGCGTGATGCAGGGCTTCCATGGTGCTGCCGGTCATATGGGCCACATTGAGTGTTCGGCTGCCGCCGGCATTCCCTGCGCCTGCGGGCGTTCCGGCCATCTGGAGTCGGTTGCTTCGGGCACTTCCATTGGTCGAATGTACGATGAGCGTTTTGGCCGCGTCGACCCCAGCCGTCCTTCGGTCGGTCGCGATGTGAACGATCTGTGCCGTGCGGGCGACGCAAAGGCGACCGAGGTCATCCATGACGCCGGCTTTGCGCTGGGGGCCAGCTTGGGCTCGCTCGCTAACATCCTGGACCCTGAGGTCATCGTGCTTTCGGGCGGCGTGATTCACCAAGGTCCCGATTGGCGTTCGCAGACGTGGAAGGATTCGGTGCACGAGGGCTATGCCAGCCAGGCGCTCGATCCGCTTCAGGACACGCCGATCCTCATCGGTTCTCTGGAGGGCGATGCTCCGCTCATCGGTGCCGCCGAGCATCTTCTTGCTTCGTTGAAGTAAACATAACTACCAAGTGTGCCTTCTGAGGTGCCGCAGATTGACGTGAAAGAGGAGCGAAGCGTACTTCGGTACGCGAGCGACGGTTTGAACGTCAAGGTGCGGCGTCTCAGAAGGCTGTTTTGAGAAAGGTTGAGTCGAACATGACCGTTGATCCTTTGATCCAGTCCCTGAAGGGCAAGCTCGTCGTGAGCGTTCAGGCGTATATGGGCGAGCCGCTTCGTACGCCCGAGACCATGGCGCAAATGTCTCGCGCTTGCGAGCTCGGCGGCGCCGCCGCCATTCGCTGCCAGGGCCTTGCCGACATTGCCGCCATTAAGGGTCGCTGTGAGGTTCCCGTCATCGGCCTGTGGAAGGATGGGCACGAGGGCGTTTACATCACGCCGACGCTGCGTCACGCTCGCGCCTGCGTTGCTGCCGGTGCCGATATCGTGGCGATCGACGCCACCGATCGTCCGCGCCCCGATGGCAAGACGGTCGAGGATACCTTCCGCCCGCTGCACGAGGAGGGTGTGCTCCTGATGGCGGATTGTGCCACCATCGAGGATATTCGCCGTGCTGTTGATATGGGCTTTGACCTGGTATCCACCACGCTTTCTCACGGCGTCGCCGCCATCGACTGCACCATGGCCGATGGCCCCGACCTGCCGCTCCTGCGTCAGGCGACTGAGGAATTCCCCGGCCTTCCTATCATTTGCGAGGGTCGCGTGCATACGCCCGAGGAGGCTCGCGCCGCGATCGATGCTGGCGCCTGGGCCGTTGTCGTCGGCACCGCCATCACGCACCCCACGAGTATTACGAGTTGGTTCAAGGCTGCACTTGAGGCGTAAGACAGGCCTCGTATCCGCTCGGGGCGGTATACTCAATATAGGCAATTGACCGCGCGGGATCCGGGTTGCTGGGTCCCGCGCTTGTTTTCGGGAGGCAGCACATGCAAAAGGGAGATGCCATGGATGCGGCGGAGCGCTCGGAGCGCATCCCCGATATCGTCATCATCACCGGAATGTCCGGATCGGGCCGCACACAGGCCATGCACGTGTTCGAGGACATGGGCTATTTTTGCATCGATAACCTGCCTCCGCGTCTCATCGCCCAGCTTGCCGAGCTCGTCGGCATCAATACGGGCGTGGGCAGGCATCTCGCCGTCACCTGTGACCTGCGCAGCCAGGGCTTGTTCGATGAGCTGCTCGATGCCGTTGCCGCACTCGAGGAGCGCGAGATGAGCTGTGACATCGTGTTTCTCGAGGCCTCTGACGAGGTGCTGATCCGTCGTTATAGCGAAAACCGCCGCCGCCATCCCATTGCCAAGCCGGGGGAGACTACGGCCGATGCGATTCAGCGCGAGCGCTTGCAGCTGCAGGGTGTGCGCGACCGAGCCGATATGATCATCGACACGAGCCGCCTGCGTACCTCTGCCCTGCGCAACAAATTGCGCATGGCGTTCTCCGAGTTGTCCGACCAGCAGCTCATGGACGTTCACGTGTTCTCGTTTGGCTTTAAGCACGGTATGCCCGTTGAGGCGGACATTATGATCGACGTTCGCTTCCTGCCCAATCCGTTCTACGATCCCGAGATGCGCACCATGACCGGTCTCGATAAAAAGGTCTCCGACTTTGTTCTGGACCATCCCAAGACCCAGGAGTTCTGGAAAGCTTGGACGCAGCTGCTCGATACGGTGATGCCGGGCTATATCGCGGAGGGCAAGCCACAGCTTTCTATTGCCATCGGCTGCACGGGCGGTCAACACCGCAGCGTTGCCATCGCCGAGGCCACGGCACGTTATTTGGAAGGCGCTCAATATCACGTGAGCATTTCCCACCGCGACCTGTCGCGCGCCAACACGAAAGCATAGGCCTGCATGTCGTTTACCGCCGAGGTGCGTGACGAACTCGCGCGCTGCGAACCCGAATGTGAATACTGCGATTTGTCGACGCTTGCCGCCCTGACGCGTGTGAGCGGTACACTTTCGCTGGCCGGCTCCGGGCGGTATCGTTTGACGGTCGCGACCGAGACGGGCGCCGTCGCGCGCACGATGATCACACTGACGCATCGCATCCTTAAGCTCAAAACGGAATTCACCGTTCGTAAATCTGTATTGCATAAGGTTCGAAACTACCTCATCACCTTGCCTGATCAGCCAGACCTGGATAAGGCTCTGGTGCTGCTGGGCATCCTCGACCGCAGGGGAGGACTTGTCGCCGGCGTGCCCCGACATATCGTTGCCCGTCCCTGCTGCAGGCTTGCCTATATCCGCGGCGCGCTCATCGCGGGCGGCTTCGTGGCCGATCCACGCGGCGATTTTCATTTGGAGATCGCGGTGCAGGGCGAGCAATATGCCAAGGGGCTTTGCGATCTGTTGGAGCAGATTGGGGTCCATGCTCGTGTTAATGCGCGGCGGGGGTCATATGCCGTGTACATTAAGAGCGCCGAGGAGATCGAGCAGCTCCTAAAGCTGGTCGGCGCCAAGCGCAGCGTTGCCGAGATCGAGGAAGCGCGCGCGGTCAAATTGGTTAAGAACGACGTAAACCGTCGCGTGAACGCCGAGCTCGCCAACCAGACCAGAAGCGCCGGTGCCGCCCAGCATCAGCTTGCGTTGATCGATGAGCTCGAGCAGCGTGGCCTTCGCGATGCGCTTCCGGATGCCTTGGCGGTCTTTTGCGACCTGCGCGAGCGCTACCCCGATCTGTCACTGCGTGATTTGGGGGAGATGGCTGACCCTCCCTTGTCGAAGTCGGCCCTCTACCATCGTGTTTTACGGCTTGAAAAGCTCATTGAAGCAAACAGGTAGTTTGAAGTATCGACTTATATATGGATTTAACTGCTATTTTAGTCTTTAAAACGTTTTAGCGTAAATTTGATTTTCAATTTCGAGCATTCTCGTGAAATTCAAGTCAAAAAAAAGGTATATTAGGCGAGTGGTTAGTTTGTGGGCCTCAACGGCGGGCGCTGTAGCTCGCGGGGGCCTTACGAAAGGAGACACAATGGCAGTAAAGGTTGCTATTAACGGCTTCGGTCGCATCGGTCGTCTGGCTTTCCGTCAGATGTTCGGTCATGAGGGCTCCGAGATCGTCGCTATCAACGACCTCACCTCTCCCGATATGCTCGCTTACCTGCTGAAGTACGACTCCACGCAGGGCAACTACGCTCGCGATCACGAGGTCGTTGCTGGCGAGGATTCCATCACCGTTGACGGCAAGGAGATCAAGATCTACAAGGAGGCCGACGCCAACAACCTGCCTTGGGGCGACCTCGACGTTGACGTCGTTCTCGAGTGCACCGGCTTCTACACCAGCAAGGCTAAGGCTCAGGCCCACATCAACGCTGGCGCCAAGAAGGTCGTCATCTCCGCTCCGGCTGGCAGCGATCTGCCCACCATCGTGTACAACGTCAACCATGAGACGCTGACCGCTGAGGACAACATCATCTCCGCTGCTTCCTGCACCACCAACTGCCTCGCCCCGATGGCCAAGGGTCTGAACGACTTCGCTCCCATCGTGTCCGGCATCATGACCACCATTCACGCCTGGACTGGCGACCAGATGCCGCTTGACGGCCCGCAGCGCAAGGGCAACAAGCGTCGTAGCCGCGCCTGCGCCGTTAACATCGTCCCCAACACCACCGGTGCTGCCAAGGCTATCGGCCTGGTTCTCCCCGAGCTCAACGGTAAGCTCATCGGTGCCGCCCAGCGCGTCCCGACGCCGACCGGCTCCATCACCAACCTCTACGCTGTCGTTGACAAGAAGGTCACCGTCGACGAGGTCAACGCCGCTATGAAGGCCTACGCTGCCACCATCTCCGAGACCTTCGGCTACAACGAGGACGACATCGTCTCCACCGACATCATCGGCGAGACCCACGGCTCCATCTTCGACGCCACTCAGACCATGTGCTCTGACCTCGGCAACGGTCAGACCCTCGTTCAGGTCACCTCTTGGTACGACAACGAGAACTCCTACACCTCTCAGATGGTCCGCACCATCAAGTACTTCGAGAAGTTCGTTGCTTAATTTAGCTTTTAGCGAATAGCTCGTTGAGCGTCTAAAGAAGGGCGCGGCCTTATAGGGCTTACACCCTAGGGTCGCGCCCTTTTTATAAGAAATCGTCTGCCGTAATGGGAGGCAGACACGTACGAAAGGTAGAAGCAAACATGGCCTTTACCAAGAAGACCGTTCGCGACATCGATGTCGACGGCAAGCGCGTTCTCGTCCGCGTTGACTTCAACGTGCCTATCAAGGATGGCGTCGTTGGCGACACCACCCGTATCAAGGCTGCCCTGCCCACCATCAACTATCTCGTTGAGCACAACGCTCGCGTCATCCTCATGAGCCACCTCGGCCGTCCTGAGGGCACTGGCTTCCAGCCCGAGCTTTCCCTCGAGCCTGTCGCCAAGAAGCTCGCCGAGCTCTCTGGTCTCGACGTTGCCTTTGTCGCCGACACCTACGGCGAGAAGGCTGCTGAGGCAGTTGCCGCCGTCGAGCCGGGCAAGGTCCTCGTTCTCGAGAACGTCCGCTTCGATAAGCGTGAGAAGAAGAACGATCCCGAGATCGCCAAGAAGCTCGCTTCCTATGGTGACGTCTTCGTTCTCGATGCCTTCGGCACCGCTCACCGCGCCCAGGGTTCCGTCGTGGGCCCCGCCGCTTACCTGCCTGCCGTCGCCGGCTTCCTGCTCGAGAAGGAGGTCGACACGCTGACCGGCATCTTCGCCGAGCCCGAGCGCCCCTTCGTCGCCATCGTCGGCGGTTCCAAGGTTTCCTCCAAGATCGGCGTTCTCGATCACCTCATCGACTCTGCTGACACCCTGATCATCGGTGGCGGTATGGCCTACACCTTCTTCCTGGCTCAGGGCCTGTCCGTCGGTCAGTCCCTCAAGGAAGAGGACTGGGTCGAGCGCGCTGGCGAGATGCTCAAGAAGGCCGAGGAGAAGGGCGTCAAGATCCTGCTCCCCATCGACAACCGCGTTGCCGATCACTTTGGCGAGGACGCTGTCCCCGAGGTTGTCGCTTCCGACGCTATCCCCGACGATCGTGAGGGTATGGACATCGGCCCCAAGACCGAGGAGCTTTACGCCGAGGCCGTCAAGGGCGCCAAGACTGTGTTCTGGAATGGTCCCATGGGCGTCTTCGAGTTCGACAACTTCGCTCACGGCACCCAGGCTATCGCCGAGGCTGTCGCCGATGCCGACTGCACCTCGATCATCGGCGGTGGCGAC
>DXMG01000023.1 GCA_019414325.1 Collinsella sp. | reverse complement strand
AATAGGGCAGAATCGCTTTCACGATCCCGCCCCGCAAACCCGAGGGTTTCTAACTAGAGTTCATTATGCAGTTAAACGCCTCTTTGTCAATCCCATGGATGCTTGACGCGCGCATCAGCATCGAGCAAAGCTTGCGCGCAAGTGGGAAGTAGATCCTACCCGAGCCAGGCTTTGAAGACCATCGCGATGAAGTCGTGCGACGAGGCTATCACTGTGTTGCCCGCGTACCAGTCGCCGTGAAGCTCGGACCTGTCGGCAAGAGCGAGTAGCCTCTCGGGAGTCCCTTCTGCTTTCTCCCTAGGAACGAATCGAGAGTAGGCGTAAGCGAGGACGGTCATCTGCAGGATGCGTGGATTGCGCATCTTCGAGCGCCTGAGGCGCTTGGACACGCCGATTTCGCCGAGAGCCGCGGCCAGCGGCGCGGGGTACCTCAGCTGCGGCGCGCTCGATGACGAGCCGAGCCCGTTCACGATGGCGCTCGAATGCGCCGCGGCGTTTCGCAGCGAGTTCGCGCGCCTGAGCATGTAGTGCTCGTCCCTCATCTCGGAATCGCCCCATCGATCGGCGCAGAAGAGGTAGAAGTCGGCGAAGGCGCCGAAAGACGACAGCTCCAGAAAGACCCACGCCGGCATCTCGCCAATCGGGTACCTCGAAACGAGCGATCCGAGGTAGGCGTCGTTTTTCAGGCGGTTGAGCTCTCCCTCCCTGCGGTTGCGGTCGCCGTGGTTGAGGGCTGCGAGGTAGTCGGAGAAGATCGAGTAGCCGTCCTCGTCCGGCTTTTCGGTGATACGCTCGACCAGCCTGGTCTTCGCGGAGCTCTCCACGTCGAGGGTCAGCGGCAGCAGGAAGCTGCGCAGCTCGCGGTCGATGGCGGCGAGGTCGACGAGGTGCCCGAAGTCGAGCCCGGCGTATTGGCCGTCTCGCGGCCCGCCTACGCGTTTGGGGAACAACACGCGGTAGGCAGCGAGTCTGAAATAGTGATCTTGGCCGGCCAGGATGCGCGCGGCTTCCGCTTCGGAGCACAGCTCGAAGGAGACGCCCTTCCGCCTCAGGTGCTCGATCTGCTGTTCTATTGTGAGGATGGGCTTCCTGCTCGGGATATCGGCCATCGTCGGTCTCCTGTCATTGATTTGCAGACCGTATTCTACCAGTATGTTTTCTCGAAACTCTGAAGGCTTGCTTGTCAACTCATGGGCAAGCCCCCCGAGACTACTCACTTTGTCCACCGATACCAAAGACCTGTGACCTGCGGTTTTTCGGACGGCTCGAAAGCCACCAGCGCTGACTCACTTGCGGTTGAAGCTGGCGGCTTGCACGCTAAAGGTCGGTTGAGTTTCAAAACGGGCGTTTTCGGCGAAATCGAGCTCCCAAAGGCGGTCCGCCGTGCCCTTTGGGACAAAAACAAAAACTCAAAACACTGAGTTTGAAAAAAGTTTTTGAAATTGTCCCAGCTTTTGTCCCCGAAGCCGACGAAACAAGACATGGTGTTATTTGGCGGCATTCGGTTCGAGACGACACCGAAAACTGGGTGCAACTAGAATGACGGGACGACAAATACAGAGCCATCGAGTGGGAGTAATTCCGTTTAAAAGAGCATTAGTTGTTAAAAGTGCCTTGTGGTATCACGGGGCACTTTTCTTTTTTGTATCGTATCGGTTTTCTGCAGCAAGTCGTCTGAGCTCATGGTTGCTGTGAGCTCAGACAACGCTGGATATCGGGGCATCAATTTTTCAGGGGTGTCCCTTTATGAGCAATTATTCGCGTAGCTAGCCTTGATATTAAGTTTTAATTCAGCAAAGATTACATTGACGTTCGGTACCCATTTAATAACCAGTTGAGCTTCTTGGTACCCATAGGGGCATTTGACCTGGTGCTTTCGTTATTCTTGCCGAAGCAGTTCCGATGGGTAGTTTTATGGATCACATAATCGGAGGGCTTGCCGGAATCTGCCACATTATCTTAACAATTGGGCTTGCCTTCCTGTTCCATGCCTTCATTGAACCAGCAGAAAACAACTAACGAGGAGGAACTTATGATTGGACAGATCTATCATGTGGGATTGACGGTCAGCGACCTGGGCCGTTCCGTGGCGTTTTATCGGGATGTGCTGGGCCTTCAGTATCAGGGGGAGCTCCTGATGGAGGGCAAAGAGACGGAGGCAATGTTCCGGCGAGAAAACTGCAAGGCTCGGGTTGCTTATCTGAACGGCTCGGATCAGCTGCATATGCCGCCGGTGGAACTAATCCAGTTTGTGGAGGATGAAATTCACCACAAGCCCGCGGATCTTTTCACAACTTCCATATCAGAACTTTGCTTTTATGCAGAGGATGCCGATGCGGTCTATCAAAAACTGGTGGAGCAGGGTGTGGAGTGTTTCTCCGCTCCCCAGATATTTGATTTTCGGCAGGATGGCTTTGGCCGGAGCAGAGCCTTCTACTTTCGGGATCCAGATGGAATCATATTAGAAATCATGCAGCCGCTGGAGAAATGATCTTTTACCCCAGCGAATGTAGCGGTCGATCTCGTCTGCGAACTCCTCCATGGTGATGCCGCGCCTGAGCATGGAGTTTGCCATCTCCGCATCCGGGGACGTCGAGACCGTCCGGCTCATGATGGCGCCGTCGAAGCAATCGAAGATGGGGCTGAGGCAGACCTTGCCCAGCGAGGCCCCACTCCGTCCTCAGGTGATCGGTGAGGATCGTTTTCTCCCTGTCCGTGAGCCGGATCGGATTGGTGCCCCCGCCTTTTGTTGGCGGGAACGATGCGGCACCCCCGCTTTCCGTAGTGGGTGCTTCCGAAACGGGCGGGAAGTCTTTGGCCTGTGTCGCGATCGACATACTTTCCGATTGTCTCACCGAAATCAACGACCTCTCGCGTTTGATTGCCCTTGCGCTTGCCTGTGCCACCGAATTTATCAGCAAGGTGCTGAGCGTGCTCCATCGATACCATGTGGCGGTTATCGGCCGATTTATGACCGCAGTGGAGAATGCGTGATCATTAATGACGGTGGATCCGATGGCAAATGGGCAATCGGTAGAAAGAGCGACTTCACAAGTCACATTCCAAGGCCGCGTTCAAATTCGCAAAGAAAGCCGCCCGCGACGATCCTTCCGGTCATCGCTCTTGCGTGTCCCTCATGACCTGCGGAAATGCAAGACGGTAAAGCCACTGGCTACGATTCACGTCGCGAGCCAAGCATCAAGGAGGATTATCAATCGTTTCGGCATCCATTTCACGTGGCTTCAGGCCTCCAAAACCAACCCATTTTTGTCCCGGGGACAAAAACGAAACTGCGCGCCTGTGTGCCTAGAAAAGTTTGCGGATTTGTCCCGCGTTATGTCCCAAACGCCCACGCGGCGGCATGCGACGGAATTCGGAGGAATGGCGGTCATAATCGACGACCTAATTGGAGTTGACTGGAATGGCGTGACGGCAAGCACATGTGAAAGAGTGGGAATAGAAAATTCCTTAGTTATGGGGGTATAAATTTGATTCCCTTTAGGATACACCCCCATAACTAGATGAATTGACCTGCTGACTCCAATGAAGATTGTAGGGTAACGGCCAGGGGCGACGGCCCGGCGAGTGTTATTTTGCGAGCTATGCGCATTGAAAGCGACCTTTCGTGGTATAAACTACTTGCCGGAAGCCGCGGCTTTCAGAGTACGGCTTACGTGTACGTTTAACCTCCGTGGGCGACGGGGTGCCGCAAGGCGTAGAATATCGCCCACCTGTAGGGGCCTGCAGCGATGCGGGCCCCGCTTCGTATAAAGGGGGCGTAACCGATGAAGATTGTATCCATCTCCCAGGACTTCTTCGACCTCGTCGAGGGCGACCGCGAGCTCATGCTTAAGCACAATCGCCCCTGCATCGTGGTGGTGAGGCTGCGTTTCCGCGGGAAGCGCAGGGACTTCGCTGTGCCGCTGCGTTCCAACATCGCCCCTAACGCGCCCAAAGACCAGTACTTTGCGTTGCCACCCCGCCCCACGACGCGCCCCGGCTGCCGCCACGGCATCCACTACATCAAGATGCTCCCCATAACCAAGGTCTACCAGTGCCGCTTCAGGACCGAGGGCTCGGCCTACTATGAGACGCTCCAGCGCATCATCGACGGCAACACCAAGCGCATCGTCTCCGAGTGCCAGGCATACCTCGACCGCTACGAGCGCGAGGGAAGGCCTCGCTTTGCCGTCGACATCGACCGCATCGTGGGGCTGCTGGAGAGCGAGAAGTAGGGCACCTCGGCTCAGTCTCGAGCCATGCGGAGTCGCTCCGCATTTTTGAACGCCGCGTGTGCGTCCCAAATACTTGAGAAACAAGCTGTGAAGTGCGGTGGCGCGCCCGTGCCCGCGCGCAGCCATCTCCATCAGCGTCTACGGTGCGCTACAACATCACGGGCAAACCGCCTGACAAGCCGAGCATCCTGATCGTTCCGTCTATGAGCTACGTTGCTGTGCGGGGCAAGGGCGATTCCAATGCCGAAGGCGGCGCATAGCAGAACGCGTTGCCGATGCTCTACGGCGTCGCATATACCATCAAGATTTCGAAGAGGGCCCGCGGGAAATCGAGGGCTATTTCGACTTCGTCGTGCCGCCGGTCGAGGGCTTCTGCCGACATGACATGGCTGGGGCTTACCCTCCGACGCGCCCTTGCACATATTTCCTTATCGGTTTTGAAACCGAGAAAGAGCTGATGATTGATTGGGTCGACCGCAATACGTACATGGAGCGGCTTTGGGCGCTCGAGGGCACCCGGGACATCAAGGTGATCACGGGGATGCGCCGCTCTGGTAGGTCCGAGCTTATGAAGGCGTTCTCCGCCTCCGTTGCTCGGAGGGACCCATCCTCCAACAACGTCTACATCGATCTGCTGGACCTCGACAACGAGCCGCTGCTTGAGTATCACACGCTGTATCACGAAATCATCGAGCGGCACAAAGAGGGCACCCGCAACCGTCTCTTCATCGACAAGGTGCAGCTGTGCGAGGGTTTCGAGAAAGCAATTAACAGCATTCACGCACGTGGCGGATGGGATATCTACCTCACGGGATCGAACGCGTTCCTCCTGAGTTCGGACCTGGCAACCCTGTTCACAGGGCGCCACGGGGAGGTACACATCCTCCCCTTCAGCTTCGGCGAATACCGCTCCTACTTCGACGAGCAGGGGGCCGTCGACGACGACTTCGACGGATTCATCAGGCGCGGCGGGCTCGCCGGGTCCTACGATTACGATGACATCTCGGAGTCGTACGGTTTCCTTTGGCGCGGGCGGATCGGGGCCCACCGCCGATCTAGAGGCACTCGGTCAGAATCTGGAACACCTCGCTGCGCTCCAGTTTCTTGGCGCAGCCGCCGGTGAGCACGCAGGTGTCCGCAACCTTGTGCAGCGTCTCGTCGGACGCGTCGGAGCCCATCTCGGCGAAGCTCGTGGGAAGCCCCATCTCGCCGATGAACGCCTGCAGGCGGTCGATGCCTTCGAGCGCCACCGTAAGGTCGTCTTTGCCCTCGCCGTCGACGCCCCACACCTCGCGCGCCCAGCGGGCGAACTGCGTGGGCGCCTCGGGGGCCAGGTGGCGGTAGAGCGCAGGGTGGATGACCGCGAGGCCCATTCCGTGGTTGGTGTGGGTGTACGCGCCGTACTGGTGCTGGATCATGTGCGCCTGGAAGTCCGTTGACTTGCCGATCTTGAGCACGCCGTTCTCGGCCATGGCGGAGTCGTATACGAGCTCGCTTCTGGCATCGAGGTTCTGATCGTCGTCCGCGATGATCCGCATGTTGCGGATGACGTTACGCTGGATGGCGAGGTTGATGTCGTCGGTGACATTGCGCCCGCGCGGGCTTCCGAAATAGCTCTCCATGCAGTGCGAGAGCGTGTCGAACGCGCCGCTCATGAACTGCGCGTGCGGTACGGTGAGCGTGAGCGCCGGGTCGAGCGCCGCCCACATGGGCATCGCCCCCAGATAGGCGCCCTTCACGTGCGTCTCCTCGTTGGTGATGACGGCGCCGTTGTTCTGCTCGGCGCCCGTGCCGGAGAGCGTAACGATGCAGCCCATGGGGATGAACGAGCTCGGCATCTTGCCGTCGACGTGCTCGAGCGTCTCGATGTCCTCGTCAAGCATCGCCTGCGCGGAGACCACCTTGCAGCAGTCGAAGACCGACCCGCCGCCGACGGCGAGAATGAAGTCGACTTGCTCCTCGCGTGCGAGCGCGGCGCCTTCCTGGCACTTCTCGTAGGTCGGGTTGGGCATGATGCCGCCGAAGTCCACCACGCGCTTGCCCGCGCTCGTGAGCTTATCGACCACGTGGCCGTAGACGCCGGTTCGTTTGACCGCGCCTCCGCCGTAGGCGAGCATCACTGTCCTGCCCATGGCACCCATCTCGGCGTCGAGTGCCTGGTCCATAGCCCCCTCGCCGAAGTAGTTCCTGACCGGGTAGTCGTACGTGAATGAGTTCATGGCAATTCCTCCTAGTAAGTTATCAGTGCGGTCTGACCGCTCGTCTACACGTTGCGCACGAGCCCGGACATCCATTCGATGGTGGCGGGGTCGTGGTGGTCGAAGAATGCGCTGCGCCCGGTGTCGAGTGCGGCGATGGCGACCATCTCGTCGTCGCCCAGCGCGAAGTCGAAGACGTCGAAATTCTGCTCCATGCGATCGCGGTGCGTGCTCTTAGGGATGCAGACCACACCGCGCTGCAGCAGCCAGCGCAACACGACCTGGGCGACCGTCTTGCCGTGCGCCTCGCCGATGCGAGCGAGGACCTCGTTGCGGAAGAGGTCGTTTCTGCCCTCCGCAAAGGGCGCCCAGCCCTCCATGGCTACCTCCTTGCCGGCCATATACTCCTGTGCCTCGCGCTGCTGGAAGAACACGTTGCACTCGACTTGGTTCACGGCGGGGGCGATGCGGTTGAACGAGATAAGGTTTGCGAGGTGATCGGGGTAGAAGTTAGCTGTGCCTATGGCGCGGATAACGCCCTGCTCGTAGAGCTCCTCCATGGCGCGCCACGCGCCGAAGACGTCGCCGAACGGCTGATGGATGAGGTAGAGGTCGACGTAGTCGAGCCCCAGCCGCTTGAGCGACGCGTCGAAGCCGCGCTTGGCCCCCTCGTAGCTCACATCCGACATCCACAGCTTGGTCGTCACGAACACCTCGTCGCGCGGCAGGCCGCTCGCACGAATGGCGGCCCCGACCGCCTCTTCGTTGCCGTAGCTGGCGGCCGTGTCGAGCAGCCGGTAGCCGACCGAGAGCGCGTCCTCCACGGCGCGCTGGCATTCCGCGGCGTTTGGGATCTGATACACGCCGAAGCCGAGCTGCGGCATCCTGACGCCGTTGTTTAAGGTGATGTAGTCCATGGTGCCTTCCTTTCTCGCAACTTGACGTATCCACCATACGAGGGGCGCCGCGCCGGCGGAAGTTTCCGTTGGTGAGGGTTCTATAACGCTGGGGTGCGCACGGGGTTATAACCCGCAGGTTCAGGGCACCGCACCAAAGGGAGCTTCCGCCGAGCGCTCTGCGGTCGTACGCTTGGCGATGAGAGAGCGCAGGCCACCGACAGGGGATGTGCCTAACGGAGCTCGATGAACGGGCGGACGTGGGCGTCGCAAACAAATGACGGATATCATAGACAGGGAGAACGGGAATGGACAAGCGCGTTTTGGGAAAAAGCGGCATCGAAGTCAGCCCGCTCGGCATGGGCTGCATGGGAATCACGCACGCGAGCGGAGACCCGATGCCCGACGACGAGGCCGTGAGCGTCGTCCGTCAGGCCCACGAGATGGGCTATACCTTCTTTGACACGGCGGAGTGCTACGTTGGCACGTGCGCCGACGGGACCGAGGCGCACAACGAGGACGTGGTGGGCAAGGCGCTCGCGCCCGTGCGCGACGAGGTTGTCATTGCCACCAAGTTCGGCGTCACGCACGCCCCGGACAAGACCATCCTCGTGGACTCGCGCCCCGAGGTTATCCGTATCTCGGTGGAGAAGAGCCTGCGCCGGCTGCGCACCGACCACATCGACCTCTACTATCAGCACCGAATCGACCCAAAGGTCGACCCCGAGGTCGTTGCAGGCACCATGGCAGACCTCATCAAGGAAGGTAAGATCCGCGCCTGGGGAATCTCCGAGGCGACGGAGGAGTACCTGCGTCGCGCCGATGCGGTGTGCCCCGTCTCCGCCGTCCAGAACCGCTATTCCATGATGGCGCGCTGGAACGAATCCCTGTTCCCCGTGCTCGAGGAGCTGAATGTCGCCCTCGTGGCATTCTCTCCCATGGCGAACGGCTTTCTGACGGGCGCGTACAGCCACAACACCAGATTCGAGGGCGCTCAAGACTACCGCGATGGCATGCCGCAGTACACAGAGGAAGGCGAAAGGCGCGCCGTGCCCATCATGCGGTTCGTCCGCGAGCTGGCTGAGCTGCACGCGGCGACGCCCGCCCAGGTCTCCCTTTCCTGGATGCTCGAGAAGAAGCCCTATATCATCCCCATCCCGGGCAGTCGCAAGCCCGAACGACTGCTCGAGAACTTCGGCGCCGCCGAGGTCGGGCTCACCGACGATGAGGTCGCCAAGATCGACGGGCTGCTCAATGGACTCGACCTCATGGTCTTCGGCGGGCACAAGGTAAGGTAGGGAGCCATGAACATTAGACCCTATGTCGTCTGCCACGTCTTTGCCGGGCTCAACGGGCGTATCGACGGCGCGTACATGCTCGACCCCGCCGCCTCGCCCGCACGCGCCGCGTACTCTCGCATGCAGGTCGAGTTTGGGGCGGACGCCGTGGCGTACGGGGCCGTGACCACGAAGGGCTTCGTCGGGTCGCGCCCCCTTGCGCTCGATACCCACGGGAGCGCGCCCAAGGGGGACTTCGTGGCGCCTCACGCTGAACGATCGTTCTACGTCTCCGTCGACCCCGCCGGGGAGATTGCATGGGAGTCTGCGACCTATCGTCGCGCCGGCCGTGCGGGCGCGCACGTCATCGAGGTCCTCACCGAGGCGGCCTCGCCGGCGTATCGCGACTATCTGCGAGAGCGCGGCGTCTCATATGTGCTTGCCGGCTCGCGCGGGCTCGACCTCCCGCTCGCCCTGCGCAAGCTGCGCGAGCTTTTCGGCATCGAGCGCCTGCTCGTGTGCGGCGGCGGAAAGACGGACATGTCGTTTCTTGCCGCGGGCGTGCTTGACGAGCTGAGCCTCGTTCTCTCCCCGACGGTCTCGGGGGAGCCCGAAACGGCTTCCGTCTTCGACGAGATGCCTCGCTCAGCCGGCGGTTCGCACGTATTCTCGCTTGAGCGCGTCGAGCGCCTTGCCGGCGACGGCCTCCACCTCGTCTATCGAGTGCGGCGATGATGCCGCGCCGTTCGTTTCTGGAGGCTGCCGTGTGGTTGGCCGCTGCGGGAAGCCTTGCCGGCTGCTCGTCGGACGGGACCGCCGGGTTCGCGCGCGGCTCCGCTCCGGGCCCGGTCACGGCGGACACGCCCATCTACGACGTCATCAACAACCCTTTGCTCGATGGCTACGGACGGCTGCTCTTCCCCACAACTCTCCATCCGCCGACGGAGGATATGACGCTCGATGACCTTTCCGCTTGCCTGCCGTGGTACTCGGAAATCCATACGAGCACCACGGTCGACGTCGTCAGCTATCTGCTGTCAGAGCGCGCAGCGGAACGGACGTTCTTCTACGACATCTACACGGATGCCGAGAAGGCCGCCGACCCCTCGCTCGCCAACACGGGGCTCTTCCGCTTCGCTGCCGAGGGAGCGGGCGGCGCGTCTGCACCGTTTGCCGTGGTAAGCGCGGGCGGCGGATTCGCCTACGTCGCTGCCATGCACGACTCCTTCCCGCACTGTCTGCACCTGGCCCGTTCCGGCGTCAACGGGTTCGCGGTCATCTATCGGCCGGACGCGCAGCTCGCCTGCGAGGACTTGGCCCGCGCCGTCTCCTTCATCTTCGAGCACGCCGACGAGCTCAGCGTGGACACGTCGGGCTATTCGCTGTGGGGCGGCTCGGCCGGTGCGCGCATGGCGGCATGGGTCGGCGGCTACGGCCCGGCCGCCTTTGGCGCGCCAGTAGGAACGCCCCAGCCCGCGGCGGCCATCATGCAGTACACCGGCATGAGCGAACTGACGGGTGCCGACCCCGCGACCTACGCCTGCGTGGGTGATCGCGACGGCATCGCGAGCTGGCGCACCATGCAGGCGCGTCTCGAAGCGCTCTCAGCAACGGGCGTGCCCACGGAGTTTCATGTTTACGAAGGCCTGAGCCACGGCTTTGGCCTGGGTGTCGACACCGTGGCAGAGGGCTGGATCGACGATGCCCTCGCGTTTTGGAAGGCGCAGCGATGAGGATGGCAAGACGTACACACCCCACGGTTATAAGCTGCCTACGAGCAGGAACTTCTCGCCGGATCTTCTCACGCCTATGGTAAAGGCGGTATCAGACAATACGTAAGGAGTGAGACGTATGATTCTTTTCATCAACGGAAGCCCCAACAAGGATGGCAACACGGCGCGCCTGGCGCGCGAGCTCATCGGCGATCGCCCGTACGAGCAGCTGAATCTTGCCGAGCACAAGGTCTACGGCTACGGCCAGAACTACGGCGACGATGACTTCGAGGACGTGCTCGCGCGCATCGAGGCGGCGGACACCCTGGTCGTGGGGTCGCCCGTCTACTGGCACAACCTCTCCGGCATGCTGCGCAACCTGCTCGACCGCTTCTACGGTCCGGTGCGCGAGGGCAGTATGAGCGGCAAGACGCTCTATTTCGTGTTCCAAGGTGGCGCGCCCACGCGCGAGATGCTCGATTGGGGCGAGTACACCATGAAGCGCTTCGCCGCGCTCTACGGCATGACCTACGGCGGCATGGTCGACAACACGCACGAGGCAAGGGCGCTCTCGAAGAAGCTCGCGTAGTCCCGACTTGCGTAACCCAGTTCGGCGGCGGTGGGCCCGTGAAGACGGAGGCCCACCGCCCCTTTTCGTTCGCCAAGTGTATGATCGGACGGGCGCTGCGGACGACTACCTGCATGAGCAGGGCACCCAGAAACGCGAAAACATCTGAACCACAAGCAGGGTCGCAAGGACTATGTCGACCGTGCGGCGCAGCGCCCTTCTCGTCAGTCCCTTTATTCTCCGCGTCATGAGAACAACCATCCCATGATGTCCTCGTCACGGGCAAAGAGGTAGCCGCCCGCCCCGTGCTGGCCCGCGTCCGCAGCAAAGCCCCGCTCGGTGAAGTAGCTCGTGGGCTTGACATCGAGCACGACCAGCTCGCTGATGCGCTCCTCGGAAAGCCTGCGAGCTCGATAGGCGGCGCGAATCTCCTCGTACGCCTCGCGCGCGGGTTCGGAGCCGTAATAGTCGTCGTTCTCGCCGATAGCCATATACACGGGAACCTCGGCTGTGGTGAGCGTCTCGATGTCGCCGTCCCAGCGCGAGATGGTGTGAAGCGCGCGTCGGTAGAGCTCGGGGCGCGTTCCCAAGACGATGGAGATGGTCTCGCCGCCGCCCGAGCATCCGCTCAGGTACACGTGGTCCGCATCGATGCTGTAGGCGCCGAGCAGCCATTCGGTGAGCTCCACCACGTCTGACGCCGATTGCTCGTCCCAGTCGTCGAGCTGGGGCGAGGCCACGATCATGTCGGCGATGTAGTCGTTCGCCACGAAGGGGTAGTCCTCCTGAAGATTCGCCCCCACGCCCTGGAAGTAGAGCCCCTCCCAGCCGGGGCAGGCCACGTAGAGCGCATAGGGCACGGACCCGTCGTAGGAGTCCGGCACATGGAGCGAGAAGTGCAGCGTCCTGCCCGATGGCGTCTGCAGGGCGTCGTCAACGACGAAGCCGCGGTCTGTCTGCGACCCCTCCGTGAGGACGTAGCCGCCAAGCTCACGGACATCCGCGCAGCCGACCAGGCCTTCCCCGAGTACCAGCCCGCCCGCAGCGAGCGCGGCAGCCTCGATAAAGGACCTGCGTGAAAGATGGCTCACGTGCATAGTTCCTCTTTCTGAGTAAATCAAGCCGAAGCCGCAGACTTTCGGCATGGCGAGAAGCGCATCAGCGGCCGCTGTTGGCCTCTTGCAGCTCGGCAAGGGTCACGTGCTCGTTGCGGAAGCGCGCCGCGGGGTTCTTGTCGCCCGCCGCGCAGGTGATGGCGTGCGCGGGGCAGGCGTGCATGCAGGCGAGGCAGGCGTTGCAGCCAAAGCCCGCCTGCGCGTTACGGACGGCCTTACCGCCCTCGAGCGCGATGCAGTCAGCCGGGCACACCTTTGCGCACGCCCCGCATCCCATGCACTTCTCGGAATCAACGGTCAGGAATCCGCCCAGCGCCGCCGGCTCGAAGCGCAAGCCCCGGCTCATGAACTGCTCGTGCGCCGCGCGGTCCTCGTCGGTCACCGGCTCGATCCAGCGGCGGCGCGTGGACACGGCCGCGCGGATGCGCTCGAGATTCTCGCCGATCTTCTTCTCGGGGATGCGGGCGCGTTGCTCGTCCATGTCGAAGTTGGGCAGCCAGTTGTCTACCATGAGGAGCGTGGTCACGTAGGCGGGGTTGAGCCCCGCCGCCCGCGCATCCTCCAGGCACAGCTCGACTGCGTTGGCGTGCCGGTTGCCGTAGGTGCAAACGAAGTAGAGGTAGGGCGTGTCGAGCGTCGCGCGCTCGAGGAACGTCTTCACCATGTCGGGCATCATGTGCCCATAGATGGGGTACACGATGCCAATCGCATCGTCCGCGTAGGCGAGCTCGCCCTCGCGGCGCAGCTCCTGCGGGATGCTCAGGACCCTCTCGCCCTCCGCGGCCAGCTCGCGCGCCACGTAGAGGCAGTTGCCCGTCCCGGTGAAGTATAGGATCATTCGAAACTCCCAGATTGTCAGCGGTCTGTCATCTCTAATTGCTTATGCCAGGCCGAGACCGGCGACCCAATCACGAACCCCGGACTCGTCCACACTGGACGAGAAGCGCTGGCCCTCCTGCCACTCCCCGCTGCCCGCGGCCTCGGCGAGTAGCTCGCCGCTCCGGCCAAGACTCGAGGAGGAAGAGGTGCAGAACGGGAGCACCGTCTTGCCGTCCCAGTCGTTGCCTGAGATGAAGTTGTCGATGGGCCAGGCCGCGATGCCCCACCAGATGGGATACCCCACGAGCACGGTGTCGTAGTTCTCCCAGCCGTCCGGCGTGACCTGCGTAAGCTCGACGTCGCGCAGGCTCTCGTCCTCGTGCTCGCGGGTCACGCGGCTACTGTCGTCGGTCCAGTCGAGGTCATCGTCGGAGTAGGGCTCCGTAGGCGTCACCTCAAAGAGATCGGCGTCGAGCTCGTCGGCAATCGTCTGAGCTACGGCAGCGGTGTGGCCCTGTGCCGAGTGGTAGGCCACGAGGACGTTGCCGCCTACGGCGGGCGCGGCGGCAGGCTCGTCCTCGACGGCGGCTTGGTCGTCACCCTGGCTGCAACCGGAGAGCATCGTTGCGCACAGCGCGGTTCCGAGCAGGAAGTTTCTTCTGGTCACGGTCGGGTTTGCGGTCATGGGGCATCTCCTTCGTTGGCTTGGTTGGTCCGTTATCGTCTGAGCGCTACTCCTGCGCGTCGAAATCGGGGCGTATGGCCAGGTAGCCCGCGAGTGCTTCCTCAGTGGCGGTGTAGTAGGTCATGGTCCCGTCGAGCTTGGCAATCTCGGCCATCTCGTCTTCGGTGAGGGAGAAGTCGAAGATGTTTGCGTTGTCGGCGATGTGGGCGGGGTTCTTGGAGCCGGGGATGATGGAGGTGCCCATCTGCACGTGCCAGCGCAGGATCACCTGGGCCGGGGTCTTGCCGTACTTCTCGGCGAGAGCGACGAAGACGGGCTCCTCCAGAAGACCTTTGTCGCCGTGGCCGAGCGGGTACCACGCCTCGATCACCGTGCCGTACGGCGCGAGGTAGGCGCGCAGGTCGCGCTGGGCGTGATAGGGGTGGCACTCAACGGTCACGAGCTGCGGCTTGATGTCGGCGACCTCGATGACCTCGGCGATCTTGTCTTGCGGGAAGTTGGAGAGGCCGAGGGCGCGCACCTTGCCCGCGCGGTAGGCCTCCTCCATCGTGCGCCACGCGGCCAGGTAGTCGCCTACCGGCTGGTGCAGGATGAGCATGTCGACGTAGTCGAGCCCTAGGCGCTGGAGCGTGGCGTCCACCGCCGGCATGCCCGCGTCGTAGACACTCGGCCAGAGCTTGGTGGAGACGAAGATCTTGTCGCGTGCGATGCCGCTCTTGGCGATGGCACGGCCCACGGCGCGCTCGTTCATGTAGGCGTTGGCGGTGTCGATGTGCTCGTAGCCAGCCGTGAGCGCGGCGGTTGCGGCCGCCTCGGCCTCGGCCGGGGTCATGAGGAAGGTGCCCAAACCCTCGATGGGCATCTCTACGTCGTTGTTGAGCTTCAGATACTCCATGGTCTCCTCCTTATGGTGACTTTTCGAATACAAGGCTACGGCGTTTACTGACGTGCGAGAAGTTCACGTTGGAATGATGGATATAACCATGGGGTATATACGGCACATAATGCGTGACAGGAGGATCGATGTACAACCCACAGCTTGACACTTTCATCCGCGTGGCGGAGGCGGGCAGCTTCTCCAAGGCGGCACAAGAGTCCTTCATCACGCCCACGGCCGTCATCAAGCAGATGAACCTGCTGGAGTCGCGGCTAGGCCTTACGCTGTTCCACCGATCGCATCAGGGGCTTTCGCTTACGCGAGCAGGCAGGTCGCTGCTCGCCGACGCTCGCCATATCGTACAGTACTCTCAAGAATCAATCGCACGCGCCCGCGTCGCCGAGCGTGGAGAGAAGCGCATCATCCGCGTGGGAGTGTCGCTCATGACGCCCAGCACGCCGCTCACGAAGCTGTGGCCGAAGGTGAAGGAACGTTGCCCTGGCATGAGCCTTCAGGTGGTCACGTTTGAAAACACACCCTCGGCGGCGCGCGGTTTGGCGAACCTCGGGCAAGACATGGATATCGTGGCGGGGATTTTCGACGACGCCTTTCTAAAAGAGCGCGGGTGCCTGGGCCTCGAGCTTTCGCGCGAGCCGCTCTGGTGCGCCGTTCCCGTCGACAACGAACTCGCCAAACGCGACATCGTCACATTCGACGACCTCCACAATCACAGTCTTATGCTTATACGCCGGGGCTGGAACGCCGAAATCGACCGCGTGCGCGACGAGATACTCTTGCATCATCCTCAAATCGCGCTCGTAGACTTCCCGCAATATCGGGCGGAGGTGTTCAATCGCGGCGCGAACGAGGACCTCGCGCTTGCGACGCTACCGTTGTGGGCCAACGTCCACCCCATGCTCAAAACCGTCCCTACCGATTGGGACTGTCTCGTGTCTTACGGGCTGCTTCATTCGTCGCACCCCGCAGACCATGTGCGGGAGTTCCTCGATGCGGTGTCTGCCGTGCTCGAGGCAGAGCATCGATAGGCAATCGCGAACAGATGCGCTTATGCCTATGGGAATAACGGGAATAACAGCCTCCGAACCTTCTGGTTCGGAGGCTTTCTTTTTGCATGTCTGCCTAAAACGACTCCTTGCCAAAGCCCCTTGAGCATCGGGCGGCATTATTGAGCGTGGGCGTTATCGTAGGTATCTTTAATCTCATCCGGCAAATCGTCGGGGATCAGCGCCTTCACTCTATCCTCGTTGCCATCCTGAATCGCCTGCTCGTAGTACCAGCATTTGAACTTCAACATGTCCAGCGCGCGGTTCATGTTTGCGATCTCCAACTCCATGTGGGCCTTTCGTTCCTCGAACATGGCCTTGCGCTTGGGATATGTCGATGGGCCCTCCGCACACCATTCCATGAACAGCCGGATGTCCTTGATCTCCATCCCAGCCTTCTTCAGGCATTCGATGACCCGAAGCGCCTCGAGTTCCGTATCGCCGAATCGGCGAATGCCGGACGTCCGCTCCAGCCCCGGGAACAATCCCTGCTTATCGTAATAACGCAGCGTGGAAACGGGCAGACCGAACATCTCCGCCACCTGTCCGATTGTGTACATGGTTCCTCCGGATAAATCTAGAATTCATTCCTTGACCTAAAGTTAGGTTTAGGTATTACGTTTATTTTCGTTAATACAAATCGGGAGCGCAAGGGATTTTCGCCAAAGGCGCACGCTTGTCGGAACGGTTTTCGCCGGCGGCGTGAACGACGTGGGCGATATCGCCGGGCATCCTGCTCTGGAGCGGGCGCGACGGATAGGCATGGGAATCTAGGCGAGCAGCTTGGACGCGCGGAAGCAGTTTGTACTCAAAACCATCGACAGGAGGAAATCGATCATGACAATTAAACAGACGGCAGGTAGAGATGCCCTGGGGGACTTTGCCCCCAAATTTGCACAGCTCAATGACGATGTGCTGTTCGGCGAGGTATGGAGTCGAGAAGACGGGCTTTCCCTTCGAGATCGCAGCATAGTGACGGTGGTTGCCCTAATGGCGCAGGGCCTGACGGACTCTTCGTTTCAATATCATCTGATGTCCGCAAAGAACAATGGCGTGACCAGGGCTGAGATAGCGGAAATCCTTACGCATGCGGCGTTTTATGCGGGATGGCCCAAGGCGTGGGCGGCCTTTCGCATGGCGAAGGAGGTCTGGGCGGATGACAATGCCGCTGATGCAAGAGCTAAGCATCAAAACGAGATGGCCTTTCCCATCGGTGCCCCCAACGACGCATTTGCGAAGTACTTTATCGGGCAAAGCTACCTCGCGCCCCTTTCCACCGAGCAGGTCGGCATTTACAACGTTACGTTCGAGCCAGGCTGCCGCAACAACTGGCACACCCATCACGCCAAAAGCGGCGGCGGGCAGATTCTCGTCTGCGTGGCTGGCCGAGGGTTTTACCAGGAATGGGGCAAACCGGCACAGGAGCTGTGCCCCGGCGATGTAGTAAATATTCCCGCAGGCGTAAAGCACTGGCACGGTGCGGCGCCCGACAGCTGGTTCTCCCATCTCGCGGTGGAGGTTCCGGGCGAGGAGGCCTCCAACGAGTGGTTGGAGCCCGTGGACGACGAGCAATACCTTAAAGCGACTGACAAGGAGGTTTAGGTATGGAACAGTTGAATCTGACGCAGGAATGGGACAAAGTATTTCCCAAAAGCGACAAGGTTGAGCACAGCAAGGCGACCTTCCATAACCGATACGGCATCACGCTGGTGGCTGACGTCTACGTGCCTAAGAACGCGGAAGGCAAGCTGCCCGCCATCGCCGTCAGCGGCCCTTTTGGCGCGGTGAAGGAGCAGTCCTCCGGTCTGTACGCGCAGAAAATGGCGGAGTTGGGCTTTTTTGCAATTGCCTTTGACCCGTCCTATACCGGCGAGAGCGGCGGCACACCCCGCTATGTAGCATCGCCGGACATCAACACCGAGGACTTCTGCGCAGCGGTGGATTTCCTCTCTGTGCAGGAAAGCGTTGACCCGGAGCGTATCGGCATCATCGGTATCTGCGGTTGGGGCGGCATGGCAGTCAATGCGGCGGCCATCGACACCCGTATCAAAGCTACCGCGGCTATGACCATGTACGATATGACCCGCGTGACCGCAAACGGCTATTTTGACGCCGAGGATTCCGAGCAGGCGCGCTTTGAAAAGCGGAAAGCGCTGAACGCGCAGCGCACCGAGGACTATAAAAACGGCAGCTATGCGCTGGCGGGCGGCGTGGTCGATCCGCTACCGGAGGATGCGCCGCAGTTTGTAGCGGACTATTACGCCTACTACAAAACTCCGCGAGGCTATCATCCCCGCAGCCTGAACTCCAACGGTGGCTGGAATGTGACGTCCTCGCTGTCGTTCCTGAATATGCCGATTTTGCAATACAGCAGCGAAATTCGCTCTGCGGTACTGCTGGTGCATGGCGAGAAGGCGCACTCCCGCTATTTCAGCGAAACTGCGTACAGCAAGCTGACGGGGGACAACAAGGAATTGCTCATTATCCCTGGTGCCAGCCACACCGACCTTTACGATCAGATGGACATCATTCCGTTTGGAAAGCTGAAGGCATTCTTTGAGGAATACCTGAAATAAGGCGCGCCTTGGTATTTGCTTATTAACGGTCATGCATTTAGCGAGGACGGTTTGCGGCAAGACGCCTCGCCGCGCTACTCGCCGCCCGCCCGCGCCGCCGAGAGCAGAGTGCCCAAGTCGGCCTGAATCGCCTCCGCCTTGCTCCCGAGCTGTAGCGGGGCCGAGCCGCCCGAGATATTTACGCTCAACAGATGCGCATCCGGCAGCTTCGCGGTCATGCTCCAGAACGGGAGCGTGATGATACCGGGGGTCATCTCGCCCACGCCAAGCTCCAACAACAGCACGCGGCAATCGCTGCGCTCGCGCACGAAGCGCTCGTATCGTTCGAGACTCTCGCGCCATGCCGTGCCCTGCAGAAACGTGTCGTCCCGTACCCACGGCACAAGCTGCCAACCGCAGTGCGGGCATCGGGGGACATCCTCGCTGCGGATCTCGAACCCCGCCATGCCTGCGAGCATGCGCTCGACGTAGGGACTCGCATCGAAGATCTCGTCGCAGCATGGTTGCTTGCGCTGAAGGTGCGCGAAGCTTCCCTGATAGTTGCAGGTCCTCTCGGCAGGAAATGTCTTCTCGACCTGGGTGTCCACATTGGTGCTCAGGATGAAGTAATCCTTATGGCCGATGAGGGACCGCAGGTCAAGATAGGGCTGCGAGGCAGGCTCGCGCAGCATGAAATCGATGTATCGCGCGTAGTAGGTCCATTGCTGCTCGAGGCTGGGGTAGAGGTGGTAGAAGCCGTCGAAAAGGCTCTTGAAGCCAAAGGCTTGCTGCCAGTCCGCCATTCCGGCACGCGTCATGCCCGCGTGGTTGTAATGGTTGAACCCGGCGGCGCTCGACATGCCCGAGCCGATGCCGACGATGATGGCGTCGGCATCGTCGATAAGGCTTCGAAGCCTCATCGCTTCTCTTTCTAGAGGCGGCATCGGGCGATCTCCTCAAAAGCCGGGGCCATATCGCCGTCAACGAGAATTGTCTCGCACGATGCATCGGGCGTCAGGGCCTGACTGTAGTTGAACACGATGTAGGTGGCGTGTTCGCAGACGTTCGCGACCTGAGCGAGCATGCGCTTTATGACGCCGTTGCGCAGTCCCACACCAAGTTCGAGGATGGCAACCTTGTGGTTGCGATGGGCTTGCACAAGGTGTGCGAGCTCTTCGAGCTGTGCCATGGCGAGGGCATCTGGATGGGCGAGACGCCGCTCGTCAATCGACGTGCGTATGCTCCCTTCCGTTTCGAGCACGCTGTTCTCGTTGAACCCTGCACGTGCGAAGTGTCCGTCGATATTGCACGTGATCACGAAGGTGTCAGCGTGCTCCGTAAGATGCCGCAGCCTGTTCATGAGCGGGCTGGGCTCATACTCGACATACTCCTTTTGATGGAACCGCTCGGCCCATCGGCGTCGCACGCTGGCATCCGGGGAGGCAAGCCCCTGCAGTATGCAGCCGATGCCGTCGGTCTGGGCGAGGTCCCCGTACGCCTCTTGGAAATGAGCATCGGCGCAGAAAAGGTTGAGCCCCTCCGCCATGTCTAGCCCGTTGCTGGCGCCGATGATGGCAAGATCCGCTTCGGCTAGCGCCCTGCCTATGCTAGCTGCTTTCGCCGTCTCCATGCGCTATCTCCCCAGCGTCTTGCGCACGTCGGCGAGCACGTCGGCGATGTCGGCGCGAACGGCGAGTCCCCGATCCTCGATCGCGCGGGGGAGAAACTGTGTCTTGTTGTTTACGGCGATGTAGCTGGCCTGCGGTAACTGCGCCGTGAGGGCCCAGAACGGCTCCTGGATAAACGCGGGCGTCATGCGGCCCACACCCAGCTCGAGGAAAAGGATCCTCTGTCGCGCGTGCGCGTCGAGCCAGTCGGACACCTTGTGGTACTGCTCCTCGTAGAGCTCGCCCTGCAGGAAGTTGCCGTAGCCGCGAACCCAAGGGAACGCCTCTGTCCCGCAGTGCGGGCAGCGTGGCACGAGCTCTGTCGGAACCTCTAGGCCGTCTCCCATGGCCTCTACCATATGAGAGACCGGCTCGATGGCGTCCCATACCTCGTCGGTACAGCAACGGGAGCACTGGAAGAAGCGGTGGTCGCCTTGAATCTCGGCCACCTTCTCCCAGGGGTAGATCTTCACAAACTGCGTGTCTTGGTTGGTGGTGAGCACGAAAAAGTCCTTCTCGGCGAGAATGGCGTCGAGGTCCCTGTAGGGCTTGCGCAGCGGGGCGTTGAGCGTGGTGTCGAGGAAGGTGGCGAGGTATCCCCAGCGCGCCTCGGCGGTGGGCCAGCGGTAGAACGACCCCTCGAAAGCGCCCTTGAAACCGTAACGCTCGGCGAATTTGCCGAAATGTCTGCGATAGGTCGCGTTGTCCTCGTAGTAGAAGTCGCCGCCGCCTGCCGCGGAGAGTCCGGAAGCCCCGCCTACCAGCACGCAATCGGCTTCTTCGATCATGCAGGCAAACGTTTCGATTTGCTGGTTGTAGGGCTCTGGTTCGCGGTCGCTCAGCTCATATGGTGTGCCGCCGGCGCGGTAGTCGGCCTGATGGGAAAACGATCGGTTGGTGAGTTCGATAACGAGCTGTTCGTATAGAGTCACTTGATACTCTCTTTCAACTACAATGAACAGGTGTCTATAAAAAGTATCAATGTTGATTTGCATCAGAGCAATGAACAGCTTCGAGCTGCTGTCGATAAACGAGCGGCTGCTGGATATTGTTGAGCGCTGCAATTGGAGGGGCCATGGAAGTGGGGAAGATCGATCGTCGCCGACGCTATACGCTCTCGGTCATACGGGAAGCGTTCTTTGCACTGCTGGCCGAGGTCGGCTTCGCGAAGATGACGGTAGCGGATATCTGCCGCCGCGCCGATATCAACCGCGGCACGTTCTATCTGCACTACGAGGACAAGTTCGCGCTGCTCGACGCACTTATCGACGAGGCCCTGGCGGCGGCGCCGCCGATCGAGGGAACGGAGACGGGCGCCCTCTGCCAACGCCCGCCGGCAAACGATGACTATTATCTGCTCTACTCGGATGACGACGCGTACGCCCGCGTGGCACAGCGCGTCATCGAGCGCGGCGCCGAGCAGATGGTTCCCTCGATCATGGAGAAGACCGGCCTTTCGCGCGAGGACGCCTATCTGCTCTTCGTCCACAACGTCCAGGGAAATCTCGCGGTCAACCGCCTGCTCGGTTGGAGGCGAGGGCCCGAGTTTGCCCACGCCCAGGAGCTGCTCAGCGCCTATTCCGAAGGGGGCATGCGGGCGGTATCGGCCCCTTGCAGATTAATCGCGAATTAGAACATGATGGCGTCGTCGGCCGTGAAGGCATCGAGGGATCCCTGCTTGACCTGAATGCAGACGTATGTGATCCCCGAGTCGGACGCGGCGCGGAACTGACGATGCGCAGCGGGGGAAATGCGCAGCCAGTCGCCGGCTGCAAGCTCGATATCCTCACCGTCGATCGTGACCGAGCCTGCGCCCTCGAGCACGCCATAGATCTCCTCGTTTTCCTTGTGTGCATGGACGAACGGAACGCCAGCGCCGGCGGGAAGACTGTTGATACTCACCTCTGCCCCGGTAAGCCCGAGCACCTCGTGCAGCTCAACGCGGCTCTCATTGCCGATGTGGGTCCTTGCATAATTAGCCATAATGGTTCCTCTCTTGGGGTTGATTTACCTTGCAGGCATCTCCTGCGTGAGATATATTCAACGCGAAAGCGCATGCAAATACGAGTACGCACATATTTGTAACTGCGTGCCTTTTTGTGAAACCGGTATGGTCAAGGAGGTTGGGTCTCCCATGATGGCGAAAGAGGAGCTTCCGGAGTGTCCGGTCGCAACGGCGGTAGCGCTCATTGGCGGCAAGTGGAAACTGCTCATTATTCGTAACTTACGCGTACGCCCTTGGCGTTTCAACGAGTTGCGCCGCAACCTGGAGGGGATCTCTCAGAAGGTGCTTACCGACAGCCTGCGGCAGATGGAGGATGATGGGCTGGTCTTTCGCCATGACTATGGCGAGAATCCTCCCCGCGTTGAGTATGGCCTTACCGAGCTCGGCCGCCAGATGATGCCCATCATGGACTCGCTGGCAGACTTCGGCGCTTATTACAAGACGGTCGTTTCATAGCGGACACGCTGCTTAGGGGGCGGAGAGCCGCTACGAGTACGATAGCGATTCTCCTACGGCTGCCGACGATTCCGTAGTTATAGAGCGGAAGGAGACTGCAATGGGGTCGTCCGCCCCACAAGAAGGTCCTCCCTTCCCGGTATGGCGCCGACATACGCATGCCGGCTCAAACTGCTCGATTCACGCTTCGCGCAAGGGCCGTTCTACTTCCCAAACCTGATCTGTCTGTCGCACAGCTCAAGGGAGCCTGGGATACCTCTTTGATATCTTCCACGAACTACTGGAGTGCGGCACAGTCGGATGACTGGACCGTTTTCGTTGGAGCTTGGTTGTTTGCCTGTGTGAATGGCGTATTTGCTTTAGCTAGTGGTTGCGACGCCTTGTTGCGGAAATGCCAACTGCCGCGACTACACCACCGGCAACATTCAGGGCTGCCGCTATCGCGCTGTTGTCGCCCGTCGCGGGTAGGGTGGTCCCGGCTGGTTTAACTGCCGTTACCGCCTTGGTGGAAACGGGATTTGCCGCGGGCTTTTCTGTCTTGGGCTGCGGTGTGGGCTCGGGCTTGGTTTCCGGTTCGGGTTTGACCTCTGGGATCGGCTTAACGCTTGGATCGGGTTTGGAACCGCTCGTATCGGTTGCAATCAAGTGCACGTCACTGTCGAAGACGTAACGGATGTAGTAATCGTGCCGCGTTTCGTGCATAATCCCCTGTCCGCTGTCGAAGTCACGGTCAACGTGTGTGCCAAGGTAGGTTGAGCTGTTGAGGTCCAGCCTGTAGGGGATTTGGTCGTCGGCGTAACTGCCTGTAAAGACTACGGTTGCTCTAACGTGATTGTCGATCATAGTCAGGGCAATAGAGACGCTGGCCTCTTTGGGGTTCTCGGTTTTTATAAGGCTTTCGGTATCGGTGTCGATCTTGAAGAGATGGACGGTGTCGTTAAGCCCGTAGATGAAGTCCTCGGGTTTGTTGGGGAAATCGTATACAAGAGCCTCGTTCTGGACCAACATGAAGGCAGGAGGGAGCTCCAGGTCATAGTTATGGTCGACAACGGTGGTAGCTGTGAGGCTGCCTTCCGCGTTGGCTTCGTCGCAGGTAATGGGTGCTGCAGCATCGGGTTCGGGCGTTTCGGCCGCTTGTGACGAACCGGGTAGCAAGAGCTGCCCTGACACAAGAATAATCGCTCCGAAGGCGACTATTCTAACGCCCGCATGACGCTTGACGCTGCGGATAAACGAGCCGGTTCGATCGTTCTGGGTTTGTGGTGCATGCTGTCCATACATAAGGCGCTCCTTGTTCGTAGGCCTGTTTCCGCGGATCTATAATGCGCCTGGCCGATGCGGCTAGGCTCTTTCACGCGAACGCTTACGCGAGCAGGGAGAAAGCTCAAGTTAATTTTCCCACAGTCGATACTTTGCGAGCAACGATTTGCTGTTCAATTCTCGGAGAGAGAATCAAGACGGTCGAGGAGTTATCAGGCACTGAGATTGCGTCTAGAGAACACGAACGAGAGATGTCGTCTGCGGACGACTGAATAGCTCCATCTGTTTTGGTTACAACGAAATGTGTGCCGCGCGCCTGCGGCATGAAGAAGGGAGATTCTTATGAATATCGTTGTATTGAGTGGTAGCCCGCGTAAGGGCGCCAATACCGACACCATGGTCGAGGCGTTTGCCGAGACCGCGCGCGAGGCCGGCCATACGGTCGAGGTCATCCGCGTTGGCGGCAAAAAGATCGCTGGTTGTCTGGGATGCCAGTACTGCTTTACCCATGAGGGCACCTGCGTGCAGAAGGATGACATGGCCGACGTGATCGAGTCGCTGAAAGACGCCGATATGGTTGTCTTCGCTTCGCCTATCTACTGGTTTGATATCACCGCGCAGGAGAAGGCCGCCATTGACCGCCTGTACGTCTTCGGTGCCACGGGCTTCCCGTTCACCAAGACGGCCCTTTTGCTCGATAGCCACAGCGAGGGCGTCTATGATGCGGCGATTGCTATGTACAGGGCCACATGCGCGTACTGCAAGTGGGAGGACCAGGGCATTGTCACCATTAGCGGCATGACCGAGCGCGACAGCATGGCATCGTCGCCCAAGTTGGAAGAGGTGCGAGAGCTCGCTCGCAAACTTGCCTAAGGACAAGAAGAACGCATGGCAATCGGTGTTGGTGGAAATGCTTGCTGTCCTTACCAAGAGGAATGCTGATTGCCATGCATAGTTGCTGACATTTTCTTTTGCAACTTTTGCTATTTTTTGCAAGTTTTGCTATCAGCTGTAGCTGGCCTTTATCTGAGGAACGCTCCTTGATTTATTGCTTATCGTTGGTAACTGTCACGGTCGAAATGTCTTCGCGGCAGCCGATCGGCTCTCGTCGAGCTCCTTCAGTCGGGAGAGGCAGCGGTCCAGAAACCCGCTCCTGGCTTGCGCGGCAAGGAGTCCGTCGCAGAAGCGGTCGCCACGAACGCACCACGTGATGCATGCACGTATCAGGTCAATGTCCCCATGGTCGATGTCGCAGCTGTCTATGCCTTCCGAGGTGTCGATGCTATGGCGTTCAAGCGTCTCGAAGTAGCTGGTGTCCGCGAACCCGTCCAGTTCATAGAAATCGTCGACGAAATCCTCGAGTCCGAGCGTCCCGCCCCCAAGCTCGACATTCATGTTTCTGTCCGCCAGCTTGCCAGCGTACTTGGTTAGTCTTTCGAACATGTTCGCTCTTTAGCTCAAAAGTCCGTTGTCGCCCAGGTAGTCCACGAAGGCATCGATGATCCGTGCCGTGCGAGTCGCGATGTCTATTTCGGTGAAGTCTCCCATGACTTGTGTCAGGCGCTTGAGTTCCGCGATCTTTGTTCCGGCTTTTCGCTTGCCATTGCCGTCGGTGTATCCCTCATAGTACTTGCGCTTGTCGCAGAATCTGTAGTCGGCCGCGCGGATGTTTACACGCTTCTCGAGCAGCGCCTTGTTACCCAGCGCCTCCAGGTTGGATTGGTCGACGAGCGGGTCTATCTCGTTGCGCTTCTTGGCATAGATGTGCTCAATTTCGAGCGTGGTGTCCAGGTCCATGAGCGGTTGATCTGGGTCTGCGTACGCCCACCAAGTGAGCATGGACTTCGTTACAGGCCTGCCGTTGGTGAACACGTAGGTTCGGAATCGCTCAGTAATATTTGCGCGATTGAAGTGGTGGTTAGGAAACTCCACCGGGCGGTGCTCCACGATGTTGATCATCTCGGGATACACTGGCGAACGCAGCGCGTTCACGCCGGGACGCTCAATGGCGTAGGCGAAAATGAATGCCGTGATCTTGTTTAGAAAGCCGTAGAGTGCCTCGTCGTCGAGGACACCCTTGCTGTCGCTGTTGGCAAGGAACCAGACGCTTAGCAGATAGGTCCACATACCGTTGGGGGCGTAGTTCAGCACGAAGAGCCTACGGAGCACGCGCTCGCTGAATCCTTCCTGCGCGTCGACGCGTTTCCAGAAGCCGAGCAGGGCCTCAAGATCGCCGAGCGTGGCGTCCTCCTTGAGTATGGCGTAGCCATCGGCACCGAAGAAGTCGCGCAACGATGCGGTGGTCGTGTCGCGGATGCCTTTCTTCGCGCGGCGGTAGTACATATAGCGCGTAAATAGCTCATCGGTTGGTGTACCGCGCATGGGCCGGAAGATAGCGTTCGCTCCCTCCTCGAGCCCCTTCCAGCGACGGATGAACTCATCCTTGCGCCCCGTGTCGGAATAATGCTTGTAGAACTGGCTCTTGAAGATGTCGGCATCTGAGAGAGGCAACCCTCGGTCGTTTAGAGTCGAGAAGATGCGTAGCGCGGTGTCCTGCGACTCCGCTTCAATGGGCAACAGTATCACATTGTTGATGACGCGTGTGGCCATGTAGACGGTGTAGGTGGGCCACTCGCTCACCAGTTGCTCAATTTTCCTCTGGAAGAACGCAAAGTTGCGGGCATAGGCGCTTTTCCAGCCATCGCCTACATTGCCCTCTCGTAAAATCTCGAGGAATTCATTTTTGTCGTTGTCCGATGCAACCTCGGAGTCGATCTTGAGACGCTCCATGTCGGGCTCGTCGAACTCGTCGGTCTTCCATACACAACGGGCGATTGCCTCGCGCATCTTCACAGACTGCTTATCCTTCATGTTGGTGAACTTGTCGTAGAACGCGCGGAGCAGCAGCATGATGGTGGTGAGGCGTTGCTGGCCGTCAATGATCTCGAGTTGGCCAGAGAGGTTCTTAAAGGTGACGATGGGTCCTAGGAAGTATTCGTCGTTCTCGCTGTCGAAACGCTCGTAGTCATCGCCTGGAAAAGCGAACGAGAACAGGTCATCCCACAGCGTTGCGCATTCATCCTCGCCCCAGGCGTAGGGCCTCTGGTAGTCGGGGATGAGGAAGTCTGATCGCTTATCGGTGAGAAGATCGCGAATCGATCGCTGGTCGATGTTGAGCTTGGACATGAGCTGTACCTTCCGCGCGGGAACAATCAAGATGACACGGATTATATCGCCGAAGTCGTCATTCGCTCTATTGCTGCGAGCTACTGAATCTAGCAACCTCTGGCCAACCCTTACGGTTTCATGTCGTGATCCATATCGGCGCCGATCAATGCCCGTGATGCTTCTGCTTGCACCTTCTTTGGAGGGCGCGAACGAGAGATGCGATCTACAGACGACTGAATAGCTCCATCTGTTTTGGCTACAACAAAATGTGTGCCGAGCGCCTGCGGCATGATGGAGGGAGTCTTCGCTTCGCCCATCTATTGGTTTGATATCACTGCGCAGGAGAAGGCCGCCATCGACCGCCTGTACGCCTTCGGTGCCACGGGCTTCCCGTTCACCAAGGCGGCCCTTTTGCTCGATAGCCACAGCGAGGGCGTCTATGATGCGGCGATCGCTATGTACAAGTCAATCTGCGCGTACTGCAAGTGGGAGGACCAGGGCATTGTCACCATTAGCGGCATGACCGAGCGCGACAGCATGGCATTCTCGCCCAAGTTGGAAGAGGTGCGAGAGCTCGCTCGCAAGCTCGCCTAAGGACAAGAAGAACGCATGGCAATCGGCGTTGGTGGAAATGCTTGCTATCCTTATCAAGAGATAGGGGTGTATTCCCTCAAGTGTTGTATAGAACAATTTTTAAACGCAGATAAATAACTGAAAACAAATTAATCCGCGTTAAAATATTGTCAAACAGAAGTTCATGAGGGAAGGTTGCGTATGCGTCGCAAGGCAGACGAGCTCCTTAGGGAATGGCGAGACAGGGCTGATAGAAAACCTTTGCTGGTCAAAGGCGTGCGCCAGTGTGGCAAGACCTATCTGCTCAGAACGTACGCCCAGGATCTTTTCGAATCGGTTGTCTACGTTAATCTTGAGAACGACCGGTCGGCGCGAGCGGATTTTTCGGGCGGTCTTGACCCTCATTCGATCGTACGCGCGATCGAGGCTCGTACGGGACAGCGTATCGTGCCTGGCAAAACCTTACTGTTCATTGACGAGATCCAGGCATGCGAGGAAGCGCTCACTTCCCTTAAATACTTTTGCGAAGACGCTCCCGAGTATTATGTTGCGGCTGCTGGGTCGCTTCTTGGGGTTGCCATTAACCATCAGTCGTATTCGTTCCCCGTTGGAAAGACCGACTTGATTGAGATGACTCCACTCGATTTCGAGGAGTTTCTCTGGGCGATGGGGCATGATCAACTGGTCGATGAGATACGCTCATCATTCGAGTCAATGGGTCCTCTTGCGCCAAGCCTTCATGAAAAGGCGCTTGGGCTCTATCGACAGTATCTTGTTGTTGGCGGAATGCCCGAGGCGGTCCAAACGTACATCGATGATCAGTCAATCATTGATGTGGCCGAAAAGCATCGGATTATTCTCGACGGATATTCCGCCGACACCAATAAATATGCTGATGAACGCCTGAGCGCAAAGACGCGTGCGTGCTTTGATTCCATTCCACAGCAGCTTGCCAAAGAGAATCGTAAATTTCAATACAAGGTAGTGCGAGCGGGGGGCAATGCGTCTCTCTTTGGAGATGCTCTCGACTGGCTTGTATTGTCGGGTACGGTGGCGCGCTGCAGCCTAGTCGGGCAGATCGAAAGCCCTTTAGAGGCCTTCGTTAACCCTTCTGCTTTTAAAATCTACCAGGCGGATACAGGGCTGCTCGTCTCCAAGGCCGGTGCTCAACGCGCCGATATTCTTGCCGGCATCGGTGGCACATTCATGGGTGCACTTACCGAAAACTACGTTGCCCAACAGCTTTCAGCCATGGGCTATCCGCTGCATTATTGGGCGCGAGATAATCGTGCGGAAATCGACTTTGTAGTAGAGAAGCAGGGATGTTTGTCTGCGATTGAAGTCAAGGCGGGGGAGAACACAAGATCTCGAAGCCTGTCCTCACTTAAAAAGACCCATCTGGGCGTGCGCCTTATCAGGCTATCGACTAAGCCCTTTGGAATGAATGATGGGCTTATGTCTGTTCCGCTTTATGCGGCATTTTGTCTATAGGGATGATGCTGCTGTAATGCATGGGGCCCGGAGCGCAGCATTTACTGCGCTTCGGGCCCCACCGTTTTGAGAGCTCATGGCGGTTCTGCCGTCGTCCTAGTCAAACAGACTCGGCATGTCGTTTTCTTTCATGAGGGCACCGGCGGAGGGGAGGCTCTGCGCGGTGAACTTTTCGGCCGAGACGCCGGCGCCAAGGATCTCCTCGGTTGTGCCGACGGTGGTGACCGAGCGGCCCTTCTTAGCGGTAAAGGCCTGGACACCCTGCGTGTTGGTGGTCGTCTTGGTCTTGAGCAGCGACGTGTTGAAGTTCATCAAACGATAGTCGCTCGAGACCAGCGCGATGTCGCGATCTTCCTTGAGCACCTGGGCATACAGCAGCTTGCTGCCACCGTAGATGGCGTTCTTGAGGCGCTTGCGGTTGGTCTTGGTGACGTATCCGGAAAGCGCGACGCGCACCACGCGGCCGTTCTCAAAGACGAACAGCACGTCGGCCTTGTAGTCCTCGGGGTCGATGACCCAGATGACACTCTCATCGGGTTCCATCTCAAGATCGGTCGGCAGGTACGAGCCCAGCTGGGCCGACTTGGTATCCTCAAACGCCGCAACCTTGCACTTGTACACCTGGCTCTTGTTGGTAAAGACCAGCAGCTCGTGGGTGTTGGAGGACGGAAACTCGATAAAGGGCTTGTCACCGTCTTTGTACTTGAGCGTGGTGGCCTTCTTGAGCACGCGGTCCGTCATCTTCTTAAGGTAGCCATCGCGCGAGAGCATGATGGTGACTGGGTACTCCTCGACCTCGGGCTCCAGGCTCACCTCAATGACCTCGTGCGGCTCAATCCTGCCCGTGCGGCGCGGCATTACGTACTTCTTGTTGACGGCGGCCAGCTCGTCGCTGATGACCTTCTTGATGTTGTCCTCGCTGGAGAGGATCTCCTCAAGCTCGGCAATTTCGCCCTCAAGCTTGGCAATGTCCTTGGTGCGGTTGAGGATGTACTCCTCGTTGATGTTGCGGAGCTTAAGCTCGGCAACAAACTCGGCCTGGGTCTCGTCGATGTCGAAGCCCTTCATAAGGTTGGGCACGACCTCGGCTTCGAGCTTGGTGCCGCGGATGATGGCGATGGCCTTGTCGATGTCGAGCAAGATCGCCTCGAGGCCGTGCAGCAGGTGCAGGCGCTCGGACTTTTTGCCCAGGTCAAAGTTAATGCGGCGACGCGTGGACTCAATACGCCACTTGACCCACTCGTGCAGGATCTGGCGCACGCCCATAACACGGGGATAGCCGTCGACGAGTACGTTGAAGTTGCACGAGAACGAATCCTGCAGCGTGGTCGAGCGATAGAGCTTGGCCATGAGCTTGTCGGGGTCGACACCGCGCTTAAGGTCGATGGCGATGCGCAGGCCCGAGAGGTCGGTTTCATCGCGGATGTCGGCGACCTCCTTGACCTTGCCCTCTTTGGAGAGCTTAACGATGCGTTCGATGATGACATCGGTCTTGGTGGTGTAGGGGATCTCGTAGACTTCGATGATGCGCTCTTCGGGAATCCAGCGCCAGCGGGAGCGAATCTGGAAGCTGCCAAGGCCGGTCTCGATGATCTTCTCCATCTCCTCGCGGCGGTAGATAATCTCGCCGCCGGTCGAGAAGTCGGGCATGGGCATATACTCAAGCAGGTCGCAGTCAGGATCCTGCAGGTAATGCATGGTGGCAGTGCAGACCTCGTTGAGGTTGAAGCCGCAGATATCGGACGCCATGGCGACGCCGATGCCCTTATTGGCCGAGACAAGGATGTTGGGGAACGTGGTGGGCAGCAGGCGCGGCTCCTTCATGGCGCCGTCGTAGCTGTCGACGAAGTCGACCGGGTCCTTGTCGATGTCCTTGAAGATCTCGGCGCTGATGGGGGAGAGCTTGGCCTCGGTATAACGCGAGGCGGCGTAGCTCAGATCGCCCGAATAGTACTTGCCAAAGTTGCCCTTCGACTCCACGAAGGGGGCGAGCAGCGCCTCGTTGCCGGTTGCCAGACGCACCATCGTCTCGTAGATTGCGGCGTCGCCGTGCGGATTGAGCTTCATGGTCTGGCCCACGATGTTGGCGCTCTTCTGGCGCTCGCCCTTGAGCAGACCCATCTTGTACATGGTGTAGAGCAGCTTGCGGTGCGAGGGCTTAAAGCCGTCGATCTCGGGGAACGCACGCGAAACGTTGACGCTCATGGCGTAGGGCATGTAGTTGACCTCGAGCGTCTGCGTGATCGGCTGGTCGATGACTTCGGAGTGCAGGCCGATGACGTTCTCGGCGTTGACCTGCTTTTTCTTCGGCTGGTTCTTCGTCTTCTTCTTTGCCACGATATCCTCTTGAACTTCTTAAGGGCCGTCGTTATCGATTTGCTGCTACTGCAGGTCCAACTGGTCCAGGTATTCCTTGCCGTGCTCCGAGATATGGCGCTTGCGGCCCGCCTCGTCGTTGCCCAGCAAAAGGTTGAACATGGTCTCCATCTTGATGACGTCCTCGGGCTCCACCTTGATCAGGCGGCGCGTCTCGGGGTTCATGGTGGTGAGCCACATCATGTCCGGATCGTTCTCACCAAGACCCTTGGAGCGGTTGATGGAGCACTTTTGGTCGCCGATCTCCTTGAGGATGCCGTTCTTCTCGAGCTCGGTGTAGGCAAAGTAGGTCTTCTCTTTGCAGTTGATCTCGTAGAGCGGCGATTCGGCGATATACACGTAACCCTCGTCGATAAGCGTGGGCACCAGGCGGTAGAGCATGGTGAGCACGAGCGTGCGGATGTGATAACCGTCGACGTCGGCGTCCGTACAGATGATGACCTTGTTCCAGTTGAGGTTGTCCAGGTCAAAGGCGCCGAGGTTCTTGATGCGCTTGTCCTTGATCTCCACGCCGCAGCCCAGCACGCGCATGAGGTCCATGATGATGTCGGACTTAAAGATGCGCGGATAGTCCTCCTTCAAGCAGTTGAGGATCTTACCGCGGACGGGCATAACGCCCTGGAACTCGGCATCGCGCGAGGTGCGAATGGCGCCCGCTGCCGAGTCGCCCTCTACGATGTAGACCTCGCGACGGCTCTTGTCCTTGGAGCGGCAGTCGATGAACTTCTGCACGCGGTTGGCCATGTCGGTCTTCTGCTGCAGGTTGGTTTTGATGCTCTGGCGCGTCTTCTCGGCGTTCTCGCGCGAACGCTTGTTGATGAGCACCTGCTCCATGATCCTGTTGGCGGCATCTTTGTTCTCGATCAGGTAGGTCGAGAGGCGCTCCTTAAAGAAGGCCGTCATAGCCTGCTGGATAAAGCGGTTATTGATGGCCTTCTTAGTCTGGTTTTCATAGGACGTCTGGGTGGAGAAGCAGTTGGTCACCAGCACCAGGCAGTCCTGGACGTCCTGCCATTTGATGCCGCTCTCGTTTTTGTTGTACTTGCCCTGTTGCTTAATGTAAGCATCGATGGCACTGGTCAGAGCGCTGCGGGCGGCCTTCTCGGGCGAACCGCCGTTCTCGAGCCACGATGAGTTGTGGTAGTACTCCTGCATCATGAAGGTGCGCGAGAAGCACATGCACGCGGTAATCTTCACGTTGTAGTCGGGCAGGTCCTCGCGATCGCGACCGCGACGGTCGGCCTCGATAAAGAAGGGCTCGGTGAGGTAGTCGGTACCGACCTTCTCGAGCACGTAGTCTTCGATGCCCTTGGGATAGCAAAAGTCCTCTTCGGAAAATTCGCCATCGTCGCCCTCAATGCGCAGGCGGAAGGTCACGTTGGCGTTGACCACGGCCTGGCGGCGCATGGTCTCGCGATACCACTCGTGGGGGATGCTGATGGAGGTAAAGACCTCAAGATCGGGGCGCCATTTGATGGTGGTGCCGGTGCGGTCCTCATTGCTGGGCTCAATCTCGAGTGCCTTCTTTTTGGCACCGACGACCTTGCCCTTCTTAAAGTGCAGGGAGTACTTGTTGCCGTCGCGCCAAACCGTGACGTCCATGTACTCGGAGGCGTACTGGGTCGCACACGAGCCTAGGCCGTTGGTACCGAGCGAGAAGTCGTAGTCGCCGCCCTGGTTGTTGTTGTATTTGCCGCCGGCGTAGAGCTCACAGAAGACGAGCTCCCAGTTAAAGCGCTTCTCGGAAGGGTTCCAGTCGAGCGGGCAGCCACGGCCATTGTCCTCTACCTGGATAGAGCCATCGCGAAAGGCGGTAAGGGTGATAAGTTTGCCGTAGCCCTGGCGTGCCTCGTCAACGGCGTTGGACAGGATCTCGAAGGCGGCATGCGCGCAGCCATCGAGTCCGTCCGAGCCAAAGATGACGGCGGGGCGCAGGCGTACGCGTTCCTCGTCCTTGAGCTGGCGGATACTGTCGTTACCATAGTTTGCGGTGTTTTTTGCCATACTCGCTCTCTCGGTACTCCTTTGCTGCGTTTAAGTCATATAGATAGTCAAGGTAGCATAGCCCAGCCCATAGGCGATTCCAACCAACACGAAATCCATCGAACAATCGTTCGGAGTTCGATGGAGATTCGTTTACTCGGACAAAACCGGGTCGGTTATGTCCGAGTAAGTTTGAAGGCGGCCGGATGCGTCTTGCTGCGTTTACGGTTGGATACGTTGTCGAAAACGTGTCGTGCGGATTGTTGGATCGAATCGAACATTGGGACAGACGTCTCGTTTTATGGGCCGGGGGCGTGCATGTGCGAGTTCTTTTGGCCCATAAGGAACGCTGGTGGGTCGTTATTTGGGCCACGGGTCACTTCGCCGGCGCCGTGTTTCGTCATACGCTCATAGTGGAAGCCGATGCCACGGGATGACGAAGGCCTTGGGCAACGGATGAGCTGCAAGCGAAAGGAGCGGTGAGGATGATGAAGCCCATGACGAAGAAGCTGCTGTTAGGAATTCCCACCGTGACGCTTTCGGCCGTGCTGGCGTGTACGGTGGCCGGCTGTGGCGGCAGTGCTCCGAGCGGCTCGGCTGGCAGCTCGGGCGGCAGCGTGTCTGTGCAGGAA
>DXMG01000022.1:31818-33858 GCA_019414325.1 Collinsella sp. | reverse complement strand
GCCCTGCTTCTTGAGCAGGTAGGCCAGCTTTACGGCCGCCGTGGTCTTACCGGAGCCCTGCAGGCCCACGAGCATGATGACATTGGGAATGCGGTTACTAAAGACGAGCTTGCTCTCGGTGGAGCCGAGCATCTCGGTGAGCTCGTCGAGCACGATCTTGACGACGTTTTGCGCCGGCGACAGCGACTCCATGACCTCGGCGGTCATGCAGCGCTCCTTGGTCTTGGCGACGAACTCCTTGACGACCTTGAAGTTGACGTCGGCCTCGAGCAGCGCCATACGGATGTCGCGCATGGCCGAGGTGATATCGGCCTCGGTCAGCTTGCCCTTGCCGCGTAGGCGGTCAAATGTGTCGTTGAGGCGATCGCTCAGGGAATCAAACACTAGTCACTCCTTAATTGGACTCGCCCACCAGGGCGCGGCAGAAATCTTTGGCATTGAACTCCTGCAGGTCATCGACCTGCTCGCCCACGCCCACGCGCAGGATCGGGAGCTTGAGTTTCTCGGCCACGGCCATGGCGATACCGCCCTTAGCCGTGCCGTCGAGCTTCGTCATGATAATACCGTCCAGGCCCAGCGCCTCGTTAAACTCAAGCGCCTGGTTCAGACCGTTCTGGCCGGTGGCTGCATCGATCACGAGCACGACCGAGACGGGCATGGGGCCGGCGGCCATATTGGCAGCGCGCTTACGCGTCACGTTGACCACCTTGGCAAGCTCGCGCATAAGCTCGGGACTCGTGTGCAGACGACCGGCGGTGTCGATAAGCACCAGGTCGCTGCCGCGCTTATCGGCCTCGTCGAGCACGTCATAGCACACGCTCGCCGGATCGGAGCCGCGGTCACGCTTGATAACCGGTACGCCGGCACGCTGACCCCACACATCGAGTTGCTCGATGGCGGCGGCGCGGAAGGTGTCGGCCGAACCGATCACCACGTTCTTGCCGCGGGCGGCCATGGCGCTCGCAATCTTGCCGACCGTCGTGGTCTTGCCGGCACCGTTAATGCCCACAAACAGCACGCAGCTCGGCGTATCGGAAAACGGATCGCGCTCGATGGGCACAAAGTGCTGCTCAAGCTGCTCGGCCAGGGCGCGACGGAGTTGCGGGGCGGTCTTGAGGTTCTTCTTGGCCGCGGCATCGCGCAGGTCATCGGAGACCTTGATGGCGACCTCGGCGCCCATGTCACCCATGACGAGGGTGTCCTCCAGGTCCTCCCAAAAATCCTCGTCGACCTCGCCACCAAAGTAAAAGACCTCGTTGAGGGCCTCGCGACTGCGCTCAAGTCCGCGCGAGAGAGCGTCAAAGAATCCCATTATGCATTCACGACCTTTCCGGTTTCGCGATCGAGTTTTTGCGAGACGACGCGACTGACGCCGTCGGCTTGCATCGAGACGCCATAGAGAACGTCAGCGTCCTCCATAGTACGGCGCTGATGCGAGATAACCAAGAGCTGCGTATCGGAACGCAGCACATCAAGGGCACCAATAAGCTTGGACAGGTTGGCGTCATCGAGCGCCGCCTCGACCTCGTCCAGCACATAGAACGGCACCGTGCGCGTGCGGTACACGGCAAAGAGCAGGGCGAGCGCCGTCAGGCTCTTCTCGCCGCCCGACATGAGCATCATCTTGGTGATGCGCTTGCCGCGCGGCTGCGCCACGACCTCGATACCCGTCTCGGCCGGATGCTCGGGATCGGTCATCTCCAGATGAGCCTGACCGCCCGGGAAGAGCATAGCGAAGATCTCGCGGAAGTTCGCGTCGACCTTCTCAAACGTCACCAGGAAGGCCTTGCGCATCTTGCGATCAATGGCCACCGTGATCTTGGTGAGCGCCTTGCGCGCGCTCTCCAGATCGGCCAGCTGCTCCTCGATGTAGTCGGCGCGGCGCTTGAGCTGCTCGTACTCCTCCATGGCAACTTGGTTAACGGGACCAAGGTTGTTGATCTGGCGCACAAGCTGGTTGAGTTCGCGCTCGGCAGCGTCGCGGTCGGTGGGCGCCGGAAGCATGAGCGCTTCCTCGAGTACCGTGGTGCCATCGGCGGT
>DXMG01000022.1:9922-31808 GCA_019414325.1 Collinsella sp. | reverse complement strand
TAAGAGACAGGGCCTTGATGGCCGCCTCTACCTGCACCTCGAGCTTGCCACGCGCGACCTTGAAATCGTTTTGCGTGGCAGAGGCGGTATCGACCCGCTCCTTGGCGCGAGAGACCTCTGCCTTGGCGTTCTCGATGGTCTTCTTGAGCGAAGCGGAGTCCGCCTCCTCCAGAGAGGCCTGGTCACGCAGGCGCGCTGCCCAATCCGACGCGCGTTCCAACAGGGCAGAATAGCGTTCGTGCATGGGATCGACGCGCAGGCGAAGCAGCTCGAGCGAGCGCGAGGCTTGGCGTGTTCCGCGGATACGGCGGTCGATGCCCTCCAGACGATGCTCCAGATCGGGCACACGGCCCTTCAGAGAACGAAGACGCTCGCTCGTCTGGGCCAGACGCACCTTGGCATCGGCGAGCTTGCCGGCAGCCTCGGAGTCGTCGCGACGCACGCGGTCGAGCTCGTCGTTGGCTTCGGCAATCTGCAAGCCCAGATCGCTTGCCTGCGCACGGGCCTCGTCACGCGAACGGGTGAGCTCGTCCACGCGCGGGCGCGCGCCGCGAACGGCTTCGGAGGCCTGCTCGCGGCGCTTGGAGATGCGCACGCGCTCGACCTCGGCATTGTTGGCGCTTTGCTCCAAGCGGCCGATCTCGGAGAGCAGCGAGCGGCGCTCGCCCTCAAGACGGGCGATCTCGCCGGCGGCATCGCCCTCAGCGGCACGCGCTTCCTCAACGGCCGCATTGGCCTCGACGACCTGATCCGACACATGCTCAAACACGGCAGCCAAATCGGGCTCAAGCCCCTCCAGCTCGCGGATACGGCGCTTGCGCTCCAAGGCACCCGACGCCTCGCCGGCATCGAGGCCCACGCGCACCAGGCCGCCGCAGGCGACGCGGGCACCATCGGGGGTCACGTAAGTCACGCCGTCAACGACCGGCGCCGACAGCGCGGCAGCGAGATCGTCCACTACGTAATATCCGCCGAGCAACGCCTCGACGACGGGACCGTAGCCTGCGCGCACGGACAGACGATCAACCAGACGGGTACCGGCAGCGCCCTCAGCGGCGGTAGAGCCGCTCAGGCCGCGCGCCACCAGCAGCGCCTCGCCCGAGGCCTTCTTCTGGTCCAGAGCGGCACGACCGGCACGCTCAAGCGCGGACGTATCGTCGAACAGCAGCGCATCGATATCGCCGGCGAGCAATTGCTCAACCAGGCCCTCAAGCTCGCGCGGGGCCTCGAGCACGTCGCCCAGACGACCCAAGACATCGTCGCCCAGCGCACCCACCAAACGGCTCACGAGCGGCGAGCTGTCGGCCATGCGGGCATCAAGCTTCTTTTGGCTGGCAAGCTCCGAGCGCACCTCGGACAGCTTGTTGCGCGCCTCACTCTCACGATTACGCAAGCCCTTCAGGGCTGCACGGGCGACCTCGGTGGCCTCACGCGCATCGGCCTGGGCCTGGCGCGCTTCCTCAAGAGCGCCCTCAAGCTCCTCGGCGCGGTCGCGACGGCTCTCGAGCGAGGCCGCAACCTCCTCGAGCTGCTCGTCAATCTGCTCCAGGCGCGAGGCATACATGTTGTCCTCGACCTCGGCATTGCTCAGCGAGTCCTTCACCTTGGCAAGCTCGAGCGCGGCGTTATCGGCCACACGCTGCACATCGCGCTGCTCACGCGTGAGCTGCGAAATCTGATTGTCGAGCGCAACGCGACGCTCGTGAAGCTCAGCGGCAGCAGGACCAGCGGCGTCAACGTCCTCCTGGGCCTGCATGTGCGCACCGGTTACTTCCTCAAGCTGAGCACGCGCGTCCTCGAGCTCCTCGACCACGCGACGACGCTGATGCTCGGAGCTCGAAATCTGCCCGCGCATGTCAGACAGGCGCGACACCATGTTGTGGCCCTTTTCCTCGAGCAGGCGCATGTCGGAGTTAATGCGGCCGACCACATCTTGCATATGACGGCGCTGCTCGCCCAGGTCGCCCACAAACAGGCCCTTTTCCTCAAGCATAACCTGAAGCTTCTCGAGCTCGCGCTCCTTTTCGCCCATACGGTACTGCGCAAGCTCAAGCTCGGCGGCACCTTCCTTGGAGCGGCTCTCCAGGTCGTTCCACTGCGACTGCAGCGAACGCAGCTCGTCGACGGCTAGCATCTGCGTAAGCTCGTTCGCGCGCGAGGACAGCTCTTTGTACTTGCGTGCGCGATCGACCTGACGCTCCAGCGGTCGCAGCTGACGGGCGATTTCCTTATTGATGTCGCGAGCACGCGTCAGATGCTCGTCCATCGACTTAATCTTTTTGAGCGCACGCTCCTTGCGGCGCTTGTGCTTGGAGATGCCGGCGGCCTCCTCGATGAGAGCGCGGCGCTCCTCGGGGCGGCTCTGCAAAATGGCGTCGAGCTTGCCCTGGCTGATGATGGAATGCGTATCCTTGCCCAGGCCCGAATCGTGCAGGATGTCCTGAATGTCCATCAGGCGGCACGGACTCGAGTTGATGAGGTACTCGCTTTCGCCCGAGCGATACATGCGACGGGTGATGGCGACCTCGTCAAAATCGACGGGCAGCACATGGTCCGAGTTATCGAGCACCAACGTGACCTCGGCGACACCCACCGGCTTGCGCGCTGACGAGCCCGAGAAGATGACATCCTCCATGGCCTGGCCGCGCAGCTGCTTGGCGCTCTGCTCGCCCAGGACCCACAGAATCGAGTCAGAGATGTTCGATTTTCCCGAGCCGTTGGGACCAACGATGACGGTCAGGCCCGGCTCAAACGTCATATGGGCGCGGTCGGCAAACGACTTGAACCCTTTGAGCGTGAGGGACTTGAGATACACGGTTCCTCGCTTACACGTGCTTCTTGTTCAGAATCACGCCGTTGGTGGTGTAACCCATGCGGTCGAGCGCTTCGAGCGCGGCGGCTCCCTCGGCTTCTTTCTTTGAGGAGCCGGAGCCGCGCCCCTGGCGAATACCATCGATCAAAACCACGGCGGTAAAGGTGGGCGCATGCGCCGGGCCCTCGGAGCCAACGAGCTTGTACGCCGGAGGCTCGTGGCCGTCTGCCTGCACGCACTCCTGCAAGAACGACTTGGGGTTCGCGGGGTGCTCGGCACGCTCGGAAGCCAGATGCGGCTTAAGCGTACGATGGATAAACTCCGCCGCAACGTCCCAGCCGGCATCCAGGTACAGCGCGCCCACGAGCGACTCATAGACGTTCTCGAGCGCCGAATGCAGGCCGCGCGCACCGGTACCGGTCTCGGAGGCACCAAAGATGATGATGTCGTCGATGCCCAGCTCGTGAGAAACCTCGGACAGCGTAGCGCCCGAGACAAGCGACACTTTCAGGCGCGTGAGCTTGCCCTCGTCAAACTCAGGATAGGACTCAAAGAGCGAACGGGCGACGACGGCGCCCAAAATGGAATCGCCCAAGAACTCAAGGCGCTCATAGCTGGCAGAAACCGGCTGACCCTCGACTGCCGAGGGATGCGTAAGCGCCGCGCGCAGCAGCACCTTATTGTTGAACTCGTGGCCCAGGATTTCCTGGGCGCGCGTAAGTCGTTCGGATAAAGCCAAGACTTAGGCCTCCTTGGCAGCTTCGATAGCGTCGACGGCGTCGGCGACAGAGTTGAGCGAGAGCAGGGTCTCGTCATCGATCTCGAGGTTGAACTCGTCCTCGATAGCCGTAACCAGCTGCAGGCGCTCGAGCGAGTTGGCATCGAGGTCGTCAAAGGTGGTCTCCTCGCTAATTTCGGCAACATCGACGCCCAGAACGTCAGCAGCGACCTCGGCGATCTTGTCGAAGATTTCGGAGCGGTCCATAGCGCTTCCTCTCATAGTGCATGAATACCAAAAGAATGGTACCGCCCGGGCGGTACCAAGACACGGTTCTGATTCTACCCCACGACGTGCGCCGCGAAGCACATAACAGCGCTCTAACTCGCTCTTATAAAACGATACCGTCAATAGAGTTGGCGACATTCTCGACCAGCCCGGCGCGCACGGCTTCGGCCGCCGCGAGCGTACCGTTTTTAACAGCCTCGACCGAGGTGGCGCCATGGCCGATCAGGACCACGCCGCGCAGGCCCAAAAGAATCGCGCCGCCCTTGGCGTCACCCGAAAGTTTGGCTTTAATCTCGCGCATCTGCTTTTTGATGAGCAGCGCGGCAATCTTGGTGCCGAGCGAAGACATAAAGACACCCTTGAGCTCCTGCAGCAAAAACTTGGCAGCGCCCTCGGTGGCCTTGAGCGCAATATTGCCCGACATACCATCGGCAACGACGACATCGAAGTTGCCTGAGGTGAGGTCGGTGCCCTCGCAGTTACCAACAAAGCCGGGAACGGCGGCCTTCATAGCAGGGAAACAGGCCTTGGTAAAGTTAGAACCCTTCTCGTCCTCGGTGCCGTTGGCAAGCAGGCCCACGCGAGGATGCTCGATGCCCAGGACGACGCGGGCATAGGCGCTGCCCATCTGGGCAAAACGCACCATATCGTCAACCTCGAGATCAGGGTTGGCACCCATGTCGCACAGCACCGTCAGACCGCCGGCGCGATTGGGCAGCGCATTGGTAAGGCACGGACGCACCGGCTGCTTCTTGCCCTCGGCCTGATACCTAAATGGCGTCACGTAAGCGGTAGCCGCGGCGGTCATAGCACCAGTAGAACCAGCAGAGAAGAACGCGTCCGCGTTGCCCTTCTTAATGGCACGGCAGGAAAGCACAATCGAAGACTTGCGCTTGGTCATCACGGCGCGAATGGGATCGTCATCCATGGCGATAACGTCGGGTGCCTCAAGGGCCTCAACACGTGCGTGGGAAGCAGCAAAGGGATTGACGATTTCGGCGGGGCCAGCTGCCAAGACCTCGATATCGGGATCGGCGGCAAGTGCGGCCTCGATACCATCGAGAACGACCTGAGGTTTCTCGTCTCCGCCCACAACGTCTACACAAACGCGAACGTTACTCATATACATGCTCCTTATACAAAAATGGCCGACTCATTGAGCCGGCCATTGTGGTTCCATTTGGAACGGCATCGCATCCAGAGTATACCGTTACTCGGTAACGATAACCTCGCGGTCCTTGTAGAAACCGCAGCTGGGGCACACGTGGTGCGGAAGCTTGACAGCGCCGCAACGGGGGCACGTGGACTGAGCCGCAGCCGAGATCTTCATGTTGGCGGAACGACGGGTGTGAGTGCGGATACGACCCTGCTTTTGTTTAGGTACGGGCATAGTGACCTTCCTTATGAACTATCCAGTGTGGCGATTACGCGCAAGTAGCGATACTACCACAGTTTTACTCATCGAGCTTGAGATTCTTCAATGCTGCAAATGGATTTTCCGTGGCAGCGGCCCATTCTGCCTCTGCCTGGGCGGCGCAATCGCATTGCTCGACGTTGAGATTGCAACCGCATGTAGGGCACAGACCACGGCAATCGGGCTTGCAGAGCACCACAAACGGCGTGTCCATAACGACCGCGTCATTGATGGGCTCACCCAGATCGACGATGCGGTCCTCACCCAGAAGCTCGTAGCCGTCCTCGTAGGCCTCGGGATCTTCGGGCTCCTCAAAGAGGTAGAACTCCTCGATCTCTCCGGCGATATCAAACGAGGCGGGCTCCAGGCAACGGTCGCACTCACCGGTGGCGTGCGCGCGGACCATGCCCGTGAGCAAGACACCGGTACCGGCATTGGTAAAGACAACGTCGTAGTCGATGCCGTCCTTAAGCTGGTACTCCTTCTCGCCCACCGTGTAGGTGGCGACATCGACCTTACCGGTCAGCGGATACGAATCTCCAGGAAACTCGAGCTGCTCGGAAAGATCGACGGTAACGCTCGGGAACTCAGCCATTACCACTGACCATTCTGTTGGGCAGCACCCTCGTTGAGCTGCTGACGGCAACGGGTAACGGTGCCGGTCAGACTCTTGAGGTTCTCCTCCAGGTGCGTAAAGACCTGCTCTGCATAGTCCTCGGCAGCATAACGCGTCTCGCGCTCGTACTGCTGGGCACGATCGCGGATGTCGTCGGCCTGCTGCTGCGCAAGGCGGACGATCTCCTGCTCACCGGCAATGGTGAGGGCCTGTTGCTGAGCGTCGGCGATGATGGAATCAGCCTGAGCGGCGGCGGAAGCCATAAGCTCCTCGCGCTCCTTAAGGATACGGCGGGACTTCTGCCACTCCTCGGGATAGCTCATACGGATCTCGTCGAGGATGTTGAAGAACACGTCGGCGTCGATGACCTTGAACTGAGCGTTCTTGCCGAAAGGCGGCTTGGCTTCCTCGATCAGCCCTTCGAGCTCATCGACCAAGCTGACGATCCTATCGCCAGGAAAATTCTCGCCCGGCATCCGGTCTCCTTTCATAGGTAACATATCATCGTGCTAGTTTACCACATGCCACCAGGCAATAAGAAACGTCACGAAAAGCGATGTTTGAGCGCTTCGACCACGTTGGACGGGACAAACGTCGATACATCGCTGCCGAGCGAGGCGATCTGGCGAACGACCGAGCTCGAGATATAGCCGTACTGCGGCGCACTCATGACAAAGATGGACTCCAGCTCGCTATCCAGGCGATAGTTAAGGTCGGCCTGCTGCAGCTCATACTCAAAGTCGGTCATGGCGCGCAGTCCCTTGACCACGGCCCCCGCCCCCTGCTCACGAGCGAAGTCGACCAAGAGGCCGGTAAAGGGCAGGACCTCGACGCCGTCGATATCACCGAGCGCCTCGCGGGCCAGCGCCACGCGCTCATCGAGCATAAACGTGGTGCCCACACCGTTTTTACCCTGCGACTCGGCAACAGCGACGATCACGCTGGGAAAGATGCGGCGGGCGCGGCGGATCACATCGATATGGCCAAACGTGATGGGATCGAAGGTGCCCGGGACGATCACGCGGTTGATGGTGTCATTCATGGGCGTCCTCCTGAAACGTCGTGGCATCGTTGTTGTCGGCATCTGCGCCGGCGCTGTCGCCCTCACCGTCGTCATCGCCGACCCAACGAAGCAGGTCGACCGAGGTGATGCCGTAGCGCTTCTCGCGCACGGTCTCAAAGCCGGCCGGATGCGCGCCCGCGTCGGCAGCGGCATGCTCAAACAGGGCATAGGCACCTGATGTCAGCAGGCCCTGCTGGGCAAGATTCTGCAGCAGTTCCTCGACCGGCTCGGCACCAAAAGCATAGGGCGGGTCGAGCATGACCAGATCAAAGGGGCCGCCCGGTACACGACCGCGCGAGGCACTCGCCAGCATGTCGCCCGTGACCACGCGCCAACGCGCACGGTCACGGCAGAGCGACTCGATATTCTTGGTAATGAGCCGCGCGACGTTGCGATCGATCTCAAACGTCGTGAGCGAGCGGGCCCCACGAGAGAGTATCTCTAACCCTAAGGCACCGGAGCCGCCAAAAGCGTCCAGCACACGAACCTCGTCCAAATCGAAATCGAATGCCGACATGACCATAGAAGCGCACGCCTCGCGCACGCGATCAGTCGTGGGGCGGGTGACATCGCGACCACGGGGCTCCTCGATCTTACGACCGCGCCATTCGCCGCCGATGATTCTCATCCTCCGCTGACCTCCTTAAAGATATGTCGATAACGCATGGCGACCGCGTCGCGCAAGGGGCGCGTCGCCACAGAGTCAAGGTTGCAAGCATACCGCAAGAGCTCGACCGCGTCCAAATGGGCCCATTCGATAAGGTCCTCGTCGACGTCCAGGTCCACAAAGCGCAGGGTCACGCCGCCATGCTGACGGTAGCCCAAGATTTCACCCTCGTGACGCAGGCGCAGGTCCATCTGGGCGAGCGTAAAGCCGTCCGAGGTCTTTTCGAGCGACTGCAGACGGTCTTGCGCAGCCGAGGCGCCGCCATTGCCCTTGGAGTGCGTCATAACCAGGCAGGTGCCCGACACGCTGCCGCGGCCCACGCGACCGCGCAGCTGGTGCAGGGCAGCCAAACCAAAGCGCTCGCCGTTCTCGATGACCATGACGGTGGCGTTAGGCACGTCGACGCCCACCTCAACCACCGTAGTCGAGACGAGCACGTCAATCTCGCCACGCTTGAAGGCATCGATAACCTGGTCCTTCTCCCCCGCTGGCATACGGCCGTGAAGGCGCTCGATGGCAAGACCCGGCAACGCCAAACGCAGGCAATCAAGCTCGGTCGCCGTATCGTGCAGCGGCACGGGGACAGTTACGCGGCCCTCATCGTCGCGGGCAATACCGGGCACGTCTTCCAGCTCATCGGCCGAATCACTCGGCTCCACGAGCGGGCAAATCACGTAGGCCTGCTGACCCTTTTCATGCGCCTCGCGGATGGCTCCATAGGCGAGGTCACGGCTCGACTCGGTGAGTACGCTTGTCGTCACGCCAGCGCCAGGGACGGGCCGATGGCGGATGATGCTCGTGTCCAGATCGCCGTAGACCGAAAGCGCCAGCGTACGCGGGATGGGCGTTGCCGTCATAACGAGCAGATCGGCACCGGGGCCCTTCGCGCGCAGAGCGTTGCGCTGGCCCACACCAAAGCGGTGCTGTTCATCGATGACCACGAGCGACAAGTGCTTAAAGTTCACGTCTTCGGAAAGAACAGCATGGGTGCCAAAGAGGACATCGAGCTCGCCGGACTGCAGCTGCTCATGGATCCGCTCGCGCTCGGCCGCCGGAGTGGCACCCGTCAGCAGCGCCCACGTTATACCGGCCTGAGAGAGCAAGGGGCCGGTCTTATCGGCATACTGACGCGCCAGCACGCCCGTGGGCGCCATGACACAGGCCTGGGTGCCGCTATCGGCCGCAACCGCCAGCGCGCAGGCGGCAACGGCCGTCTTACCGGTACCGACATCACCCAGCAGCAGACGGTTCATCACGCGCCCGCCATCGCACATATCATGCAGGATGTCATGGAACGCGGCCTCCTGCTCGTCGCTCAGCGAAAACGGCAAGGCTTGCTTGAGCGCGGCCAGGTGCTCGCCCGCGGTGTGGGCATAGGGAACCACATCGACCAGGCCGCCGTCGTTGCGCAGGCGCAGCGCCAGCTGCAGGTAGAGGCACTCCTCGTAGGCCAGGCGACGACGCGCGATGTCGCGCTCTGCCATACTCGATGGAAAATGGATTGAACGCAGCGCGCGGGCATTGCTCATCAGGCGGCGCTTAACGCGCAGCGGTGCCGGAATGGGATCAAAGGGATTGCCGACGACCTCGAGCGCGCCGCTTACGATGCGGCGCATCCACGCCTGGCTCACGCCATCACTCACGTAATGGACCGGCAGGATGGTGCCTGCGGCACGCCCATCCTCGAGCTTTTCAAAGTGCGGCGAGGCCATCTGCTTAAAGCCGTAGGCAAACTCGACCTTACCCATCACGGCCAGGCGGTCACCCTGCTTAAACTGCTGGGCAATCCAGGGCTGACGGAAAAAGGCGACTTGCAGCACCCCCGTCTCGTCCACAAGCGAGACCTCGGTCACCTGCATACGCGGGCGAGGCTGCTTTTGGACGATACGATCGACCGTAGCGACAATCGTGCAAACGGTACCGATGGGCGCCATCTCAATAGACCAGGAGCGCGTAAAGTCGAGATATCGATGTGGGATATGGAGAAGGAGGTCCCCCACCGTCCGAATTCCCAGACGGCGAAGGGCCTCCTCACGTTTACCCGAAACATATTTGAGTCGCGCGATATCCTCGTCGAGCGCATTGCTCTGGGCAAAGCGCTCCGAGACGCGCGGCACGGAGCAGAGCTCGGACATGGGCAGATGCCTACTCGATCGAGAAGATCACGGGATAGAGCGGCTGCTCGCCACGATGGGCGTCGATCTCCAGGTCGGGCTGAGCCTCCTCGATAGCGTCGACGATCTCCTGGAAGGCCTCGTCGGACAGCTCCTCGCCGGCCAGAATCGTCAGCGCGTCGCCCTCCTCTTCCTCCTGCATGCGATTGATGCAATCGAGCGTGACCTGCTTCACGTCGGAGCCGACCACATCGATGGAGCCGGCAATGATGCCCATGACGTCGCCGGAGTGAATCGGAGAGCCGTCAGAGGCGCTGGAATCGCGCACGGCGCGGGTGACCTCGCCATCGCGGACCTCGCTGATGGCGTCGACCATGGCGGCGACGGCATCCTCGAGCTCGGAATCGGGCAGGACCGCGAACAGCGCGGAGAACGCCTGCGGGACGGTCTTGGTGGGAACGACGGCAACCTTCTTGTCCGTACAGGCAGAAGCGGCAGCCTCGGCAGCCATGCGGATGTTACCGTTATTGGGCAGGATGATGACCGAGGTCGCGTTGACCTGGTCCACCGCGCCCAGCAGGTCGGCGGTCGAGGGGTTCATAGTCTGGCCACCGGACACGACCACGTCGACGCCGAGGGACTTGAGGATGTCGGCCTCGCCGGAACCGGCGGCAACGGCGACAAAGCCCAGCGCCTTGGCGGGCTCGGCGGCCTTTTCCTGATCCTCGTGGATCTTGGCGGTACGGTCGTGGGCCTCCATCTCCATGTTGTGGATAAAGACCTCATAGATCTGACCGAGCTGCAGCATGTGCTCGAGCACCAGGTTGGGGGTGTTGGAGTGCACATGGATCTTGTAGTCGGGATAGGCACCCACGAGCAGCTCGCAGTCGCCCATGGAGCCCAGAAACTTAAGGCACTCGTCCTCATCAAACGGGGCGTCGGCCTTAAAGAGGAACTCGTTGCAGTAGCGGAACTCTGAGCCCTCCCAGTCGTCGTTGGCCTCGATCTCAACGCGACCAAGGGCCGCGTCGCGGGCAGAACCGGCAGAGTCAAACGTAGCGGAGAAATCCTCGACAACGGTGCTGCGGCCAAGCGCGGCGGCTACAAAGTTCTCAAGGAAGATGGCAAAGCCAAAAGCGCCGGAGTCGACCACGCCGTTCTCCTTCAGAACGGGAAGCAGGTCGGGCGTGCGGGCGACGGACTGGTAGGCCTCGACGACGATGGCATCGAGCGCGTCCTCGGCCGAGAACTTCTTCTTTTCGCACTCGTCGGCCTTGGTCGAGACATCGCGCAGCACCGTGAGGATCGTGCCCTCGATGGGCTTGCGGACGGCCTGGAAGGCGACCTTGACGGCGCGGCGGAAAGCGAAGGCGATGTTGGCAGACGTAATGGGCTCGTCGGCAGAGACGAGGCCCTCGGCCACGCCGCGCAGGATCTGCGAGGTGATGACGCCGGAGTTGCCGCGGGCACCCATCAAGGAGCCGTGCGTGATGGCACCTGCGATGGCCTCCATGTCGGCATCGGCGGGAAGGGCGGAAAGCTCCTTGGTCACCGAGGCGAGCGTGAGCGACATGTTGGTGCCGGTGTCGCCGTCGGGTACGGGGAAGACGTTGAGCTTGTTGATCTCCTCGGCCTTGTCGGAAACGGCAGCCGCAGCGATCGGAAAACAGGTGCGAATGGTCTTTGCAATCATGGGTATTTGAATCTCCGTTTTCGGATGCTAGTTCAGACGGCTCTTGAGCGCGTCGATGTGAATGCCGATCTTAAGGCTGGCGGGATCGATCTGGGCGATCTCCTGCAGGGTGAAGGCAACGGAGCTCGAAAGATTGTGGCAGACGGACTTCATGTTGACGCCGTTCTCGAGCACGACGTGAAGATCGACCGTAAGGCCGTTCTCGTCGGCGGAGACAAGCACGCCCTTGCGGAGGCGCTGACCGGCAAGCAGGCGCACGCTCTCGGCGCCCTGGAGCTGTTCGGCCATACCGACGACGCCATAGCACGTCATCGCGGCATAACCGGCAATATCGGCAATAACGTCGTTCGAGACGCTCAGGCTGCCGTTAATGGTCTCAGACACAAGAATCTCCTTTTCTTGGTGCTCGCGGCACCATGTCGTGGGAGCAATCATTGCATTATTCTACAACGACCGCGCCATGTTGAGGTGGTGGGTCGCGGGATTACCTCCTCGACACGAAATGTTGATATGGTAACGTTCGCGACCGGCGATCGCGACATGAAAAAACCCGCCGCATAAGCGACGGGTTTTACAACCTGGCTCCCCGGGTAGGACTCGAACCTACAACAGCGCGGTTAACAGCCGCGTGCTCTACCATTGAGCTACCGAGGAATTTAAAGCCCAACGGGAAGGGCTGGAAAATTCTGGCTCCCCGGGTAGGACTCGAACCTACAACAGCGCGGTTAACAGCCGCGTGCTCTACCATTGAGCTACCGAGGAATAGGTGCGTGCTCTCAAGCAACGAAGATTATTATACGGACGAATCAGCTCAGGGCAAGAACTTTTTTGAGAATTTTTCTCGCCATGATCCCTTGGGAACGCTCTAGCTGCCGGCACCGGCAACGGAAACGCCGATGTTTTGACAATGCCAGCGAGCGGGCACCAGAGCGAACAAATTGGCATGAAAAGAGGACGGCATAGACCTTCTGGTCATGCCGTCCTCTTTGAATGACAAGTTGTCGCTCTGGTGCCCGCGCAGCGTCGACCAGTTACGGCGTTTGGTAAAACGCCGTAACTACTAAGACTCGATGTAGTCCTTGAGCTTGCTCGAGCGGCTCGGGTGGCGGAGCTTGGCCAGAGTCTTGGACTCGATCTGACGAATACGCTCGCGCGTGACGCCAAACTCGCGGCCGACTTCCTCGAGCGTACGGGGATGTCCGTCGACAAGGCCAAAGCGCAGCTCGATAACCTTGCGCTCACGATCGGCAAGCGAGTCGAGCACCTGGGTGAGCTGCTCCTGCAGCATGGAGAAGCTGGCGGCATCAGGCGGAACGATGGCCTGGGAGTCCTCGATAAAGTCGCCCAGTTGGGAATCCTCTTCCTCGCCGATGGGGGTCTCGAGCGAAACGGGCTCCTGCGAAATCTTCTGGATCTCGCGGACGCGGTCGGCACTCATGTCCATCTCGGCACCGATCTCCTCGGGAGTCGGGTCGCGACCCAGGTCCTGGAGAAGCTGGCGCTGCACGCGGACGAGTTTGTTGATGGTCTCGACCATGTGCACGGGAATACGGATGGTACGGGCCTGGTCGGCGATAGCGCGCGTGATGGCCTGACGGATCCACCACGTGGCGTACGTGGAGAACTTAAAGCCCTTCTGGTAGTCGAACTTCTCGACGGCGCGGATAAGACCGAGGTTGCCCTCCTGGATCAGGTCCAGGAACAGCATGCCGCGACCGACATAGCGCTTGGCGATGGAGACGACCAGACGCAGGTTTGCGCTGATGAGCGCCTGCTTGGCTTCGAGGCCCACGTTCTCAATGCGCGTAAGACGACGCATCTCGGCACGCGTGAGTTCGAGCTCACCAGCATCGGCAGCCTCGAGCTTCTCGGTGGCCTCAAGACCGGCCTCGATCTTCATGGCCAGATCGACCTCTTCGGAGGCGGTCAGCAGGTCGACCTTGCCGATCTCCTTGAGGTACATACGGACCGGGTCGCCGGTCAGCATCACCGTGGAGGCATCGATGCCGCGCACGCGGGAGCGTGAACGGGACGTGCGCACGGTGCGCTTCTTCTTGCTATTGGAAGAACCCATCTCGGCGTCGGCCTGACGGGCCATCTTGAGCTCATGATCGTCGAGCGAGCCGGAATCATGCTCGTCGTCGTCATCGAAATCGTCGGTATCGGTATCGTTATCGTCATCGTCGACGTCCATGGGGGCGTCGTCGTTACCGCTCGCGGAGATAATCTGGATGCCGCTGTTGCGCAGCGCGGAATACACCGCGGTGAGCTGCTCATCAGAGACATCGATATCCTTCAGGGCGACCTGAATCTCGTCCTCGGTTACCGAAGTCCTGTTTGAGCCGTTGCCCATGAGCTTTGCAACGTAGGATTCCAGCCCAGTACCCGTGCTCTCAGTCTTTTTTGGCACAGATTCTCCCTTCATAGTCCACAGGACTCAATACTTTAGCACACACATTGACGTCTATACCAAAAAGAGGACTGGATATAGGCGAGAATACGCTGGTTGACCACAACATCTAGGCCTGTTCTGTGCCTGCGGCCTCCAGGCCGATCAAACGGAACGGGTCTGCCACGCCGCCGATCGACTTTTGCAGCTCGCGTTGACGCTGCGAATCCTGCGCGGCCCGAACGGTCAGCGCGCGACGGGCCTCATCATCGAGTGAACGGTCCTGGCGTAGCTTGGCCTGTGCGGCACGCATGCGGCGCTTGATGGTGTAGAGCTCGAGCGTATCGAGCATAAACAAGATGTTCGTCTCGGTGGGGTGCTTGCTCGTCGCCGAGATGCGCCCGGCACTCACAAGCGTTGCCGCCTCGGGACACACTGAGCGCGCCGCATCCATGCAGGCTGCAGGATCGGTTCCCGGCGGCGTTGCTAGAACGGCCCATGCGATGGACTCGTGACGTGGGTCAACCCACTCGATGGAGCAGATGCGGTCGGCATACGTGCGGAACAGGTCGGGGTAGCTCGTGAGCATGGTCAGCAGCTCGCGCTCCCCTGCCAAGGACTTGCGCTCTAGATCGGTAAGAACCATCGGCGCCGCCGCAGCCGGTGCGTTCGAACCATCAGCCACAGGCACAGCGCCCATACCATCAGACACATCGATCGGCGGAAGATCGTCGACGACCTCCACGGGCGCGGCACCGTAGGCATCGAGCGGGACGTAGTCGTACGGCTCTTCTTCGACCGGCGCGGACACCGGCGGCGTCGCGCCCGATGCCCAAGCGCCGCGACAGGCATCGCGAGAACCCGATGCCCGACCGCCCGCATTTCCAGAGCGCTCGGCCTGTGCCCTCTGGCGCTCATAGTTTTGCTCGCGACGGCGCTCAGCATCTTCGCGCTTGGCGACAGCGCGAAACACACGGCCCGAGCTCGCACGCACGGTCTCCAGATCCAAACCCAACAGGTCGGCAATCTGGATAAAGTACGTGTCGATCATATAGCTATCGCGCAGCGGATAGATAAGCGTCAGCGCATCTTCCAGCGCCTTGGCGCGACCGCCTGGCGTGGTGATGTCGCTCGACTCCTGCAGCGAACGGTAGACAAAGTCCATAAGCGGCTCGGCAGCGTCAATGCGCGCCTGCAGCGCCTCGCCACCATGCGCCGTGATGAACTCCATGGGATCGTTGCCGTCGGGGAGCACCACGCAGCGCAGGTCCATAGAATCCTGCTCGATAAACTGAATCGCACGGCGAGCGGCCTTTTGGCCGGCGGCATCGCCATCGAACATATACACAATGCGCTTGGCAAAGCGAGTGAGCGTCTTGACGTGATGCTCCGTGAGCGCGGTTCCCAGCGTGGCGACGACGTTTTTGATCCCAGCCTCCCAGCAGGCGACGCAGTCGGTATAGCCCTCAACCACGATGGCGGTATCTTGCGCGACAATAAACTCCTTGGCCCAGTTAAAGCCATAGAGGTTTCGCTTTTTATGAAACACGCTCGTCTCGGCAGTGTTGAGATACTTAGGCTGGCCATCGCCCATGATGCGCCCGCCAAAGGCGATGTTGTGACCCTGTTCGTCAAAGATGGGAAACATCACGCGGTCGTAGAAGCGGTCGGCAAGCTGCCCGCGCCCGCGGCTCACGGCAACATTGGCGTCGATCATCTCCTGCGGGGTAAAACCGGCCTGGGACAGGTGCGACACCAGCGCGTTGCGGCCCGGTGCAAAGCCCAGGCAGTAGCGGCGGCAGACGTCGCCGCCCATGCCGCGGCTGGCAAAGTACTCGCGCGGACGGCCGTCCTTACCGCGCATGAGCATGGTGTGGTAGAACTGGGCGGTCTCGGCGCACAGATCGTAGATGCGGGCACGCTTGGTGCCGCGCTCGCGGCGATCTCCGGTGTCATGCAGCTCAATACCCGCGCGATCGGCCAAGTAACGGATTGACTCGGGAAAGCTCAGGTTCTCGCGCTTCATGATATACGTGAAAACGTCGCCACCCTCGCCGCAGCCAAAGCAATGCCACACCTGCGTGGCGGGGATAATGTGGAAGGACGGCGTCTTTTCGCCATGGAAAGGGCAGCATCCCCAAAACTCATGGCCGCGGGGCTTGAGCTCGACCGTTTCCTGCACGATGGCAACCAGGTCGGACGCAGCGCGTACCTGGTCTTTTTCCTCATCGCTAATCACGGATGCTCACCCCCTGATCGCCCAAGTTGTGACGAATATCTTCGATATTACCCTCGACGGTCGCGATCAACTCATCCAGCGAATCGAACACACGCGAGGGACGCAGCCAGCGCGTAAACGCCAGCGAAACGGAAGCGCCATAGAGGTCGCCCGTATAACCAATTAAGTTAGCCTCAAGATGCGCAGATGCCGCATCGTCGGCATACGTCGGCGGCAGGCCGACGTTCACGGCAGCGGGCCACACGGTGTCATCGACGAGCACCATGCCCTCATACACGCCATCGGCAGGCACCTGAATGCCGTCGGGAACCTGCAGGTTTGCCGTGGGAAAGCCCATGTCAGAACCCTCGTGACGGCCGCGAATAACACCGCCACGCACCATATACGGGCGGCCAAGCAACTCAGCAGCCAGCTCCACATGGCCCTGTCCCAACTCATGACGGATGCGGGTGGCGCAAATGGCCTCACCGCCCTCACAAAGTAGGTCGTGACCATACACGTCAACGCCGCGCTCGGAACCCCAGGCGCGCATCTCGGCAACACCTGAAGCACCGCCACGACCCAGCCTAAAGTCGCTGCCAACGCGAATCGAACGAATGTCGACCAGACGCGACACCAGCGAGAGAAAACCAACATGGTCGAGTGCCGCAACCTCAGGCGTAAAGGGAACGGCCACCACCGCATCGACCCCGGTTTGAGCCAAGGCATGCAGACGGTCGGCCGTCGTCATCAATTTTTGAGCGGGCGAAGGGCTCACCACAACGTCCGGGTCGGGATCGAAGGTAACCACGACCGCCTTACAGCCATGGGCACGGGCATCACGGACAAGCGCTTCGATGAGTTCCTGGTGTCCACGGTGAACGCCGTCGAACACGCCAATGGCGATTGAAGCGGCACCCAAGTGCTCACACTCATCAAACGTATCGGCAGCAACGATGCGAGCCTCGTCCGACTCGCCCGCGAAAAAGACACGCGCGAGCTCGCGAGCGGACAACATCATCGAACACCGCCGATTGCCTGCGGAAACACGTGCTCCATGACAAAGCGGCCGCCCTCAATGCGGGCGAGCGCCTTGAGTCCCCCATCGAGCACCAACGCAAACGGCGCCTTCGAGGAATCGAAATCGGCAAGCGCACGCTCAACGGGAATGCGTCGGCCGCAGAGCAGGTCGTCGGCAAGATTGCCCGGCAAGTCAACACGTGTGGCGCCCAGGGCCGCAATGGGATCCAGGGCAAAGCCAGCCGCGGACTCGGGAGAAAGCTCCTCGACCGCATGACAAGCGCCAATGGAAACAACACCGGAAGCCGTGCGGCGCAGCGCGGAAATATGCGCGGCGCTATCGCAAGCGCGGCCCAGGTCGCGAGCGAGCGCACGGATATAGGTGCCCTTGCTCACCGAGAACGCCACGGTCCACACACACGTATCACCTTCGCCGCCCACGGCGATCAGGTCGGCGGCATAGACCTCGACGGGGCGCGGAGGTAGGTCCACCGCATTGCCCTCGCGAGCAGACTTGTAGGCGCGAACGCCATTGACCGAGATAGCAGAAAACGCCGGCGGCACCTGCATCTGCGGGCCCAGCATGGCGGCCAAGCGCTCACGAGCATAGGCAGGATCGCGGAGCTCGTTGGCAACAGCCACCGTGCGGACGGCCTCGCCCTCCGCGTCATCGGTATTAGTCTCGGCGCCAAAAGAGATGTCGGCGACGTAGCTTTTGGTATCGAGGGTCAGCATGCCCAGCAGACGGGTGGCCTGGCCCACGCCCACCACCATGACGCCGGATGCCATGGGGTCGAGCGTACCGGCATGGCCGACGCGCCGCTCATGGAGGGCGCGTCGGCATTGCGAGACCACATCGTGGGACGTGCAGCCCACCGGCTTATCGACGGCGAGCAGCATATTCAATTGAGAAGGCGTTCGACGAGCCATGTACCATCCAATTAGTTAGAGCTCGACGGTCACCGAAGCGGGATCCTCCCCCACCAGCTCGGCCAGCATGGGAAGTGCCACGGCGAGCGTCTCGCGAATTGTTCCGTTGTTGGAAAAGCCGGCGGCGGCATGATGCCCGCCACCGCCAAAGTTGGCAGCAATCTCGGACACATCGAGGTCGCCCTTGGAGCGCAGGTTGCCACGCACCTTGGTATCGCCCTCAATGCCCTTTAAGAACATGCAGACCTCGACGCCCATCACCGAACGCACCGCATCGACCAGGCCGTCGCACTCGTCCGAGGTGACGCCGCAGGCCTCAAGGTCGCTCTGGTAGGCATAGCTATACGCCACGCGCCCATGCGCGACCGTCTTAATGCGACCCATGACAATGGACTTGAGGTGCAAAAACTCAACGCGCATGCTCTGGTAGACCTCGAGCGCAACGCGCGCCGGATCGGCACCGTGCGCCACCAGGCGCGAGGCCGCATGGAACGCGGCGGCATCGGCGTTTTGGTACTGAAAACGGCCGGTGTCGGTCACCAAGCCGCACAGCAGGCAGGTCGCAACGCCATCACGTGCGACAATGCCACAATTGTCCAAGAAGCGGTCGATGATCATAGCGCAGGCTGCAGCTTCGACGCGCCTCAGGCTGAGCTCGGCAAACTCCTCGCGCGCCGGATGGTGATCGAAGCACACCACATGCTTGGAGCGACGAAGCACCTCGGCGGAATTATTGAGGCGCTCGACGACCGGTACGTCCACCGAGATGAACAGGTCCGGATTGCCGGTGTACGTAGATGCCGGCACCAGACGATCGGCACCCTCCATAAAGCGGTAGATGCGCGGAACCGGGTCATCGTCTGCCAGCAGCAGCGCAATGTCCTTGTTGGGGAAAAACTTCATAAGCGAGAGACCCAGACCCAGCACTGAGCCCAGGGCGTCGCCGTCGGGAGAAGTGTGTCCCGAAATCGCAATGGAGGACGCACCCTCGATGAGCTCGAGGATGCGTCGCTGAATATCTGCAGACTCGCACGAAGCGAGGTCGGCGGAATTAGTCATCTAAAGCTGCCTCCTGGGCGGCACCCGCTATCGGATAGCCGTCCTCGTCCTTTTCGATCGCAAGCGTGGCGGGAACGTTTTCCAGCGCACGCGTGATGCGCTCGGCCTCATCGGTCGAGCGATCGATGCGAAAATCGAGCTCGGGCGTAACACGCCAATCGAGCGAGCGAGCCAACAGGCTGCGAATACGGCCCTTAGCGCTAGCGAGCGCCTCCATGACCTCGTCGTAGCGACTCGCATCGCACGACACATACACGCGCGCGAACGAACGGTCCACCGCGACCTCGACCGCGGTCAAAGTAACCAGGTCGAGACGCGGATCGGAAACCTCAAAGAGCAGGATATAACCGAGCTTCTCGCGAAGCTGCTCGCCCAGACGGCGGGTTGCCTGCGTTTGCTTCATAGCGCTACCCCCTACTCGGTACGGGCAACCTGGTCGATACGGTAACCCTCGATCTGGTCGCCGGGCTTGATGTCCTGGAAGTTCTCCAGACCAATACCGCCCTCGGAACCGCTCTTGAGGCTCTTGGCCTCGTCCTTGTAGTGACGCATCGAGGCGATCTTGCCGTTGAAGACCACGATGCCGTCGCGCACCAGGCGCACGGAATCGGTCGCGGCGATCTCGCCCTCCTCGACGCGGACACCGGCGGCGATACCGACTTTGGGCACCTTGAAGGTGTCCAGGACAGTCGCGGTACCCGTGGCGACCTCGACCTCGGTGGGCTTGAGCATGCCGATACGGGCGGCGTCGAGCTCCTCGAGGCACTTGTAGATGACGTCGTAGCAACGGATCTCGACGCCCTCGCGCTCAGCGGCGGAGCGGGCCTTACCGTCGGGACGGACGCCAAATCCGATGATGATGGCGTTGGAGGCGTCGGCCAGGACGACGTCGGTCTCGTTGATGGCGCCAACGGCGGAGTGGATCGTGTTGATGCGGACCTCGGACTGATCCATCTTGTCGAGCGAGTCCTGAAGGGCCTCGATGGAACCCTGGACGTCGGCCTTGATGATCAGGTTGAGCTCCTTGACCTCGGCGTCGGCAATGGTCTCGAAGAGGTTCTCGAGCGTGACGTGCTTGACGCGGCTCTGCTCCTCGATACGGGCCTTGAGCCAACGCTCGTCGGCAAGGGCGCGAGCCTCGCGCTCGTCCTCGAACACGCGGAACTCGTCACCGGCGTTGGGCACGGACTGCAGGCCCAGAATCTCGACGGCGTCGGAGGGACCGGCCTCGGTGACGGCGCGGCCCTTGGGGTCGAGCATGGCGCGGACGCGGCCGTAGGTAAGGCCGGCGACCAGCGTATCGCCCACGTGCAGGGTACCGCGGGTCACGAGCACGGTAGCAACCGAGCCGCGGCCCTTGTCGAGCTTGGCCTCGAGGACGTTGCCGGAGGCAAAGGTGTCCGGGTTGGCCTTGAGCTCGAGCACGTCGGCCTGGAGCAGCACGGTCTCCAGAAGTTCGTCGATACCGATCTTCTGCTTAGCCGAGATGTTGACGAACATGTTCTGTCCGCCCCACTCCTCGGGGATGACTCCGTACTCGGTGAGCTCCTGACGCACACGGTCGGGGTTGGCACCCGGCTTATCGATCTTGTTGACGGCGACGACGATGGGTACGCCAGCGGCCTTGGCGTGGTTGATCGACTCGACGGTCTGGGGCATGACGCCGTCGTCGGCGGCCACGATCAGAATGACGATGTCGGTCACCTTGGCGCCACGGGCACGCATAGCCGTAAAGGTGGCGTGGCCCGGGGTATCGATGAAGGTGATCTTGCGGTCGTTGATCATGACCTGCGAAGCGCCGATGGCCTGCGTAATGCCGCCCGCCTCGCCGGCAGCAACGCCGGTGTGGCGGATAGCGTCGAGCAGCGACGTCTTGCCGTGGTCGACGTGGCCCATGACGGTGACGACCGGGGCGCGCGGCTTAAGGTCGGCGGGATCGTCATAGAACGAGAAGGTGTTCTCCTCCTCGGGGGTGATGATCTTGATCTGACGACCCAGGTCGTCGGCGACGAGCTCGACGAGGTCGTCGGACATGGACTGCGTCATGGTGAGCGGCGTACCCAGCAGGAACAGGCGCTTGATGATGTCGTTGGCCGGAACGTCGAGCGCCTCGGCAAGCTCCTGGACGGTAACGCCCTGGGAGACCTTGATGGCGTCGAGGTCCTCGGGGTTCACGCCCTGGGCCAGCGCCTCCTCTATCTTGCGCTCCTCCTGAGCCTTGGCAGCCTCGCGCTCGCGCTTCTCCTTGCGCTTCTTGCGGCGACCGGTGGACTCGCGAGAGGCCTCCTCGACGGCAGCACGAGCCTCCTCGAGCACCTTCTCGCGGCTGTACTCCTCGGCCTCGCGAGCCATGCGGCTGTAGTGGTCCTCTTCGTTGTTGTGACCGCCCTTGCGCTTCTTGCCCTTGCCCTGCTTATCGGGGTTGGGGAAGTCCATGCCGGCAGCGACGTTGTTGCTGGCGTTGGTGCGATGGCTGTGCGGACGGCTCTCGGAGGCGTTGCGCTCGGAGTTGTTGTCTGAGGCGTTGCGATCGTTTCGACGGCCACCGCGGCGGTCGTTGTTGCCGCCACGACGGTTACCGCGCTCGGCGGCGCGCTCGGCCTTGGCCTTGTCCTCGGCGTCCTTCTTCTCCTTGAGCACGGTCTCCTGTGCGGCGATCTGGTCGAGCAGCGAACGGAAGCGCGAACCGGAGTCGGAAGCGGGAACGGCGCGGCGCTGGGCCTCGCGGGCAGCCTCCTCCTTCTCGCGGGCAAGGCGCTCCTGCTCGGCCTTCTTCTTGGCCTCGGCCTCGGCGCGGGCAGCCTCCTCGGCAGCCTGGGCTGCGGCAAACTGGCGGCGCTCCTCCTCGCGTGCCTTCCTGTCTCTTATACACATCTCCGAGCCCA
>DXMG01000022.1:0-9912 GCA_019414325.1 Collinsella sp. | reverse complement strand
TCGCGTGCCTTCTCGGCGGCGATGCGCTCGCGCTCGGCCTCGGCGGCGCGTGCGGCCTCCTCGGCGGCAGCTGCCTGCTCCTCGGCCTGCTTGGCGGCCTCGACTTCCTGGGCGCGGGCCTCGATCACCGAGGCGAGCTGCTTGCGGACCATGGCGACATAAGCGTCCTCCAAGGTGGAGGAAGCGGACTTAGCGGGAATCTTCATATCGGCGAGATGACCCATCAGTTCCTTGGAGGTCATGCCGAACTCTTTGGCCAGGGTGGACACACGGACTTTTGCCATATGACTTCACCTACCCTTTCTGGCACCTTGGGTGCCTAGAGACTGAACGAGCGTGGGAGACGCGCCGGGACCCACCCAGCGCGACTGCGCGCTAGATCAGGTCCTCCGCATCATCGAAGGCGTCGGTGTCGTGGACACCGCAGAAACGGGAGCCGGGACGAGCCTGGTTGCGGCACTGGATGCCGTCCTCGGACACGTATTCGCAGCGGCGGACGTCCTCGTCCTCCTCGTCACCGATCAGATCGGCGGCGGGCTCCTCGTGAACGGGAACGTTCTTGAGGATGTCGGCGGCAAGGGTCTCGGACTTGATGTCGATGTGCCAGCCGGTCAGGCGCGCGGCGAGGCGGGCGTTCTGGCCCTCCTTGCCGATGGCGAGGGACAGTTGGTCGTCGGGCACGATGACGCCGGCGTAGGCCTTCTCCTCGTCGATGAGGACGCGGGTGACCTTAGCGGGCGACAGGGCGTTGGCGACGTAGACGGCAGGATCGGCATCCCACAGGATGACGTCGACGCGCTCGCCACGGAGCTCGCCCACGACAGCACGAACACGGCTGCCCTTGGGGCCGACGCAGGCGCCCACGGGATCCAGACGGTCGTCGAGCGAGTGGACGGCGACCTTGGAACGCTGGCCGGGCTCGCGGGCGATCGACTTGATCTGGACGGTGCCCTCATAGATCTCGGGCACCTCCTGCTCAAACAGACGACGCATGAGCTCGGGGTGGGTACGGGAGATGACAATCGGCGGACGGCTGTGCTCGCCACGAACCGGCTGCAGGTTGGAGTTGGGGTCGCGAACGTCGATGATCACGGCCTTGATGTGCTGGTTGTGCAGGTAGCGCTCGCCCATCGGACGCTCGTTGCGCTCGTTCTCGTAACGGCGCTGGTCGAAGTGCGGCAGCTCGGCCTCGACGCCCTCGCGAATCTTGACGATCGTGAAGTCGGGCGTGGACTGCAGCACGGTACCGCTGATGAGGTCACCGATGCGGCCGGAGAACTCCTCGTAGATCTGCTCGCGGGCGGAGTTACGCACGATGGCGTTGATCTCGGCCTTGGCGTGCTGGGCAGCGATGCGGCTCGTGTTCTTGGGGGTGACGTCGATCTCCTCGAACTCGGTGAAGTTGCCCTCCTCGTCCATGGAATCGTCGATCGGCTCAAGGCGGTAGACATAGATCTTGCCGGTGGTGCGGTCGATGGTCACCTTGGCGCCCCACTCAAGATGCAGGATCTCGGCATAGCTCTTGGCGAGCGACTGCTCCAGGCGGTCGATCAGGTAGAGCTGGTCGATGTGCTTCTCCTGGCAAAGCTCCATCAGGGCGGACATCATGTCGGATGCTGCCATCTTACTTTCCTTCCTTCGCGGGCTTGAAGTCGTAGGTGGGCTTCAACTTGCACTTTTTAACATCAGAGAAATCGAGGGTAACGGACTCGCCGTCCTCGAGCTCGAGGGTCACGTTCGTCTCGGTGGCGGCGGCAATCTTGCCGGCGTACTTGCGACGGCCCTCGGTGGCGGTGGAGGTGAGTTTACAGTTCTCGCCCACAAAGCGGGCAAAGTCGCACGGGCGGCGCAGCGGGCGCGCCATACCCGGGCTCGACACCTCGAGCGTATAGCTCGAAGAGATGGGGTCGAGCTCCTCAATCACATCGCCGACCCACTTGGTGTTGGCCGTGACGTCGTTGAGCGACAGGCTCTGACCCTCGGCACCCTCGATACGCACGCGCACGCAGGGGGCCTTGGTGGCACCCACGAGCTCGACGTCGACGATATCGACATCGTGCTGGGGAGCGACGGCCTCGAGCGCGTCGATGATCGCCTGCTCGGTCTTGGTCTTGACCATTGCGGCACCTCCATCCATACAAAAAAGAAGCGGGGCCGAAACCCCACTTCTTTCAATTACAACTTCATTTGCAAGCAAACTATACCAATACCTGCACAAACGTGCAACCACAACACAAACCCGCAGGTCAGCGTGAGCACAGGTTCTCCACAAGAAATGGATAATTGGGTGTTGTCGCAAGTATACATAACCAAAAAAGGGGGCGACTCCATACGGAATCGTCCCCCCCGCCTTTTCATGTAAGCTATGCGCGCAGCGCTTACTTGACCACCAGGTTGACCAGCTTGCCGGGCACGCAGATGGCCTTGACGACCGCCTTGCCCTCGAGCCACTTGGCGACGGCGGCCTCGGCGGCAGCCTGCATATCCTCATTGGAGGCATCGCGGGCAACGTCGACACGACCGCGGACCTTACCGAGCACCTGGACCACGATCTGCACCGTGTCCTCAACGGACTCGGCCAGATCGAACTCGGGCCAGGCGGCGGTGTAGGCGTTACCCTCGCAGCCGAGCGCCTCGTGCCACAGCTCGTCGGCCCAGAACGGGCAGATGGGGGCAAGGACGCTCACGATATCCTTAGCCACGCCGTAGCACAGCGCCTTGTCGCGGGCGGTACCCTCGGTGGCGTTGAGGTAGGCGCTCGCCGCGTTGACGAGCTCCATGACAGCCGAGATCGCGGTGTTAAACTGGCCGCGATCGAAGTCCTCGGTGCACTTGGCGATGGTGCGGTGACGCTCGCGATAGAGTTTCATCGCGACATCATCGAGCGCGGACTTGTCAAAGGCCACGTTGGCGTCGCCGGACTGGACGAGCTGCCAAACGATACGCCAGGCGCGCTTGATGAAGCGGTTGGCGCCCTCAACGGCCTTGGGATCCCAGTCGAAGTCCTTCTCGGGCGGGGCGATAAACAGGATCGCCAAACGCATGGTGTCGGCGCCGTAGGGCTCGATGACCGAGCTCGGGGGCACGACATTGCCCTTGGACTTGGACATGGTGTCGCCGTTCTCGTCCTTAACCATGCCTTGGCACAGCAGGTTGGTGAAGGGCTCGTCCACGCTCAGCAGGCCCAGGTCGCGCAGGGCCTTGGTAAAGAAGCGACTGTAGAGCAGGTGCAGAATGGCATGCTCGATGCCACCGATGTAGTTATCGACGGGCATCCAACGGTCGGCGGCTTCCTTGGAGAAGGGCAGCTCGGTGTTGTGCGGGTCGGTATAGCGCAGGTAATACCAGCTGGAGCAAGTGAAGGTGTCCATGGTATCGGTCTCGCGCTTGGCCGGGCGACCGCAGACCGGGCAGGTGGTCTCGTAGAACTCCTTGCACTCGGCGAGGGTCTCGCCTGCGCCCAGGTCCAGGTTCTCGGGCAGCGTCACCGGCAGCTGATCCTCGGGCACGGGCACGATGCCGCAGTGCTCGCAGTGGATGGCCGGGATGGGGTTGCCCCAATAGCGCTGGCGGCTGATGAGCCAGTCGCGCAGACGGAACTCGACCTTGCGACGACCACAGCCCATGGCCTCGAGGTCGGCCACGATGGCAGCCTCGCCCTCGGAGTGCTTGCCGCCGCGCATACCGGTGTACTTGCCGGACTGGACGAGCGTGCCCTCGGCAGCGTGGGCGCAATCCCAGTCGACGGTCTCGGCATGGAAGGTATCGATGGTCTCGCCGCTGGCCTCGACGGCAGCACGGTCATCGTCATCCAGGATGATCGGCACGATGGGCAGATCATACTTGCGGGCGAACTCAAAATCGCGCTGGTCGCCGCAGGGAACGGCCATGACGGCGCCGGTGCCGTAGTCGGCAACGACATAATCGGCAACCCACACGGGGACCTTCTCGCCGTTGACGGGGTTTACCACATAGCGGCCCGTGAAGGCACCGTGCTTCTCGAGGGTGCCCTGGGCACGCTCGACGGCAGAGATGTGCTTGGAGTCCTCGACAATCTTAGTGACGGCCTCCTCGTACTCCGTGCCCTCGACGAGCTCGTGCAGGCCGGCGTACTCGGGAGCCAGGACAAAGAAGGAGACGCCAAAAAGGGTATCGGCACGCGTGGTGAAGACGGTGATCTTGCCCTCATCGCCCTCGATGGGCTCGCCATCCTGGTCGCACAGGGTAAAGTCGACCTCGGCGCCCTCGGAGCGACCGATCCAGTTAGCCTGCATCTGCTTGACGCGCTCGGGCCAGCCGGGGAGCTTCTCCAGGTCGTCGAGCAGCTCTTGGGAGTACTCGGTGATCTTGAAGTACCACTGCTCCAGGTCGCGCTTCTCGGGCTCGGTGCCGCAGCGCCAGCACTTACCCTCGGTGACCTGCTCGTTGGCCAGAACGGTCTTGCAGTTAGGACACCAGTTGACCGGGTTCTTCTTGCGGTAGACCAGGCCCTTTTCCCACAGCTTCTCAAAGATCCACTGACCCCAGCGGTAGTAGTCGGGGCTGCAGGTCTTGACCATGCGATCCAGATCGTAGGAGAAGCCCATGCGCTTCATCGTGGCGAGCGCCTGGTCCATGTTCTTATACGTCCAGGCAGCAGCCTGCGTATTGTGCTTGATGGCGGCGTTCTCGGCAGGCAGGCCAAAGGCGTCAAAGCCGATGGGGTGCAGCACGTCGTAACCGCGCATGCGGGCCTGACGGGCCATGGCATCGCCGATGGTATAGTTGCGCGCGTGGCCCATGTGCAGGTCGCCCGACGGATACGGGAACATCTCGAGCACGTACTTCTTGGGCTTGCTGTCGTCGGTGTCAACGGCAAAGAGGTTGGAGTCCTCCCAGGCCTTCATCCACCTGGACTCAATGGCCTGCGCGTCGTAGGCAGGAATCTCGTCCTTATGATCTGTGCAATCGCACATATCAGCTCCTTTAATCATAGCTGGGGTCGGTCGGCTTAGCTTTATTCGCTACTGCGGACAGTCCTGCGCAAGACGAAGAGCACATTTAGTGCTCTTCTTTGCGTGCGGAACTTGTAGCGAACAAAGCTAAGCCGACCGACCCTAAGGTTAACTTGACTGATGATAGCAAATACGACAAGCGAGATGCCTGCGACTTGCGGGCATCTCGCTTTATCTAAATAACGTGGTTTTGAATCAACCACAAATTGTCACCCGCCCAAGCATGGTCGGGTTTTCCAAGTGCCGCAGATTGCTGTGAAAGAAGAGCGACGCGTACTTTGGTACGCGAGCGACGGTTTGAACGGCAAGGTGCGGTGCTTGGGAAAGCCGCTTAGCGGTAGCTGACGCTCTGCTGGGAATCCTTGACGACTACGTCGTGGGCGCCGCCTTCGACGATTGAGGTCGAGCTCACCAGGGTCAGGCGTGCCTTTTCCTGGAGCTCGGGGATCGAGAGGGCACCGCAGTTGCACATCGTGGACTTGACCTTATAGAGCGTGCCGCCCACGCCGTCCTTGAGGGAACCGGCGTAGGGAACGTAGGAGTCGACGCCCTCGACGAAGCTAAGCTTCGCGGCGCCGCCCAGGTCGTAGCGCTGCCAGTTGCGAGCACGCGCAGAACCCTCGCCCCAGTACTCCTTCATGTACTGACCGTTCACGTTGACGCGCTCGGTCGGGCTCTCGTCAAAGCGGGCGAAGTAACGACCCAGCATCATAAAGTCTGCACCCATGGCAAGGGCGAGCGTCATGTGGTAATCGTAGACGATGCCGCCATCGGAGCACACGGGCACGTAGACGCCGGTCTCCTCGTAGTACTCGTCGCGAGCGCGGCAGACGTCGATCAGCGCGGTGGCCTGACCACGGCCGATGCCCTTGGTCTCACGGGTGATGCAGATGGAGCCGCCGCCGATACCAACCTTGATGAAGTCGGCACCGCAGTCGGCCAGGAAGCGGAAGCCCTCGGCGTCGACGACGTTGCCGGCACCGACCTTGACGTCCTCGCCGTAGTTGGCGCGGATCCACTCGATGGTGCGCTTCTGCCACTCGCTGAAGCCCTCGGAAGAGTCGATGCACAGGACATCGGCACCGGCCTCGATGAGCAGCGGCACGCGCTCGGCATAGTCGCGGGTGTTGATACCGGCACCGACCATGTAGCGCTTGTCGCCGTCGAGCAGCTCGTTGGGGTTGGTCTTGTGGCTGTCGTAGTCCTTGCGGAAGACGATGCCCATGAGGTGATCGTAGTCGTCGACGATGGGCAGGGCGTTGAGCTTATTGTCCCAGATGACGTCGTTGGCAACCTTAAGGCTGATGTTCTTGTCGCCCACGATGAGCTGCTCACGCGGGGTCATGAACTCGGAGACCTTCGTCTGGTGGTCATCGCGGCTGGGGCGATAGTCACGGCTGGTGACGATGCCCAGGAGCTTACCCTTGGGAGTGCCGTCGTCGGTGACCGGCATGGTGGAGTGGCCGGTCTTCTCCTTGAGCTCGATGACCTGCTCCATGGTCATGTCAGGGGTCAGCGTGGAATCGGACTGAACGAAACCAGCCTTGTGATCCTTGACGGCTTTGACCATGGCGGCCTCGGACTCGGCGCTCTGGGAACCGTAAATGAAGGACAGGCCGCCCTCGGTAGCGAGCGCGACACCCATGTCGACGCCCGAGACGGACTGCATGATGGCGGAAACCATGGGGATGTTCAAGGTGATTGCCGGCTTCTCACCGCGCTTAAAGCGGGTTAGCGGCGTCTTAAGAGAGACGTTGTTGGGGATGCACTGCGAGGACGAGTAACCAGGGACCAGCAGATACTCCGAAAACGTGTGGGACTCACCGGGAAAGAACGTAGCCATGTTTCTCCTTTTTCCATGCGACCGGTCGGCTGCAGGCCTCGTAGGACCCAGCCCAACCTTGGGCGCCCAATACTGGGGAAGTATCTTAACGCACTTTGACTGCTACAATGCATGATTTAAGAAGAGCACACGAGGGTTTGACGCAGGCTTTGCGTTTGCCCAGCAAACACTTTAGCGGGGAGACGTGGAGCACATGGAGTACAAGACGACGGCAAAGTTGGTCATTCAAGCGTGCGACAAAGATCTGCCGGGCGTGTTCGGCCACGGCTGCGTCTTACTGCTGCAGGGCATCGCCCGCGAGCACTCGCTCAACCGCGCCGCCAAGAGCATGGGCATGGCATACTCCAAAGCCTGGCGCATTGTGAACGAGGCCGAAGGACAGCTGGGCTGCAAGCTCATCGAGCGCGACGGAGCCCGCGGATCCACCCTCACCCCCGCCGGCGAGCGAGCCATAGCGGTCTACGAGGAGCTACAGGCCGACATCAACAACGTCATCGCCACCAAAGCCAACGCCCTCATCGCCAGCATCAAAGAGTAGCTGATTTGCGGAGGGCGTTGTCTAGGACGGACGCTACGACCAGGGGGTTGTCGGTGCCGGCGAAGAGGCGGATGGTGCTCCCCTGCTTGCCGCGCGTGGCCGAAAGGCGCGTCGTTGCGCCGCCGGCGGGCGATGTACGAAACTCCCCCGGCAAAGCATCGAAGAAATCACCCGCACTGCGCTCGATAAGATCAAATTCAACTGCCGGGCCAAAGCCGTGCTCGAGGATTCCCGTTGCAACCGCATGATCAGGATGCGAGCTCAGTCCGGGATAGCGCACGCTGCGCACCATCTCGTTGGCGGCCAGATACTCGGCTAGCGCACGGGCGCGATCGAAATGCGCCTGCATGCGGACATCGAGCGAGTCCAGCCCGCGCTCCAGTACACCGGCCTCGTCAGCAGGCATATCAAGCTTGGCCAAGCCACAGCCCTCAAGCAGGGCATGCGCGCACTCAGCCGCGGCATCCACGCGATGGCGCTTGAGCTGCGAGCGCGCGACCGATACGGCAACCAACTTGCGCGGAGCCTTGCCGGCGCACACGCGGTCGAGCGCCTCGAGCGACAGCACGGCACCCAAACGCAGCGGATCGCAGCCAAAAGCCGACGCCACGGTGTTGTCCACAACCAGCAGCGCATGGGCCTCGCGAGCCGCACGACCCAGCGCACGCAGATCGGGCACGCACAAACCAAACCCGCCGATGGAGTTGACAAACCACCACAGGTGCGGACCCTCGACATCAAACGAAGCATCAAAGCCCTCGGACGCAGCGGCAAACGCCTCGGCGGACGACGAGCCCACCAGCGCGACATCGCAGCAATCAAAGCCGCTCGCAAACGCATCAGCAAAGTCGTCCGCAAAGGCCACCAGGCGGTCACCGGGACGCACAATCCCCAACAGAGACAGCGCCGCCGGCACATGCAGGGCCGCAACAAGACGCGCCTCACGCGCGCCGGCCCTTGCAGCCCAAGCCTCTTCTAGCTGTTGTACGCCCATACGGCAACCTCCTTTCATTAACAAAACCCACGATGCGGGTGTTCCCCGCATCGTGGGCAACGGCTGCAGTATAGCGCCGATATGCGACAAATCGCCTAGATGTTGAGCGCGTGGTAGGTCACATTCGCGCCCAGAGCGTCAACGGTCACGCCATAGGACTCGGGATAGATGCGCGTCGAAAACACGAGAGAGCCATCGTTCACAAACACCTCGACCGACGAGACATCGCCAACAATGCGCACGTTGCGCACCTCGTCGACGGGCTCCCAGCGCACGGTACGACCGCAGCCGGCAGAAGCGCGACCCTCATCGGTAAAACGCATCTCAAAGCGCGAGGGCCGTTCGCCCTCGGCGGACACAAACGCCAGCTTCAGCTCGCCATCAACGGTCGCGGTAAAAGCGCCGTCGACACCGTCAACAACAACGTCAAAGCAGGTATCGTCAGCAACCTCCAACGAGCCCTCCCCCACACGCACCGAGGCATAATGGTGCTCAATCTCGTGCGCCGGCTGCTGCAGCACCACGCCGCCGGCACCGACTGTAAGCTCACGCGGCACCGTCATGCAGTGCTGCCAGCCACACGCCACGGTGGGGTCGTTGCCATAGGTCGGCTCATCGGGCATGCCCATCCAGCCGATCAAAATGTGGCGACCATCCTCGGACGTAAACTCCTGAGGAGCATAGAAGTCAAAACCGGCGTCCCACAGGCGGAACTCGCCCAGCTCATAAGCGTCCTTGCCACCCGTAATGTTACCCGTAACGGGCATGTAGCCCGCTGCATACACATTGCCGCGGTCCCAACGACCGCCCTCGAGCCCCTGGGGAGAGAAAGACAGAAACCTTGCCGGCACGCCGCCATCCGCCTCGAGCTCAAGGTATCCCGGGCACTCCCACATAAAGCCAAAACGCTCGGGCGTAGACACGCGGCTCTCGAGCTCCCAACTCTGCATGTCAGCCGAGCCGTACACCAGGATCTCGCCCACATCGCGCCCGGCGCCCTCGCCGTGCATGGCGCAAAATCGACTATCGACATGCGGCCCATCCACGCGACGACGCGCGCCCAGCACCATGTGGTAGCGACCGTCCGCATCGCGCCACACCTTGGGGTCGCGCACGTGGCAGGTCAAATCCTCGGGATAATCCTCGGACGATAGCACCACGCGTTTTTGGCTGAACTCCCGACCGGCAAGGCCATCAACGCTCTCGACATAAACAGTATCGGCGCGGCGGCCGGTATTGACGTAGTCGTACGTACCGTCTGCATCGGAAAGCTTAACGTTGCCCGTGTACAGTACGCGAATGCGGCCGTCCTCGGCAAGCGCGGAGCCCGAATACACGCCATGGCAATCGAACGGCTCGTCGGGCAGCAGCGGGGCGCCAACGTAGTCCCACGTCATAAGATCGCGACTCGTCGCATGGCCCCAGGCCTTAACGCCACCCTCAACATCAAACGGCGCATATTGAAAATAAGCGTGGAACACGCCACCCGCTTGGCAAAGACCGTTGGGGTCGTTGAGCCAACCCGCCGGCGGCATAATATGGA
>DXMG01000021.1:20772-36372 GCA_019414325.1 Collinsella sp. | reverse complement strand
CCTATGTGCGGCGTAGGCCGCTTATTAGCCCGTCCAAGAATTGGGGCGCAGTTCAGTGCGCAGCGGGGGTTCTTTCATGTCCGAGGACGTCCGCGAAGGTTAGCCCTCAGATCCTGCGGTGGGAGACCTAGGCCTCGTTGTACACCGTCTTGAGCTTCAGCAGGTGCTGATAGCGGTCCATAGCGGCCTGCTCGTTCTCCTTGAAGAGCTCCTCGGCGCGCTCGGGGAAGGAACGCGTCAGCGAAGCGTAACGGGCCTCGTTCATCAGGAACTCCTGATAACCGCCCGCGGGCTCCTTGGAATCGAGCGAGAACTTCTTGCCGGCAGCAGCCTCGGGGTTGAAGCGGAAGAGGTTCCAGTAACCGCACTCGACAGCCTTCTTCATCTCGGCCTGGCAGTTCTGCATGCCACCCTTCTTGATGGAGTGCATCTCGCAGGGGCTGTAGCCGATGATGAGAGACGGGCCGTCGTAGGCCTCGGCCTCGTGAATGGCCTTGAGGGTCTGAGCCGGGTTGGCGCCCATGGCAACCTGTGCCACGTAGACGTAGCCGTAGCTCATGGCAATCTCGGCCAGAGACTTCTTCTTGGTCACCTTACCGGCAGCGGCGAACTGAGCGACCTGGCCCAGGTTCGAGGCCTTGGAGGCCTGACCACCGGTGTTGGAGTAGACCTCGGTGTCGAAGACGAAGACGTTGACGTTGTGGCCGGAAGCCAGGACGTGGTCCAGGCCACCGAAACCGATGTCGTAGGCCCAGCCGTCGCCGCCGAAGATCCAGAAGGACTTCTTGGTGAGGTAAGCCTTGTCGGCGAGGATCGCCTTGGAGGCGTCGCAGCCACACTTCTCGAGCTCGGCAACGTAGGCAGCGGCAGCGGTCTTGGAGGCCTCAGCGTCGTTGACGGAGTCGATCCAAGCCTGACCAGCGGCCTTGAGCTCGTCGGACGGACCGTCAGCGGCGATGATCTCCTGCGTAGCGGCGATCAGCTTCTTCTGAACGGCCTCATAGCCCACGGCCATGCCCAGACCGTGCTCGGCATTGTCCTCGAACAGGGAGTTGTTCCACGCCGGGCCGTGACCGTCCTTGTCCTTGCAGTAAGGAGCGGTGGCAGCGGGGTTGCCCCAAATGGAAGAGCAGCCGGTGGCGTTGGAGATGAACATGCGATCGCCGGCAACCTGGGTCACCAAACGTGCATAGGCGGTCTCGGCGCAGCCGGCGCAGGAGCCGGAGAACTCCAGGTAGGGCTGCTTAAACTGGCTGCCCTTGACGTTGGCCGCGATGAGCTCCTTCTTCTCGGAGACGTTCTCGACCATGTAGTCCCAAACGGGCTGCTGGTCCATCTCCTGCTCGGTGGGAACCATCTCGAGGGCGCCCTTGGGGCAGACCTTGACGCAGTTGGTGCAGCCCATGCAGTCGAGCGGGGACACGGCCATGGTGAACTTCATGCCCTTGGCCTTGGGGCCCATAGCGTCGAGCGTGCGGGTAGCCTCGGGCGCGGCTGCAGCCTCGTCCTCGGTCATCGCGAACGGACGGATGGTGGCATGCGGGCACACATAGGCACACTGGTTGCACTGGATGCACTTGGTCTCGTCCCAGTGAGGAACGACCACAGCGACGCCGCGCTTCTCGTATGCGGAGGCGCCCAGCTCAAACTGGCCGTCGGCGCAATCGACAAAGGCGGAAACGGGCAGGCTGTCGCCATCCATGCGATCGATGGGCTCGAGCAGATTCTTGACCTGCTGGGCGATAGCGGACTTGGTCTCCTCGGAGAGCTCGACGGGAGCGGCATCCTCAGCGGTAGCCCAGTCGGCCGGAACCTCGAACTTACGGAAGGCGGTAGCGCCGGCATCGATGGCCTTATGGTTGGCGTCGACGATGGCCTGGCCCTTCTTCATGTAGGACTTGGTAGCCGCGTCCTTCATGTACTGCAGGGCGTCCTCGGCGGGCAGAACCTTGGCCAGCGCGAAGAAGGCGGACTGGAGCACCGTGTTGGTGCGCTTGCCCATGCCGACCTTGGCGGCCAGGTCGATAGCGTCGATCAGGTAGACGTTGACGTTGTTGTTCGCGATGTAGCGCTTGGCCACGGCGGGCATGTGCTCGGCGAACTCCTCGTCGCTCCACTGGCAGTTGACCAGGAAGGTGCCGCCCGGCTTGACGTCGCGGACCATCTTGAAGCCCTTAACGATGTAGCTGGGGTTGTGGCAAGCGACAAAGTCGGCCTTGGTCACGTAGTACGGCGAACGGATCGGAGAATCACCAAAGCGCAGGTGCGAAACGGTGACGCCGCCGGTCTTCTTGGAGTCGTACTGGAAGTAGGCCTGAACGTACTTGTCGGTGTGGTCGCCGATGATCTTGATCGAGTTCTTGTTGGCGCCGACGGTACCGTCGCCACCCAGACCCCAGAACTTGCACTCGATGGTGCCGGGGGCTGCGGTGTTGGGCGCATCCTCGGCCTCGGGCAGGCTCAAGTTGGTCACGTCATCGACAATGCCGATGGTGAACTCGCGCTTGGGCTCGTCCTTCTTAAGCTCCTCGAAGACAGCGAACGCGGACGCGGGAGGCGTGTCCTTGCTGCCCAGGCCGTAACGGCCGCCGACGACCTTGATGCCCGTCTTGCCGGCCTCGTAGAGAGCGGAGACGACGTCCTGGTAGAGCGGCTCGCCGATGGAACCCGGCTCCTTGGTACGGTCCATGACGGCGATCTTCTGGACGGTCTCGGGGAGAACGTCGACGAAGTGCTTGATGGAGAACGGACGGAACAGACGAACCTTGACCAGGCCGACCTTCTCGCCGTGAGCGTTGAGGTAGTCGATGACTTCCTCGAGCACGTCGCAGAAGGAGCCCATGCACACGACGACGCGGTCGGCATCGGGAGCGCCGTAGTAGTTGAATAGGCCGTAATCGGTGCCGAGCTTCTCGTTGATCTTCTTCATGTAGCCCTCGACGACGGCGGGAAGCTCGTCGTAGACCTTGTTGCAGGCCTCACGGTTCTGGAAGAAGATATCGCCGTTCTCGTGGCTGCCGCGGGTGTGCGGGTGCTCAGGGTTGAGCGCGCGGTCGCGGAAAGCCTGGACGGCGTCCATGTCGCACATCTCGGCAAGATCCTTGTAGTCCCACATGGCGACCTTCTGGATCTCGTGGCTGGTGCGGAAGCCGTCGAAGAAGTTGAGGAACGGGGTCTTACCCTCGATAGCGGCAAGGTGAGCCACCGGCGAGAGGTCCATGACCTCCTGGACGTTGCCCTCGGCGAGCATGGCAAAGCCGGTCTGACGACAAGCCATGACGTCGGAGTGATCGCCAAAAATGTTCAGGGCGTGGGAAGCGACGCAACGCGCGGAGACGTGGAAGACGCCCGGGAGCTGCTCGCCTGCGATCTTGTACATGTTCGGGATCATCAGGAGCAGACCCTGAGAAGCCGTGTAGGTGGTGGTCAGAGCACCGGCGCCCAGCGAACCGTGAACGGTACCGGCTGCACCTGCCTCGGACTCCATCTCGACGACCTTGACCGGGGTGCCGAAGATGTTCTTGCGACCCTGGGCCGCCCACTGGTCGACATGGTCGGCCATCGGGCTGGACGGCGTAATGGGATAAATTCCCGCTACCTCGGTGTACGCATACGAAACATATGCGGCCGCCTCGTTGCCGTCCATAGACTTAAACTTACGCGCCATATACCCCTCTCCTCTCATATAGGTATACAGGCCCCGGCGATCGCCGGGATGTTGGCGTGATGGGATTTTCGCTGTTGCTTCCAATCATCTGGCAGGCAGACTGAGCAGCAGGTACATGGCGTGGAGAGAAGGCATGCCAAGGCGAGGGGCGCTTGCGCACCGCAGGCCCAGCTACCCGTCTTGCACATGACCGAGCGCTGCAAAGGCCGCATGCCGGATGCTCCCGGGCACGTCCCGGCGATGGGGAGCGCCCGCAACGGAAATCCGCATGCGCGCTTATTGTACCCCGCCGTCAAGTGTAATAGCGGCAAATATAGGCGGGCGGTAAAGGTTTACCTCGACTGACCGCCAAGGGCCAAGATGACCCCTGCGCCCCGGCGTTCGGCTCTGGCGCGCCAAGGAGTGTCCCCAAGTGCCGGTAGAAAAGGAGCGTCCCTATCTGCCGGCTAGAGGGCACCGAAGAGGATGGCGTAGGTAGTGGATTCGCCGAGCTTGAGCTCGTCGCCGGGATTGAGTTGAGCGGAACGGCCGGGCTCGACCTGAATGCAGACACGCGTGGCCCCGTTTACCACCACGGTTCCGTTGGTGGACGACAAGTCCTCGACGTGCCAGATATTTTGAGCATCGCACCAGATATGGGCATGGCGGGCCGAGACATCGTCGCCGACGTCGGTAATATCGCCCTCACCAGTGGCCAGCGCGCCAATCTCAACACCCTGCTCACTCGGCTGAATCCAGCGCGGGGCACTCACGACAAAACTGTTTTGTACGCGCAGCAAGCCCAAGGGGTGCGCCGGGGCGGGTTCGCGTTCGCCCGCGGTCATCGACATGCCAAGCGAACGCGGCGTGGATGTGCCTCCGCCACAGGTCGCGTGCGCGTAGTCGATGGCATAGTTCACCGAGGACCGCACATCCGCCGAACAACCGACGGCGACAAACAGCACCAGCACGGCCTCGGCGCGCTCAGCGGGCATGAGTTCCGCCGCCTGGGACAGGCGATCGAGCGCGTTGCGATAGAGATTCGTGTCCTGGTGGCACTCTTCGAGCGCGCGTACCATCGGTTCACCTGCAGGACCGCACACCATATTGATTACAGCCGTAGAGTCCATGGGATTGCGCTGGCGCAGGGCCAGTTGCGACATAATACGCGCAGCCGAGGTACCGTATTCGGCAAAGTAGCGCTGCTGAAGCGTGCCGACCGGCGCGCGAACGATAAAGCGGGAAACCCAAGAGCGATCGGCGGCTCGGCTCTGCGGGCTGCGGCCGTCGGCGAGCGGACGGGACGAAAGCACCAAGCCGCACAGCTCGATATGGCTCAGATGCGCCGCGCGCTTAAAGATGTCAAACATGGCCCCGCATGGGGTGAGCTCAACTTGAGATGCCATGACCTAGGCCTCCTTGGTCGTAGAAATAGAATCGGACGATACTTCGACAGGTCCGCCAAAAATACGGGCAGCTGCGGCTCCACCGGCAAGCGGAGTCGCCATCTGGGCTTTTGTGCGTCGCGGTGCCGAAACGGGAAGTTCAAAGGCAAAGCCCATCGCAAGCAAAAACCACGTAAGCGTATAGGTTGCAACCAAAGCGGCAACAAGGCCGCCCATCACGGCGCGTTGGGAAAATACGCTACATGCAGCCACAGCCAGTACCGGAACCTCGCAGGCAGAAAGCGCAAGCACACCCTGCAGGAACCCCGAGCGTCGATCGCGCGCAAGTGCCCCCGCGACAACGCCGGCCATGCCTGGCAGCGCCAGCGCCAGTGCGGCAATAACACCCGGTAGCGACCCAGGCCACACGAGCGATCCCAAAGTCGCCGTCACGCGAGCGCCCGACGCCAGCAGCGCGGCCGAAACCACGACCGCAGCCCAAACCACGCCACAGACGACCGCCGCGCCGACCATCAGCGCGCGACGAACCGCGCGGCCGGACGCATCCATGGGGCACGGCGTGAGCGGCTCGCCGCGGAGCGAACGACCGACATTTTGCGCATAGTGGTCACAAAACGCCGAGAGCGCCGCCTCGACCGCCGCCGGCTCGGGACGATCTTTTTGATGGCTGGACAGACAGGCCATCACCACGTTGAACAGCTGGGCATCGACAAACGCCAGCGCATCGCGTAGCTCCTCGGAATCCGGCTCAAGCCCCAGCTGCTGGGCCTGCTCGGCCGCGGCGAGCGCCACATCGGGCTCGCGATGAAGCAGCTGCGTCAAATCGCAACCGGGCGCATGGGCACCAATGGGATAGTCGGGCCGCGTGTCCATCTTGAGACGGTAGGGGCTCGCGATGTCGCGCGTCTTTTTGCGCGAACCCGAGGTGCCCGAAGTGCTCGGCGCGGCTTCGTATGGCGCGATGCCGGCAATGAGCTCGTAAACCGTGCTTGCCGCGGCATAGACGTCAATCGCCGGCGACATACGCAAAGCGCGCAGGTCGGGAATATCGTCGGTGAGCATCTCGGGCGGGGCATAGGCAACCGTCGCGCGACGCAGCGTGGCATAACGCTCCGTAAACGACGCCTTGCCGCCGGTACCGGCCACGGCCGACGCAGGCTCAAGCGCCAGCGACGAGCCAAAGTCGATCAGGCACAGGTCAAAGGTGCCCTCGGCAAGCTGCCGGTCAAGCGGTAGACGCGCCGTACGCACCATAATATTAGCGGGCGAGATATCGCGATGGACAAAGCCCTCGCCCACCAGGCTCATACGGCAGAGCAGATCGAACAGGTCGCGACCCAGACGCGCCGCCACAAGCGGCGACAGGCGTCCGGCATCGTCCACGGCAAGTCGCGAACGCAAGCGGGCAAGCGTCTCGCCCTCGACCCATTCCATGACAATTGCAGGCACACCGTCGACCTCGCCCCAGCCATAGAGGCGAGGAAAGCCCTTAAGGCCCGAAAGGGCGCGATGGCATTCGTATTCCTCGCGAAACGCCGCCTTGAACTTGGCGACCAGCGCCTCGTGAGCGGCATCGTCGTCAAACTCATCGCGCGTCGGCAAGATGAGCTGTTTGAGTGCCACGGCCTCGCCTTGGGCGTTGACGGCACGCGTCACGCGGCCGATACCGCCACGGCGCATGGTGGCATCGTCGGCAAACAGCATCGTAAAACGACGCAGATAGGCAGGCAGTTCGCCCTGACCGAGCGCAATGGCCGGCTCAAACCCGTCGACACGCGCCAGGCGCAGGCCGACCATGGGATCGCGACCGAGCGATTGTGGTGTGGTGGATGCAAGATCGGTCATCATAGGGCAAGCGCCGCCACGTTATTGTTGAAGTTACCGAGCGCGACGTCATCATCGCCGTAATGGCCGACCCATTGACATAGGTTGGTGTAACAGCCCCACAGATTGGCATACTGCTGATACCACTTTGACCGGGGCGAGAATGTCTGACGACCGAACTCGGCTCGAATGACAAACATCTCCCCGACCAGGCTGTCGCACGGCCTGGGATCTCCCGTAGAGTTATAGGTCGAGACCACGTCATTGGCACGAGAAACATAGCCGTCGAGCATGTTGTACTTGGTCACAAGCCAGCTGTGAATGCTCTCTTCCTCAGCAGCGGAAAGGCCACCGGAGTTTGCATCGTTGTCAGTGTTGCCGCCCGTCGAGCCGCCGTTTCCAGACCCTCCGGCAGAGGAACCCGACCCAGAGCCACCGCCCGAACTCGACGAATCCGAGCCGGAGCCAGAAGTATCCGAGCTACCGGGCTTTCCGGACTGCTGGGCGTCCTGCTCCTTCTGCTGCTCGACCTTATTCACCGTTGCCGCCACGCTATTGTTGGACAACCGATCGATGATCTTGGTGTTGGTGAGCACGATGGTTTTGCCATTGGCAAGCGTGACTTCGTTGTCCGGGGCCTCGGCGCCGTCCGCGTCGCCGGTGCCAAACACAATATGCGCGACCACACTTGCCCAAGCATATCCAGTCGTGGTCCCCAGGTCACTTTTGACCTCATGCCCCACGCGCGGTTCGCGTGCGGCATGTGCCTGCATCATGGACGGCACGGTCATGCCATAGGCAGAAACGCCAGCTATGACCAGCACCAGCGAGCAAGACAGCAGTGCGTACGCCCGCGGCGCCAAGCCCAGTCGGCGTCGCATGCGCACCGCGGCGCCGCGCTTTGTCTGAGTGCCACCGGGCCGCATGCGTTCTCCTCCAACAAAAACACGCCGCTCGGGAGCGGCGCATTCATTCGAATCCATATTTGAGTGTATCAGCGAACCCAAAAGGTTGCGCAACGAATGGGCAAATTAAGGATGCGAGTGGAAGCATCCATGCGATAAGCGGATACAAAGTATCTTTGTTGCACAACAAACTTACAGTCGCACGGGGAAATTATGACTACCCCGTGCGTCGCGAGGAAAACATACGGCAGGAGCAGGCTCGCCACCTAAATCGTGCGACGGGCCTCAATGGCGCGCCCGAGCGTAAGCTCGTCGGCATACTCCAGGTCGCCGCCCACGGGCAGACCACTCGCCAGACGCGACACCTCGACGCCCAGCGGCTTGATAGTGCGGGCCAGGTAGCTCGCCGTGGTCTCGCCCTCAATATTGGGGTTGGTGGCGATGATGACCTCGTGGATGTCCTCGTGACCCAAGCGTGCCAGCAGCTCGCGAATGTGCAGCTGCTCGGGGCCAATCTTGTCCATGGGGCTGATCACGCCGCCCAATACGTGGTAGAGACCGTGGTAGCTGCCCGTGCGCTCGATCGCCTGGACGTCGCGCGGCTCGCCCACCACGCAAATGCGAGTGGTGTCGCGCATCGAATCCTGGCAGATGGAGCACTCGTCGGCCGTGGCGTAGTTAAAGCAGCGGCTGCAAAAGTGAACCTCCTGCTTAACCTCCAGGATAGCCTCGGCCAGGCGGCGCGCCTCCTCGGCATCGGCCTCGAGCAGGTAATAGGCGATGCGCTGGGCCGACTTGGGACCAATGCCCGGCAGACGGCCCAGCTCATCGAGCAATTTTTGCAGACTATGGTTGGCACTCATATATATGCGCGTCTTAGAACGGCATGCCCGGGATGTTGAGGCCGCCGGTGATGGCGCCCATCTGCTTGTTGGCGAGCTCGTTGACACCGCGGACGGCCTCGTTGACGGCAGCCATGATCATGTCCTGCAGCATATCGACGTCCTCGGGATCGAGCGCATCGGGATCGATGGTGAGGTTGACGAGCTCCATCTCGCCGTTAACGGTCACCTTGACCATGCCGCCGCCGGCAGAGGCGTCAACGGTCTGGGACTTAAGGTTTTCCTGCGCGGCGGCAAGCTGCTCCTGCATCTTGCGGGCCTGCTTCATCATCTGCTGCATGTTCATACCGGCCATGATGGCTCCTTTACGTGCGGCCGCGCGCCGAGCTGCAAGGGCAGCCGGAGCACGGCGGGACTTTCAAACTCAAAAATCGTACCACGGCGCGAAGCCAGAGAGCGGGGCGGACACGCTACCTCAGTCGATATACATGTCCTCCAATACAAACCACGCGCAAAGATTATGCAAGGCCGAATTATGCAAGGTTGCATAATATCGCATACTCAATCTAGTAGAGCCGAATCCGGCATTTCATGTGTGCCACTAAATAGCTAAATGCCAAACCGCTGCTCGAGGCGGAGCACATGGCGGCAGGGTATAATTTGATTGTCATAGATAGCAATTTGGAGGTGCCCCATGAATGCCCCCGACGCGCTCCAAAACATCCGCTCAAAACACCCCGTTGCATATGTGGTTCTCTATCTCTTTGTCGGCTGGGCATTGCTGGTTGTCATCACCCATGCTATAGCCTTTGGAGCAGAACTGCTGATAACCAGCTCGGACCAGCCCACCGTCAAATGGGAAGCGACCGATGAGTGCACCGATGGAACCCGAACCATTTACTACAACAGCCCGTCCCTCTACCAAGAGTTCAAGGTCAAGATAAAGGACTCCAAGATTGTCGGTGCCGAACCAGGCGCTTTCTTGACAATCGGAGCAACCCTCGACGCCGAGCAAGTCGAGTACACGGACAGCCGCGCGACGTATCGTGTCGACCTCAGCACCCTAGGCCGACCGTCACGCACCTGTCTGCTCAAATGCGACATACGCGGCACCACGTTGCACATGTCCGAAATACAGATGCGCCCGGGCAAAGAGATCTCTTCTTGAGCAGCATACCCGCCCGCACGGTTACTCCACCGGCTTGAAGATGGTGGACTGACCGAAGACGCTGCGGATGAGGGCCTTGGCCTCGTCCTCGGTCTGCGGGATGCTCGGGGCTGCGCCCTGATGGCCGAAGGGGCTGCCAGCACCGGGATTGGATTCCCAGGGAGCGGCGGGGACGTCGTCGTTTGCAGAGGCTGCGGGTGCCACAGCAGCGGCCTTGGTCGCGGACGCCGCACCCGGCACGTCGAACGGGGGCAGATTGTCCCCGCCGGCATCGGCAGCAAAACCACCGACCATAGCATCGTCGTAGGGCACCTGCTCGGATTCCCATGGCGCAGCCTGCGCAGGCGGCTGAGCCATGGGGACGGACGCGCGCTCGGGCGCTCGGGGCGCGGGCTCGGTCGGAAGCTTGCCCGTGGCAGGAGCGCCAGCGGGGTTGTCGGAGCGCAGCCAGGGGGCTTTGCCCAGGTCGGATGACTTGGGCGCAGGCGCGGCGGCGGGCTTGGGCGCGGGGACCGGAGCAGCCTGTTTGGGCGCAGCGGGTTCAGGCGCCGACGGGGTCGGTGCCGCTACCGGTGCCGCTTTTGGCTGCGTCGCGCTGACGTTCGAGGATGCAGGGGCCGCCGAGGACACGGGTTGCGGGTCCGCAGATGCCGCAGCCCGTGCAGATGGAGAATGCTCCTCATGTTGAGGAGCCAGCGTGCCACCTCCATCCAGGACGTAGTCGACGGTGCGACGACCGAAGACCGCACTGACTGTCGGCAGGACCACCGACTGCGTGTCGGCGCGTCCGAGCATCTTGATGGCAAAGGTCGAGCCCGCGGGGAACGAGACCGTGAGCTTGGAGCCGTCGTCTGCTGTGGCGCGGGCATTGAGCAAAAGCCCTGCGTAGGAGGCCTGACGAGCCTTGACGCGTTCGACGACCTCGGCCCATTTGCGCTGGAGCTCGCCGGCGTCCTCAACCGCGGGGGTCTCGGCAGCACCGGCGGTGGCAACCTGGGCGGCGTTGTTGGGCTTGGACACCGACACGGTCGATGCAGCAGGCGCGGAAGCCGGAGCCGCAACGGGCTGAGGTGCAGGCGTTACAGGTCTGGGCGCCGGCGCAGGAGCCGCGGACTTGGTCGCAGGCTGGGCAGCCGGAACAGCAGCGCCGCGGTCCCAAGGCATACCGCCCTGGCGCGCGGACGTAGCAGCGGGGGCAGCGGATGCCGCCGGAGCGGCAGCACGAGCGCCCGAAATGAGCGTCGGCTGCTGGGCAGCAGCGGGTACGGATGCTGCAGGCGCGGTGGCCTGAGCAGCAGCCACGCTCGCCGGCACGGCGCCGTTGGCAACCATGGCCTCCAGACGCGCCACGCGCTCGGCCAATGCCTCAATCGTTAAATCAGCCTCGGGACGTGCCAGACGCGTACAGGCGATCTCGAGCACCAGGCGCACGTCGCTCGCGCCCCTCATCTCCAGTGCGGCATCGTCGAGCACCGTCAGCACGCGGGCCAGGCGGTCGGCAGGATGCTCGCCAAAGGCAGCGGCCTCGGCAGCAAGCGCCTCGGCCTGCTCGGAGCCGCCCTCAAACAGCTCGGCACGGGCACCGGCAACGCAGGCAACGTACACGTCACGCACATGCGCTACCAGGTCGCGCGTCAGCTCCAGCAGGTCGTTTCCTTCCTCGACCTGCGCACGGATCAGTCCATAGAGCTCGGCAACATCGCGATCGGCAATAGCGCGGGAAAACTCGCCCAGAATCTGGTCCGAAACCTCGCCTAAAAGCGAGCGGGCATCGTCCGCATGCACAGAACCGTTGCCAAAAACGCTCAGCTGCTCCAGCGTGGAGAGCGCGTCGCGCATACCGCCCTTGGCATGGCGCGCCACGATGGCGAGTGCCTCGTCGTCGTAATCGAAGCCCTCCTGCTCGCACACGTAAGACAGGCGATGCTCGATATCCTCGTTGCCGATGCGGTGGAAATCGAAGCGCTGGCAGCGTGAGAGAATGGTCTCCAGAATCTTTTGCGGGTCGGTGGTGCACAACACAAAGATCACGTGTGCCGGCGGCTCCTCAAGCGTCTTGAGCAGCGCGTTGAACGCCGCCGTCGTGAGCATGTGGACCTCGTCGATGATATAGATCTTGTACTTGCCGCGCACCGGGGCAAAGTTGACGGAGTTGATGATCTCCTCGCGCACGTTGTCCACGCCGGTACGGCTTGCGGCATCGAGCTCGTAGACATCCGGGTGGTTGCCCTCGGCAATGAGCTCGCACTCCTCGCAAGTACCGTCGGGCATGCAGCCGCTTGCACCCTCGGCGCGCGCTGCCTCGGCATTACGGCACAGCAGCGCCTTGGCCAGAATGCGCGCCATGGTGGTCTTGCCCGTGCCGCGCGGTCCGCAGAACAGGTACGCGTGGGACAGGCGTCCCTCGGTGATGGCGTGCTCGAGCGTCGAGACGATATGCTGCTGGCCCACCACGGATTCGAAGGTGAGCGGGCGATACTTTCGGTACAACGATTCCATGGGTGCTCCCCCGGGTATACTGAGTCTTGTTGCCGCGACGGCCATGCGGTCGCACGGCATACTGCATTCATAATAACCCGTACGGCGAGCCCGCCGCGATAGGAGTCCAAAGAGCATGGCAGACGCAGAGAGCAACCTCGTTCCCTCCGAAGCAGCCGACCAGGTCGAGGTCGCGCTCGAGGAGCAGGCCGCAGCCGATGACGGCATCCTGTACCTCAACGAGTACCAGTACGAAAACGACCTGGTCACCGACTTCGCCCGCCTGGTCGCCTCGCCCAGGCGTCGCGGCTCGCTGTATGTCGCCGCGGCAATTGCCGCGCTCATCGGCATCGGCATGCTGGTGGCCGGCGGCAACTGGATCAAGTTTGGCGTCGTGTTGATCGTGTTCGGCGCCTTTTTGGCCTGGTGGAGCAAAAACCTGCACCACACCCTCGCCCGCGACTTTATCGATTCCGTCGAGGCCGACGAGTCCATGGGTGGCCGCTATCGCCGCGTCGCCGCCAACGAGGACGGCCTGATGGTTTGGGGCAAGAGCGGCAAGTCGCAGTTTTTCCCGTTTGAGAAGCTCGACCACGTGCTCGACGGCGAGCGCATCTTTGTGGCCATGTTCGCCGACCAGGGCGTGACGATCCCTAAGGAAACCTTTATTCGCGGCGATGCCGAGCAGTTTGGCACCTTCCTTAAGGCGCGCATCAACAAAAAACTCCGCATCGAGACCAAGCGCAAGAAGATGAAGGCTGAAAAGGCCGCCGCCGAGGCCAAGCAGGGCGACAAGCCCCAGGAGACCAAGGGCAAGCAGCGCAAGCAGAAGAAGAACAAGAATAAGCGCTAAGGCCAAGACAGACAGGCAGCCTCGCATCCCGTTATCCTCGCCATCCGCCCGAGCGTGCTACACTAGCAGCATCTATGCCACCGCGAATGGCTCGGCCCCGCGCCCGCCGCTCGCAAACGAACTTTAAACGCACGAGGGTTGGCCATGCCGCTTTTCTCGCAACATACCGCCCGGTTCTCGCCGGACGTTCCTTTGGAGGGCACCAGCTCTCGCGAGCTGCTCAAGCGGTACCAGCCGCTCGAGACACTTACGACCGGCGGTTTTGGCTCCATCGAGATCTGCCGCGACACGCACCTGCGCCGCCGCGTCGCCATTAAGCGCATCCCCCTTATCAACGGTGCCGGCATGCCCGCCAGCGACATCATGGATGTCCTGCGCGAGGCGCACACCGCCGCCATGCTTCAACATCCCAATATCGTGCAGGTCATCGACTTTACGCACGACACAGCCTATGCCTACCTGGTTATGGAATATGTCGATGGCATGTCGCTGGCCGAATTTTTGCATCGCGTGGACGGCCACTCACTTACCTTTGACGAGGCCGCGGCCATTGCCGATGCCCTGGGCCAGGCGCTCACCTTCGCCCATAGTAATGGCGTGCTCCACCTGGACATTAAGCCCGCCAACGTGCTCATCGACCACTCGGGCAATGTAAAGCTCACCGACTTTGGCATGGCGCGACTGTCGTCCGCCGGTGGCTTTGGCGGCTCGCGCGGCGGCACCATCGGCTACATGCCGCCCGAGCAGCTCGATATCGAGACCGGCACGGTCGATGAGCGCGCCGATATCTTTGCCCTCGCCTGTGTGATCTACGAGGGCCTGTGCGGCAGCGCTCCCTTTATGGCGGCCACGCCCGCCGACTCGCTCGACCGCATCATCGGCGGCGCCACCTATCCCGGCGAGCTGATACCACACTTCCCCCCGGGAGCCGAGGCCGCGCTCATGAGCGCGCTCTCCCCCATGCCGCAGGACCGCCCCAACAGCATCGAGGCATTTTGTGACCAGCTCCTTGCCGGTCTGGGCAACGTGCGCGAGGGCCGTCGCAGCCTGGAGCAAATGGTTGGCGAGCTTTCGGATGACGAGCAGGAGCTCGACGATATCGAGCCGTCGCACTACGAGGACGACGCCATCGAGGTCGACCCCGCACTCGGCTGGGCGGGCACGCGCTGGAGCCATGCGCGCGACTACACCATGCGCACTATCTCGGCGCTAACGTGCGGCACCTTTAGCTTTTTGTTGATGCAAACGGCCGGGGTCGCGGCGCTTCCCGGCCTGGTCATTGCGGCTATCGCGATCGGAGCGGCGGCTGGCCTGGCCCCCCAGATCGGCTCGGCCATCTCGGCTGTGGGCTTTTTGGTGCTCATGGCCAACGCCACCATGCAGGCACAGGGCATCCTGTCGATGCTGCCCGTCGCGGTGATCTTTGCCGCCGCCATGTCCGGTTGGTGGATCGCCTGGGGTCGTACCGAGGCTGCCGCGAGCGCCGCGCTCACCTGTGCACTCGCGCTTTGCTGTCTGACCGGCAATACCTTCCTGGCAGCTGGGGTCGCCGGCGGCGTCGCGTCATTTTGGCTCGGCCCGGCAAGCGCCGCCGCGGCAACGGGCATGGGCGCGCTTTTTGCCCGTCTGGCCACGGTCGCGCTTTCAGCCGGAGGCGTGCTGGGGCTCGGTAACGTTGCCGCAGCGCTGGGAGACCCACTCCTTTGGGCTGCCTTTGGGCTGGCCGCGGCAACTGCCGCGGCGTCATCTGCGCTGCTCAATGCCCATGCCAAGCGCGCCGATCAGGGCTCAAACCTTGCCGCAATCGTCGCCATCGCTGTCACCGGCATCGGCTGCGCAGCGGCGTCCTGTCTTGCACACCATATGGAAATTGCCAGCCTTGCAGCCGCGGTCATCGCCAAGGCGGCGGTTGCGGGAACCCTATCCTCTATAATCGTTGGGATATGCCTATATTTGCTCGGATACCAAAGAACCTATACGGAGAGTGATCTTTCGTGAACTTCCTGAACATCTTCGAGGACCACGTGGCCGGCATCTTCGGTGCCACCCGTGCCCCGTTCTCCTTTAAGAAGCTTGCCAAGCAGGCCGCTCGCGACATGGAGGATCAGACTCTGGTGATCAACGGCGTCAACACGGCGCCGGCACTCTATACCATCCTTATCGCCGCCGACGACGATCCCATGCTCGCCCCGTTCTACCCCGAGCTTTCGCGCGAGGTCCGCGAGTTTGTGAAGGCGCAGGCCGAAAAGCGCCGCTATGTCTTTGTCGGCGAGCCCCTCGTGCGCTTTATGATCGATCCGCAGCTGCGCGCCGGCAAGTTCTCGGTCTTTGCCGAGAACGTCGATGCCCCCACGCTCGGCCGCCTGTACGAAGAAGAGCGCGCCTATCAGAACGGCCTGGGCCAGAACAACTCCGCGGCAAGCCGTGCCGCCAGCGCCCCGCGCGCCGGCCAGCAGCAGTTTGCTGCCCCGCAGCAGC
>DXMG01000021.1:0-20762 GCA_019414325.1 Collinsella sp. | reverse complement strand
CCGCCGCCCCCGACCCGCTTGCCGTGGCAGACCCCTTCGCGCCTAGCGTCCCCGACCCCGCCGCCGCACCCATCCCGGTGCCGCAGACCGTCTCGCGCGACGCGCTTGCCGGCATGGGTGGAGCCGCCGCGACCGGTGCCGCCGTGGGCCTAGGCGCCGCAGCCGGCATCGCCTCCAACATGGCGAGCACTCGCGCCCCGCAGCGCCCGCTCGCCCAGCTCGTCGATGTCGTGAGCGGCGAGAGCCATAGCATCACCTCCGCACAGGTGACCATCGGTCGCGAGCGCTCAGTTTCCGACATTGCCCTGCGCGACCCCAACGTGTCGCGCCGCCACGCCCAGCTCACCTTTACGGGCTCGGATTGGTCGATCGAGGACCTCAATTCCACCAACGGCACGCTCGTCAACAACCGCCGCATTACGCGCTGCCCGCTGCGCAACGGCGATTTGCTGACGTTTGGCCTGAGCACCTTTGAATTTAGGGGATAGTCTCTTATGAACATCGATATCGTCCTTTTTGCAGGCCGCATCGTCCTGGTCGCCCTGCTCTATATCTTCCTGTTCGCCGTCATGAAGACCGGCGTGGGACTTGTGCGCGGACAGCGCCGCGACTCGGCCATTTGGACGATCGATGTGGACAAGGGTCCGCGCGGCATCCGCGGCATCCACGTAGACATGCTCGGCCCCGTCATCGTCGGCCGCTCGCCGTCTTCGGACATCTGCATCAACGAGCCGTTTGTCTCGGCCTCGCATGCGCGCTTTTCGCTGCAGGGCCCGGCGCTCATCATCGAGGACCTCAACTCGCTTAACGGCACGCTCGTCAACGGCCGCCAGCTCGTGGAGCCCGCGACGCTGCGTGAGGGCGACGAAGTCCAGATTGGCGACGTGGTCATGAAGGTGAACCGTCGATGATCGACGAGGAGAACAAGTCCGCAACCATGACCGAGGCACCGGCTGCCGCCGTAGCTGCACCGGCCCACGCCGCTCCGGCGGACTCCACACCCGTGGAGCCCGAGGACACCGTGTTCTCCCTGCCTCTTTCGCATGTAACGCATGATATTTCGGATCTCGCCGATAACGAGGGCGAAGAGGATGCCGCAGCAGCGCCCATCGGCGCACATGCTGCGGAACAGTCCACAGCGCCCGAAGCAACCCCGGCGCCGGCTCACTTTGCAGAGCCCGTCGCCGCGGCAATCAACGAGAGCGCTGCGGTGTTTGCAGCACCCGAGCCCGCCGCGCCGGCGTTTCCCATAGCCCCGGCATCCGAGGTTGCGCCCGCGTCTACGCCGGCGCCCGAGGCGGGGACATCCCCCGAGGACGGCCCTGCACCCAAGACCCCGCAGCCTGCGCCCGCAAGCGAGTCCGATGCCGTGGCCGAGCCCGCCGCCCAGTCGCAAAACACGCCCGCGCCGTCGCACTTTGCGACACCCGAGCCTATAAACGTCAGCCCGCAAGATGACGAGTCGACCGCCCGCGTGTCCGAGGAGCCCGACTCCCCGGACACCGGCGATTCCGAATCAAACGTCGAGACCGACACCGTCTCTCCCGGTGACACCGCCGAGATCGACGTTGCCGCCGTTGAGGCCAAGCTCAAAGACCCCGGATCGACCATGAGCTTTGAGCCCCTGACCGAGGAGCGCATCGAGACTGACTCGACCTATGATGCCGGCACCACCACACAACTCATGTGGGGCGCCCGCTCCGACGTTGGCTGCGTGCGCCCGCACAATGAGGATTCCTACCTGGTGCAGTCGCCGCTCTTTTGCGTATGCGACGGCATGGGCGGTCACGCCGCCGGCGAGGTAGCCTCTTCCATCGCCGTCGAGACTATTGCCAAGACGGCCCCGCAGTCCGCCGACGCAGCACGCCTGGCCGCAGCCGTCGAGGCAGCCAACGCCGCCGTAATCGAGGCTGCCTTGAATGGCCTGGGCAAGCCCGGCATGGGCTGCACAGCCACTTGCGCCTATATCGAAAACGACACGCTCGCCATCGCCCACGTGGGTGACTCTCGCGCCTATCTGCTCCACGAGGGCACGCTCATCCGCGTGACCCGCGACCACTCCTACGTGGAGGAGCTCGTGGACGCCGGCGAGATCACGGCAGACGAGGCTCGCGTCCACCCCAACCGTTCGGTCATCACCCGCGCGCTGGGCTCGGACCCCGCCATGTATGCCGACCACTTCACTCTGCATATCGAGGAAGGCGACCGCCTGATCCTGTGCTCCGACGGCCTTTCGAGCATGATTCCCGATAGCGATATCGAGAACATCGCCACGCAGTCCTCAACCGCGCAAATCTGCGTCGACAACCTAGTGGACGCGGCGCTTGCCGCCGGCGGCCACGACAACGTGACCGTAGTAGTCGTTGACCTGGTTGACGATGGCGTTATGCGCGAGGCGCAGCGCGTGCGTCGCCGCAACATTACTATCGCCGCCATCCTGGCCCTCGTCTTTGTGCTGGCAGCTGGCATCTGGGCCTACACGGGTGTCACCGGCTCGTACTACCTGGGTACCTACCAGGGCAATGTCGCCGTCTGGCGCGGCCTGCCCGGCAAGCCGCTCGGACTCAAGCTCCACTGGCTCGAAAGCGAAACCAGCATCAAGCTATCCGACCTGCCCGAAGACACGCAAAACCGCCTCAAGGCGGGTATTCCGCAAACAAGTGTCGACGATGCGCAGGACACGATATCCAAGTACCGCCACCAGATCGACGAGGAGCAGACCCGCCAGGTGATCGACGCGCAAACGATTCGCGACAACACCAATCAGGGATCGACCTCCGAATCAGATTCCGAGAAAACCGCCGAACAGTCCGCCGAGGCCGAAGCCTCCGATAAGAATTAGAAAGGGAGTGCCGCTTATGAGTCGCCGCAACACCGAGCTGCTCTTGCTCATCGCCTCGGCGTTCCCCGTCATCCTGCTGTATGCGATGTACGTGCTCACCGCGGGCGCTGCCATCTCCTTTGAGACGCTCGCCGTACCGATCGGCCTCTTTGCCGCCTTTGCCGCGGCCCACATTGCCGTGCGCATCTTGGCGCCCGGTGCCGACCCCGCCATCCTGCCCATTGTCTTTGTGCTTTCGGGCATCGGCATCACGTTCGTGACGCGTCTCGCCCCCGCTCTCGCCATCTCACAGCTCATCATCCTGTTTGTCTCGGTGGCGCTCATGGTGGGAACGCTCGCACTGGTCAAAAACCTCGACGTGGTCATGCGCTACAAGTACACCTTTGGCATTATCGGCATCATCCTGCTGATGCTGCCCATCTTTATCGGCACCACGATCTCGGGCTCCAAGCTGTGGATTCGCATCGCGGGCTTTACCATCCAGCCCGGCGAGTTCGCCAAGGTCTTTATCGTGCTGTTCCTAGCCGGGTACCTGGCCGAGAACCGCGAGCTGCTCTCTATCTCCAACCGCAAGATTCTGGGCTTTAAGATCCCTCGCCTGCGACTGCTGCTGCCGCTGTTTGCCGTGTGGGGTGTGTGCCTGCTCGTCGTCGTCTTCGAACGCGACCTGGGTTCGGCCGTGCTGTTCTACACCATCTTCTTGCTGATGCTCTACGTTGCCACGGGGCGCTTTTCGTATGTCATTATCGGCCTTGCGCTCTTAGCTGTTGGGGCCGTGGGCGCCTACAAGTTCCTGTCTCACGTTCAGGTGCGTTTCCAGGTTTGGCTCGATCCGTTTAAGGACGCCCAGGGCCAGGGCTACCAGATCGTCCAGTCGCTCTTCTCGCTTGCCGATGGCGGTCTGGTCGGTGTTGGCATCGGCAACGGCATGGCCAACAACATCCCTGTCGTCGAGTCCGACTTTATCTTCTCGGCTATCGGCGAGGAGATGGGCCTTTTGGGCGGCGGCGCCGTGCTCATCCTGTTTATGCTCTTTGCCGTGCGTGGCCTCACCACAGCTGCCCGCGCAAAGTCCGACCTTGCCGCCTTTAGCGCCACCGGTCTTACGGCAGCCATCAGCTTCCAGGCCTTTTTGATCGTTGGCGGCGTAACCCGCCTGATCCCGCTGACCGGCGTCACCCTGCCCTTTATGAGCCAGGGCGGCTCCTCGCTGCTGGCGAGCTTCATCATCGTCGCGCTCCTGCTGCGCGCCGGTGACGAGGCGACCGGACGCGAGGCCGAGCTTACCGGCACCGGCACCATGGCCGCCATCACCGATGATCAGGTCGCATCTTCCGCCGCCCCGACGGGCACGCGCTTTGCCACCTCGTCTTCCTACGGCAGCGGCAGCCATTCCGTCGGCTCGCGCATGCGCCGTCGCCTGCTCGACACGCCTGAATCCGGTGTGCTCGGCCGCGTTGCGCTCGCCAACCGTCTAACCCGTGCGGTGCTCGCCTTTACGGCGCTGTTCGCCATCCTTATCGGCAACCTCACCTATGTCCAGGTCATTAAGGCCAAGGACTATCAGGACATGCCGACCAACAACCACACCATCGCCCGCTCCAAGTACATCCAGCGCGGCTCCATCATCACGTCCGACGGCGTGACGCTGGCCGAGTCGCTGCAGCAGGAGGACGGCACCTACGTACGCTCCTACCCCAACGGTAACCTGGCAGCGCACGTGGTTGGCTACGTGAGCCAGCAGTATGGCACCACCGCCATCGAGAGCGTCATGAACGACACGCTCACCGGTTCTAAGGACTACTCCAGCTGGAACAACGCCATCGCGTCGCTCGCGGGCCAGACCCAGCCGGGCAACACCGCCAAGCTCACCATCGACTCGCGCATCCAGACGGCGGCCGAGCAGGCACTCAAGGGCTTTAAGGGCGCTGTAGTGGTCATCGACCCGCGTACCGGCGCGGTGCTCGCATGTGCCAGCTCGCCCACCTACGACAACACCAACATCGATGCCCTGCTGCAGACGGGCGGCGGCGAGGACGGCTCCATGTACAATCGCGCCATGGACGCGCTGTACACGCCGGGCTCAACGTTTAAGGTCGTTACGCTTTCCGCGGCACTCGAGACCGGTACCGCCAGCCTTACCAGCACCTACCAGGCGCCCGGCTCCATGGACATCGGCAACGCACCGGTCACCAACGATGCCAACGAGAGCTACGGCACCATCAGCCTGCAGCAGGCCTTTGCCGTGTCCTCCAACGTCGTCTTCGGCCAGGTGGCAAACGAAGTTGGCGCAAACACGCTCGTGCAGTTTGCCAACGCCTTTGGCTACGGCCAAAAGCTCGGCCAGGACCTGACCTCCGCGGCCTCCATCATGGCCGACCCGTCGCTCATGACCGAGTGGGAGACCGCCTGGGCCGGCGCCGGCCAGCCTGTCGGCATGGACCACACGCCCGGCCCGCAGACCACCGTCATGCAAAACGCCGTGATTGCCGCCGCCATCGCTAACAGCGGCGTGGTCATGGACCCGTACTTTGTAGCCCAGGTACTCGCCCCGGACGGAACCGTGGTCAAGACCACGCAGTCCCGCTCGCTGGGTCAGGCCGTCAGCTCCGCCACGGCCGACCAGGTCAAGCAGGCCATGCTTGCCGTCGTCCAGTCCGGCACCGGCACCGATGCCCAAATCCCCGGCGTCAAGGTCGCCGGCAAGACCGGCTCGGCCGAAACCGGCGGCACCAACGTCAACTCGATGTTCGTTGGCTTTGCACCTTACGATTCACCCACGGTCGCTATCTCGGTGGCCTTAGAGGATTACGACAAGCATGACGTCAAGGCCGCCAAGATCGCCGGCATCGTCCTGACCGCGGCGCTTGCCGCACAGGGAGCGTGATGCCCATGATCGAATCGGACACCCGAGGCGCGCCGCGGCCGAAGAGTTAGCGGCAACGCGCCACACGGCCCCAGCGGCCACATCGTAGGTACTACACACATCGTTGAGCGAATAGTTATGTTAGGAGCAGGAATGGAACAGAGGGTCCTCGGGGGAAGATACCTCCTCAAGGATAAGGTGGGAACAGGCGGCATGGCGACCGTCTACCGTGCACAGGACCAGGTCCTCGACCGCACGGTAGCCGTCAAGATCATGCTGCCACAGTATGCTGGCGACGCAACCTTCGCCGCACGCTTTAAGCAGGAGGCCCAGGCAGCAGCCGGTCTCTCCTCCCCCTATATCGTGGGCGTCTACGATTGGGGCAAGGACGGCGACACCTATTACATCGTCATGGAGTACCTGCGCGGTACCGACCTTAAGAGCGGCATCAAGAGCCACGGCGCCCTCGACCCCAAGAAGGTCGCCCAGATCGGCTCGCAGATCAGCTCCGCGCTTTCGGTCGCTCACAAGCATGAGATCATCCACCGCGACATTAAGCCGCAGAACATCATGGTGCTGCCCGACGGCAACATCAAGGTAATGGACTTTGGCATCGCGCGCGCCAAGAACAGCCACCTCACGCAAGACAACAACGTGCTGGGAACCGCCCACTACGTCAGCCCCGAGCAGACCCGTGGTCAGGACCTCGGCCCCACCTCGGATATCTACTCGCTGGGCGTCGTGATGTATGAGTGCGCCACCGGCCGCGTTCCCTTTGACGGTGACGACGCTATCTCGGTCGCACTCAAGCAGGTCAACGAGCTGCCTATTCCACCGAGCCAGATCAACTCCGGTGTCGACGCCGACCTTGAGCGCATCATCCTCAAGTGCATGGAGAAGGACCCGGCAAACCGCTTCCAGACCGCCGAAGAGCTTCGTCAGGTGCTCAACAGCTACCTGTCGGGCCGTGCCGTCAACATCTCGGAGCCCACGCGCATCATCGGTGCCCCCGGCGAGCTGGGCGCCACCAAGACTCGCGAGCTTTCCGATCAGACGCGCGCCATGGTGCGTCCCGTCTCGGGCGTGAGCGGCCAGAATACCGCCCGTAGCTCGGTTTCGGGCTCCACCGGCTCCTACGAGGTCGAAAAACCCAAATCCAACAAGAACAAGATCATCGCCGCCGTGGTGGCAGCCGTTGCCGTCATCGGCATCGTGGTGGCATTTGCCACAGGACTCTTTGGCGGCGAGCAGGTCACCGTTCCCGATGTACTGGGCAAGGACCAGCAGACTGCCGTCGAGCAGATCAAGGAAGCCGGCCTCGAGGTCGGCACCATCGACCAAAGCTACAACGACGATGTCGACGAAGGCAAGGTCGCCGAGCAAACGCCCAACGGCCACACCAAGAAGGCCAAGGGCACCAAGGTGAACCTGGTGATCTCCAAGGGCCCCAAGCCCTCCGAGAAGGTTGAGGTTCCCAGGCTTGTCGGCCTGACCAAGGACCAGGCAGAAGCCGCGCTGGCAAGCGTTGGCCTGAAGGGCAACGCCTCCGAGGAGGCCAACGAGGCCGATGAGGGCCAGGTCTTTGAGCAGGGCACCGAAGCCGGTAAGGAAGTCGAGAAGGGCACGACCATCTCGTATAAGGTCTCGAGCGGCCCGGATACCACGTCCGTCCCCGACCTGACCGACATGACCGAGGCCCAGGCGCGCAACGCCCTCGATATGGCAGGTTTTGGCGTCGACGTGAGCTACCAGGAGAACGACTCGGTTACCGAGGGCACCGTGATCAGCTGGAACCCCAGCGGCAAGCAGAAGCCCGGCGCCACGATTACCGTCGTCATTGCCAAGAAGTCCGGCAAGGCCTCCGTCCCGGGCAACCTATACGGCAAGAGCATTTCCGCCGCCGTTACCGCGCTCAACAACGCCGGTTTCTATAACATTGGCTTCTGTGACCAGAACGGCAATCCCGTGAGCGGTAACGAGGATGCCACCGTTACGGGCGTCTCCCCCACCGGCAAGCAGTCCACCGACAGCACGATTACGCTGACGGTTGCACTTTCTGGCTCGGGTTCGGGTTCGGGTACGGGCGGCGATTCCGGTACGACCAACTAGTCGCCACCCAACCGCTCATTACGGCTCTCGCCGCAAACATATTCGCTCACAGGCGCCCGCTTGCTCCCCCAGCAAGCGGGCGCTTCATTTTTGATATGGCATTGAACCAGAAAAGCCCGGCACCGTGGTGGTACCGGGCTCGGCAAATCTCTGGTGCCCCCGGGCGGATTCGAACCGTCGACACCCGCTTTAGGAGATATGATTTAATGCTACCCCCTACCATTCATCAAGCATCATTGAACATCATATAACCGCAGATAAACATAGCAGTTTGTGTCTTTTGCCTCCGGTAGCTGCGCCTACGCTTTTACAAACATATTACTAACAGCTTTAGCTAAACTGCACTCATTGAATTGTTGAAAACTATTCAAAGAAACGGAGTGCAAAGATGTCAGAACAGCCACTCATTAGCGGAAGAGGCACGTGTTGGAAAGACAAGAGATCACCTAACACCTATCGCTATTATTTTTCCCTTGGGGTCAAGGACCCTAAGACAGGGCGTTACAAACGATCCCCAACTTATACAGTTCGTTGCAAGACTAAAACAGAAGCTAAGGCTGCAATGCAGGCCAAGCTGGCTGAAATCAACTCCTCTGGCACGATCACTAAAACTAAAAAGCCCACTTTGCTTGCGTCCTACTGCTGGGCCTTTCATGAAAATAGGGACACCGAGCTTGCGCCAACGAGCTATGAAAGAGAAGCGTACGATTGCAGGCATATCGAAGACCTATTCGGTGCGTTTCAGACAATTGAGGGGCTAACTCCCGATCTAATCGAAGAAACATATGCCGAAGCTCGTCGTACGGGAAAATACAAACCATCAGAGCTTGTACGAATCAATGCAAAACTGCGTCAGATTCTGTCGAATGCAGTCGCAAAGAGAATAATTGACCGAAACCCCTGCGCTACCGTTCATGTTCGCAGACCACGCAACAAAAGAGAATCACTGACAATCGACCAAGTAGCTACCCTATGCACACATCTTCAACACATTGAGCTCACCGCCAAAGCTGTTGGTACGCTAGTACTAGTGTATACGGGTATGCGAAAAGGCGAGATGCTGGGCCTCGAATGGCGCGATTGGGACCCTGCCAATAAAACCTTGAAAATTGACAGGCAGTACACCAACGATCATGAACTGAGGGCACCCAAGTCACAAGAAAGCCAACGCAAAATCCCCGTTGGAGAAACCCTGGCCGAACGTCTTCAATCATGGTCAGCCATACAAAAAGAGCTCCTGGCCTCTCTGGGGCTGTCCCAGACTGGCAGCACTCCCATCATTAGCGATATTGCTGTCGAGCAAGGGGTCCCTACTGTCTGTCACATGAAGAACTACATCTTCAACCATTGGTTTCGCGATTTCGCAGTTAGCTGCAATCTTGGAATCTATGAGCCGAATAATTCGACTGGCGGAAAACTATATAAGGGCATCTGCCCGCATCAGCTCAGGCATTGCGTAAGCACTTTTATGCTGGCGAACGGATCGGACGTTAGAAGCGTGCAAGGTATTCTTGGCCACGCGGACCCCAATATCACGCTCAAAACGTATACAAGCCTCGTTCAACAATCAGAAATAAAAGCAGTTAAAGGCTACGAAGACTTCATCAACGCCTATATACAGAGAAGCGAGAAATAGCATGTTTTTCATTCATCGTTTTATTCATAATATTACGGTACTATAATACCGTTTCCGCAGGTAGATGCTATATTTGATTGACAACTAATGAGTTTTAATACATGCTAAAGCTGTCAGATGGCTACGCATGTAGTCATAGAAACCGGCCCCCCAAGTGCTTATGAACCTGGTAAGTCTTACAAGCACAGGGAGGGCCCTCATTGAAAGGATAGCTCATCATGGCTACTCCAAAGATTAGCACTCAGGCGTCCACACCGACTTTCCCCACTGGTGCCGCTCAGTGCGATCGGTTGCTCCGCGTTAACGATATCCGCGAACTCACTGGCTGGAGCGAAAACACCGCACGCAAATTCATGCGCGAGTCCGGCAAGCTCATCCAAATCCATCGCTCGAATTACATGTTTGAAAGCTCGTTTTATGAGCTTTTCAAGCAGCTTGAAGGTCGTACCGCCCACCTTGACTAGGTGGTAAACATGAGCGAGCTACCGTCGATTTCCGACAAATTTTCCGATGATGTTACTGAGCAACGAGAGATTAGAAGGAAAATGGATAACGCGAATTTTATTTCGGTGCCCGACTGGGCGTGTTGTGCCACCACTGTCGCTGCCGAGCGCCTCATCCTCGGCCTCGTATGGAAGCTTGGAAATCCTTCCAAAAACAAACGAGCCATGGGCTTTTACGCAAAAAGCAAATGGATTGAGGAGCGCTACCACCTAAGTAAGAACACGATCTCCCGGGCCTATACCTCTTTGAAGAATAAGGGGTTTATTCAAAAAGCGGGTGATGGCAGCTGGATGCTTAATTACGCTGCAATCTACCGCACCGCGATCGAAAACGCTTGGGAGCCCCCGAAATCTTAAGTCCACAGACCGACTATCGACGTGGGCTTCTGTCAAACAACCGAGTTAAAAACCACTGAGCCAGAATCCGCTTCAATAGAAGAGGATTCTGGCTCAAATGATATCCGGCCGTTCGCGCAGCGATGTCCACCGCAATCTGGCAAGAATCGAGGACGGGGAAACCGTCATCGAGGTCGTGAAGGTCGGTAATCGCCAGGCGTCTACAAAAACATGCCGCGGATGTAAAATGAAGCAGGGTCGAACCGGAACAGTTCCCGGACAATTGGCGTCCGGCCAGACACTTCGATTCGACCCTTTCTCATACCTGCATCTAAAATACTCCCATAATCATTCTCGACATCTTTAACGCCCTCACCTCCTGCCACCAGCACGTCGTAGGTGCCATTTTCAGCGAATCGATATGGCCGTCCATTCATGGTCTTTAAGGCACGTGATACCATGAAAGCGTGCGGTATTTCTCCAATCGAAAACCTGCGTGAACGCATGACTTGAGACGCTTTTAGAACTCACCAAGCGCAGGACAAACACAACTCAACAGCGGCCGCGTATTTGTTCCCAGCCGTACGGCATGGCGGAGCCATGCCCATTGTTGATTGGAGTGCCGCACGATGACAGACAACCCAAACGAGAGAAAAATCAGCGAGACGCCCGGCGTGAAGTCCGTCCTCGATGAGGCCGCCGAGCGGATCGAGGCGACATGGCGGGAGAAGCTGCTGCGCGAGACGGGCAACCTCATGACCGAGAACGCACTGCTCATGGCCCAGGTGGATGAATTCAGCCGCAAGCTCGTCGAGGCGACGGATCGGAACGAAAGACTTGAGGCCGACTGCAATGAGCGGATTGCCTTTATAGAGGAGAAGTTCGAGCTCGATACCGCGAGCCTCGAGCTCGAGAACAACGAGCTCCACGCCGCAAGCGTCAGGTACTTCTCCCGTGCTAAGGAGCTCGACAGGCAGGTCGTTCAGCTCCGCGCCGAGGCTGAAGCCATGGCCGATGAGATCGAGCGCCTGCGCGTCGAGCGTGACGCCGCGTTGAAAGCCCAGGCCGAGCTGAGCGATGCGCTCCTGGCCCAGCACGACCTGATGGCCGCGGTAGCCGCCCTCAAGGACCGCCTCGCCGCCTCCGAGCAGCGGGCAACCGCGGCCGAGGCCAAGGTCGAGGCCATGACCCAGATGAAGGATGAGTAGGTCGCATAGCATCTAATTTTCTAGAAACCCTCTAGAGCATTTCTAGGGGGTTTCTAGAACTGAGAACCGGGCGCAGCACTTTCGATCGGCACGATGTCTCGATAGACCAGGCGATGCCTGTCGTCGCGCCATTCGTCGCCGTGGTAATGCCCGAAGAGCCAGATGCGATAGTCGAGCCGCCCGTCGAGCTCGCCCAGGAAAGTTTGCAGCGTATCCCCGCCGCACTCACGTCCGCGCTCGCGGCACAGCTCTCTAGCCAGGGCAGCAGGAGCCTCGTGACTCACCACGTAGTCGACCCTCCAGCCTACGCGGTTGAGCGAGGCGCGGCAGTGGTCCATCTCTTCCTCGCTCGGCATCTCCTCGGGCCACCAGCTCCTCCCCTCCTTGCGATACTGCCTGTCGTTGCTCGCGGCGCCGCCCATGGCAAGGACTGTGAACCCGTCGATATCGAACACCTCTCCGCGCATCAGGTGCAGCACGTGCGGTCGCGCCTCATGGACGAAGCCGCCGTTCCACTCCCGCACCGGCAGTTCTGCCAGCATCCGGTGGTTCTCGTGGTTGCCGTCTACGAAACACGTGGTCCATGGTTTTGACTCAAACCAATCGAGCCAATACCTCTCAGCATTCGAGCCGTCCCAGACAAAGCCGAAGTCGCCGGCCACGATCACCGCGTCATCGCGCGTCAGGGTCCGGCCCAGCGGCCAATTATTGAATGCAAACCGGCTGGACCCGTACTCGGCCCTGCCGTGCACGTCGCCTGTCACATAGACCGTCATCAGTACGCACCCCACGGCAGGAGTTTGTCCCCGAGTCTCACGATTCGGTCATACAGCACCGTGTGCCGTTCGTCCGGGTTGCCGTCTCGGTGAAAATGGCCGTAATACCAGTGCTTATAGTCCAGGCGGTCCTCGAGCTCATCGAGGAATCCGGTCAGCCGGTCCACATCAGGGCGTTCCCAGCCTGGGTCCGGGTAGAGCGTCGGCGAGAGCATACGCGTGGCGCAGGTATGGGTGATGACGCAGTCGACCTTCCAGCCGACCTCGTCGAGCTTTGCCCGCGCGGCATCGAATTCGCACTCATCCGGGAGCTCCTGAGGCCACCAACTGGAATACGGCACGCGGTATTCCCTGTCCACGCTCGTGGCACCGCCCATGGTGAAGATTGTCGAACCGTCGAGCTCAAAGACCTCGCCGCGCGTCAGGCGCCGAATGGGCGAGGTGTCCGACAGGCGCTGCGTCAGCCCGCCATGCCACGGCTCCATGGGGCGCTCCTCCCAGTGATCGAAGCGCTCGTGGTTGCCGTCGACGAACAGTACCGTGTAGGGGCGCGACTCCAGCCAAGCGATGTCGGCGCATTCCTCGGCAGAAAAGTCCCACGGAAAGCCAAAGTCACCGGCAACGATGAGACAGTCGTCGCTGGTAAGACTATCGCCAAGCTCCCAGTCGCGGAGCTTTTGCATGTCGAGCCCACCGTGGATGTCGCCCGTCACATAGACCGTCATCGAATCACCTCTTCCCTCTTGTACGCCGCCAGCTCGCGCTCGACCTGTCTGTCGCCGGTCTCGTTGACCCACCAGGGCCATTTCACCCGGCCGCACGGCTCGTCGACTCCGGCGAACCATTCCCTCAGCTCATCGAGGCTCACCGGGGAGTGCCCGTTGGCATCGCAACCGACGTCGTAGCGCAGAAGGCCCTGCTTGCGGTTGAACTCGTTGTACGCGCCGCCGCTGCTGTGGATGTGCCCGTGGAGGTGCCACGATCCATGGTTCATGCCCTGCCAGTCGGCCATGGGGTAATGGCTCAGGACGATCTTCTGCCCGTCGATCTTGAGCACGCAGATCGGCGGCTCCACGGTGAAGGCGCCCGTGACCGCCGGCTGGGTCCAGTCCTTGTCGTGGTTTCCCGGGACGAGGTGGATGCGCCTGCAGGCGATCTGCTTGCGCAGCCCGTAGGCGTCCTGGGCGGTCATCTTGAATGAGAAATCCCCCAGGATGTAGAGCTCGTCGTCCACGGCAACCTTGCCGTTGATGTTGTCGACGATGGCGTCGTTCATCTGCCAAATCGTCTCCCACGGGCGGTCGGTGAACTTCAGCACGTTCTCATGCCCGAAGTGGGTGTCGCTGGTAAACCAGATCATTTTTATGTCTCCTTTTATCGCTAAAAAACGTTCTCCTTCGAGGTCAGGAGACGTTTTATGAGCGACATGAGGTGCATATCCCTCATGTTTCAAGCTCCAATCTGCCGGATTTGCCCAACTATATAAGTTTACGCCCACGCGCGAACAGGATTTGATTTTTGAAATATGGACGAATTCCTCGTCAGGAGGGTAAAATGGTGCCGACGGCAGCCCAAGTTGTAGAGAGCTGGGCAGAGCCGTTGCTTAATGAAGTTGGGTCATCGTCTTAGCGACGGTGGCCTTTCTTTTTGGGCTTCGAACCCTGCTTGAGTGCCTTGGAAAGGCCGACAAGGGCCGTGAGGAGCGAGACCATAGCGGTCAGGAGCTTCACGAGCTCGGTGAAATCGGTCATGGGCATCACCTCCCATCAAATGGAGGGCTCTGCCCGGCACGAGGGCTGCCGACAGCAAGGACGATTCTATCAGAGCGGCTGACCCCCGCCGATCAATTCATACTCCTCATCCTCACCGAATTGCGAGTATGGCAGAATCGGCACTGGATGGCAGCGCGCTAGGGCACCGACGATAGGCTTTCCAAAACTAGCGAGGCGCGTCGCCGCGATCGTAATCGCCTCGGTCGACCGCACGATCGACCTGCGGCGAGATGTCGCCGTTGCCACCATGGGCTCGTCCTGCGGCGCGAACGCGGTCATCGCCAGCATCGGGAACGGCGCCGGCGTAACGGTTGCGAATCTCCCTTGCGTAACCGCGCCGGGCAAGAAGCTCATCACGAACCGCCGGATCCTCGAGCAGATCTTCATCGCACTTCGGTGCGATGAACTTAGGAAAGAGATTGTAGGCGACGCCCTTGCTCGCCTTTGCCTGCTCGACCCACGCCGAATACGCCTTCTTAAGCCGTTGAATGTAAATCTCGCAACGCCTCTCATAAGGAAGGGCTCGCTCGGCCTCCAGCACGTTATTTTTGAAGGCCGCCTCAAGTTGCTTGACCGCAAACCTCCCGTCAAGACGAGTCAGGTTGAAAGTGCACTTCGGGTTGCCGGCCTCCTTGATATCGAGATCTGTCGCATAGACTCGATTGTTCTTGATGAAAATGTCTACGCCCCATGAGGCAAGTAACTTTTTAAACTGCTCCATATTCTTCGGATGACCTTCGTTGATTGCAAGATGGATCAACTCGCGCAGATTGTTTTTATAACTGTACTCTCCCCGCTCAACGATTTTCTTTTCAGTGTCGCGCGGCTGTCGGTCTCGAATCTTCGAGTTCTTCTTTCCCTTTTCGAGCTGAGCGAGATTCCAGGCCTCGTCCATTTCACGAACCCACGCAGCGCGTTCGTACTTTCCGCGACGCCCGCCCGTCTCGCAACGCTTACCCGTCAAAAGATCCGTGCGGTTAATCGCCATATGAACCGCGTAGCGTTTTCCCGCCTTATCGCTTTCCTCATGCAACGCGACAATCACTTGTTGACGCGGGTAGTGTTTCGCAAGCCATTGCTCCGCGTAGGCCATACACGCATCGGGGGTCATCTTGCCTCCGTTGCAGCTGCACTCCTCGGGCAGAAACGCGAGAATCTGATGAAGCATCGTTATGTTCTTCGCGCCGGCACGCGCGGGCCTGTCGTGATGGAACATCTTCCGCGTCATAGCCATTTCGGAAAACCAGTGCTTTCCGTTCGCGAGGTTCCAGCCGCCGCGGGCCAAAGCATTCTTTCCGTTAATGTACTTGCGCAGGTGCTTCGCGTAGCGCTCGGACGAAACACCTTTCTGCTTAACGACGGTCATCGAGCTCACCGCCATCGGTGAAATAGCGCTGTTCGAGCTCTTCGATGAAGAGAGTGACTTTACGGGCATTTTGGTAAACCTTTTCAAGCGTTCGGAAAACCGCCTTCTCGTTGTAGGCCGGAAGACCTTGCGCATTCACAAAATACATCAGCTGGTTGAGGTTCGTCCCCTCGCGATACAGCTCGTGATAGATTTTTGCGACCTGGCTCATATCGAAATCGATCATCTCGATTTTCCCGGCCAGCATCACGCGGCGGGCATACGCACTGACGGTCGTGCCGAGCGCATCCGCCTGCTTGCGAATCGCCTCGTGCTCGCCATCGGTGACTTTGACGTAAATAACCGCCGAGCGCTTTTCGTTCGAATCCTCTGAAACGGTTTGCAGCTTTTTGCTACGGCCACCGTTCTTATTTTTGGAAATGACTAGATCATCGAACGATTCATTCCAATGAATCAGTGCATAGCGAATGAATTCGGCTTTCGTCATGCCCGCCTTTTCTGCCAAAGCGGAAAGCGTTTCGTATTCTTCAGAAGTGAGTGTCGCCTTAACGGTGTGCGGACGTTTGCAACTCATCATTCATGCCCCCAGGAAAGCAGAGCGAATCGGTGAGGCCACCGATTCAAAACCGATATGAGATTGCTTTCCTTTTTAGGAGCGACTGACGTCGCGCCGATTTTTGAAGTGACGCCGTCGCTTCCCTTAGAGAAATGAAGGCGAACTTCATTTCTAACTTTATCGCCGTGTGAGGTGTTAAACAAGATGTGTTGGCAGATAAAGGGGGCGAGTATGGCCCCATTTATCTAGCCCAACACCAATCTTGCAATCACCGGGACGGCGATTGGGCGAAGCGTAGCCTAGACACGAAATGAGAGGCCTCGTTTCGAGCGAAAGGCTTCGCGGTGTCGTAGTGTCAGCGGAGACCGTGAGCGGAAGCGAATTTTTAACGCGAAGGATGCTGAGTGTTAGAAATTCGCTGTAGCGGACTCCGGGCGAGGGCTGGAGCAAGTTGATGGAAGACCTTACCGATTTGCGGAAGGTTTTGCCCGAAGCGTCCGGCACCGCCGAATTCTTTTGGAACGGCCTCTCGTTTGATTGCTTTCCTATCGTTTGCTCCCAGACTGGGCGTCTAAAAAAGGCGGCCGAACCGGCCGCCCACAAATAAATAAACATTTACCGAATGTAAGAGGAGAGGAACGATGCACATTACTCCCAGTGACCGGCGACGTCGACAACCCAATGCTGTCCCGTAGCCTGCTGTTCATAATGTCCCTGGTCCTCAGAGGTGGTATACAAATCATCTACAACGGATCCACCGATACCGCCGTTTTCGCCATCGTTAATAATCCAAGCGTAGGCGGCATCGGATGAATCGAAAGGCCCTACCATAGTACCACCATGATTGACCCAGAAACGAGGATGACGCGTGTATACCACGTTCGGTACCCAGACCTGGCTGTAGTCGGTTTCCCAGTGGCCCTGCTCGGCAACCCATTTCTTCTGGCTACCGCTGTTGGAAGAGGAATTATTGCTGCCGGAACCCTGTGAATTGCCGGAATTCTGCTTCGAGTCGGAGGAGTTTCCCTTGCTGTCAGACTTCGACGAGTCGGAAGACTTGTTATCCTCTTTCTTGGAGTCATCGGACTTCTGGTCCTTGTCGTCGGATTCTTTCTTCTCCTCGTTCTTGGTTCCAGAGGTTTGCGCCGCCTTTTCTTCGCTTGGCTTCTTTTTGTCTTTATTCTTTACCGCCGTAGCGGCCCTTTCCGTAGAGCCGCTTCCTTGCTTTGCAACGCTGGCACATCCAAGTTGAGGTGCCGAAAGGCACACCAGGAGCGCAACGATAATAGCCTTTGTTCTCACACCGATCTCCCTGTCCATGAAACCGGGCGTTGGACACCAGCCGATATCCAACGCCCGGCTCGCTTTTACATCTGCTCGCGGCGCTTCTTCCGATCGAGAAAGACGCCGGTCGCCACGAGGACGGTGCCGCCGATGACGAACGTCTCCCCGATGAGTCCCGCGCGGTCGCCGGTCTGGGCGAGGCTGCCGGGCTGGGCGGTATCCGTGCCGGCGAGGTGCTTCGGGGTGTATGCCGCCTGCTGCTTTGCCGCCTCCTCTGCCTTCTGTCGTGCGATCTCATCGGAAAGCTTCTGCTCCGCCGCGATGCGGTCGGACTTCGCCTGCTCGTAGGCGGCGAGTGCCACATCATAGCCGGACTGGAGCTCGTCCACCGCGGCCTGCTTCTCGTCCAGGATTGCCTTTGCGGGCGCGACCTTGGCACGTGCCTCGACTGCTGCTGCGAAAAGCGCGTTGAGGGCGTCATCCGCGTTCACATCATGGCCGGAAGCGATCGCCGCGCCGGTATCGATGGAGTTCAGCTTCGACAGCTTGGCGTCTGCCTGCGCCTTCGCCTGCTCGGCGGCGGAGACCAGGGACTCGGCGGCGATGGCATCCGCCTTCGCGGCATCGAGGGCGGCCTTGGTGTCATTGACGGCCTTTACTGCATCCTGCTCGCGCTGCTGTGACTCTGCGAGCTTCGCGGCAAGATCGGTGAGGATGTCGAGGTTCGACTGTGCGTCATCGAGATCGGTCTGGGAGCCGGTAAGCCTGTCGGCGGCAACGCCGGTGTCGGCCTTTGCGGCATCGACGGCACGCTGGGCATCCGCGAGGGCGCGTGCGGTGGCGTCCGCCTTTTGCTCGGCGGCGGCGAGGACGGTCGCCTTCTCGACCTGATCGGCTGCCGCCGCGTCATGGACGCTCTTTGCTGTATCGAGCGCCTTCTTGGCGTCGGCGACGTCCTGGAAGAACTTCGCGAGATCGGCGTTCGCAACCGTGACGTCCTGCTGCTTGGCCTCGGTGTCCGCCTTGGCGGAATCCAGCTTGGTCTGTGCGGCCGTTACGGCTGCGTTGGCGGCATCAAAGGCGACCTGTTTCTGCTGGACGGTCGACTTTGCCGTATCGACTGCCGCGTTGGCGGCATCGAGGTCCGATTTCGCCGCATTAAGCTCGGTCTGGGCATCCGTGACGCCCTGCTGCTTGGATGCGAGATCAGCCTTTGCGGCATCGACGGCACGCTGGGCATCGGCAACACCCTGCTTTGCGGCATCGACATCTGCCTGTGCGGAATCCGCTGCGTCCTGCTTCTGCTGGACGGTTTCAGCGGCGTCGGTGGCTGCCTGCTGCTTGGCTGCGAGATCGGCCTTGGCTGCGTCGAGTGCGCTCTTGGCGTTCTTCAGGCCGTTGATGTAGGAGGTCAGCTTCTGCTCGTACTCGTCGACGGAGATGGCTCCGGTATTCCAGCCCGAACCGGCCCAACCGCCGTATTGCAGCGTGAGCGAGAACGTCAAACGGGTGTCATCGTTCAGACCGCATCCCATGACAGCATAGTCAGGGTTGATGATGTTCATGTAATGACCGATACGGTAGTAATCGAACTTGTCCTGGTTGGCGTACCAGAAGTCGTAGGCGTCCTTTCCGGAAAGATTCGTCGCACCAAGGGATGCTGCAGTCTTGTCAAACAGATCCTTTTCCTGATAGATCCAGGCCTTGCAGGGGTCGCGATAGCTCCAGGCAAGGTTTTCACCGACATCGAACTGCTGGGCATGCTCTACATTTTTCGTCGAATAGTTTGCATCTGCAATCGCTGCCGCAATGAGCTTATAGCTTACCTCAAGCTCGGAAAGGCCGACGGACTTACGGTAGGCGTTCACGTTCTTCATGACCGTGATGGACGAAAGCATGTTTTCAAGGCCCGTTGCGTCGAGACTGTTTCCGATCTCGGTGTAGTCTTTGTACGTGCAGTTCTGGATGATCTCGATGGCTGAATCGGCACCCATGGCCTTGAAAAAACCGATGGCTCCCTGCTTGAGCTGCGCGTCTGCGAGATCCACCTTCGTTTGTGCCTCGTCGACCTTCTGCTGGGCGGCGGTCACGGCGGCGTCTGCGGTATCCTTTGCGGCCTTGGCGTTCGCGAGCTCTACGTCGGCGGCTGCCTTGGCGGACTCGGCGTCCTTGACAGCCTGCTTCGCGGCGTCCAGCTTGGCGACGGCGTCGGCATTCGCCTGCTTGGCCGCATCGAGGTCGGCGATCGCGGCATCGAGAGCGGACTGGGCGGCGTTCACACCGGATTCGGCATCGGCCGCGGCCTGCTGCTTTACGGAGAGAGCCGTCTGGGCATCATTCAGGTCGGTTTGTGCCGTTGCCGCAGCGGACTGTGCCTGCTCGAGCTCGGACTCGCACTGGGACTGTGCCGCTCGTGCGACAGCGAGGGCTGCCTCTGCGTCCGCGACCTTCTGTTTTGCCGCATCATACTCTGGACCGCTCGCACCGGCCTCCGCTGCGGCGAGGTCTGCTTTCGCCTTCTCGTAGGCGGCGCTGGCGGCTGCGGCCTTCGCATCCGCCGTGTCCTTGTTCTGCTGGGCTGCGGCGAGGACGGAATCGGCGGAATCCTTTGCAGACTGGGCCGCAACCAGCTTGGACTGGGCATCGGCAAGCGTCGCGTTGGCGTTGTCGAGTTCGGCCTGTGCCCTGCTCACGGCATCCGTGGCGTCGCGCACGGCCTGCTCGGCGGCACGGATAGCCTCCGGGGTGGCGCCTACGGCATCGGCCTTGGCTTTATCGAGGGCGTCCTGAGCGTCCTGGGCCGCCTTGATGGCGGACTGGTACGCTTCGTCCTTCTCGGACGCATCCGCCTTGGCGTCTGCGAGACCCGCCTTCGCCTGCTCGAGGTCCTTGCCGGCGGCATCGGCGGCGTCCTTGCCCTCTGCGACCTGACGGGCGTACTCGTCCATTGCCGCTCGGTCGGCGGCCGTACCGGCGCTGACTGCCGAATCGTAGGATGCCTTGGCCTGGTCGCGGGCGGAAGCCGCCTCGTTGTAGGGATCGGCGGCCTCATCGTAGGATGCCTTGGCGGCGTCTTCCTTCGCCTTCGCCTCGTCGACCGCCTTCTGCAGGTCCGCGATGGTCTGTGCGGCGGATTTCGCGCCGGTACCGGATGCAGCGCCGGCATGGGCGGCGATCGGCGACATCACGGCGGGGTGTTGCGTGCCCCCGTCACCGGTCTGGGCGAATGCCGTGAACGGTGAGATGAGGCTCGATCCGGTCATGGCGGCCATGGTCGCCGCGGTGACGGTCAGACGCGCGATTCCCTTCGGGGCGTGAATCTTTTTGCTTGGCAGTGCGGCGAAGTGATCGCCACCAGCAGCAAAGTGCTTTCCCTGAGTCATTGCTATTCCATTCCTTTTCCATGCCATGTCCGACTAGGCATCAGAACTCTTTCCAATAAAGGTAATTATGCTGTTAGCGTCGGAATAATTTAGCCAAATATAGTCGGCCGAGATTGACCAATCTC
>DXMG01000020.1:322-38545 GCA_019414325.1 Collinsella sp. | reverse complement strand
CAAGGCGGGGCCGAGGCCGCCTCGATCAATTTGCGAAAGAATCTTGACGGTACCGAGTTTTTGGGTAGCGGTGGGAAAAGTATTAGACCTCGATAGCGGGGGATGGGGTGCCGGTGCAAAACGGCGTCAAAGGTTGGTCGAGCAGGCGGTTTCTCCATTGATGTCCGCACGGCATGGGACACTTACCCTGCCGCCCTGCTCTGCCGCGGCGGCATGTACCCAAACAACGACCCTCTAAGGAGTTCGATACCAATGAGCGATAACACCAAGCATCTCGCAAAGAAGTGCGTCAAGGACGCGGGGCCGTGCCTCGCGTTGTGCCTTGCCGGCGCAGCGGTCGCGCTGCTGGCTGTTCTGGGGCCATTCGACGTGCTCCGAAGTGCCAGTTCTCTGCACGTTTGCATGGCCCTTGCCGGCGCCATGATGACCGGCGGCGTGCTCGATCTGGTTTTTTGGGTGCTTGACCCGTTTGGATGGAAGAACGAAGGGTAAGCCCTAAGGGATGGAAGGGCTGGAACGGTTGGCTTAGTGATCGTGCAGAATGTGGGCTAGCGACTTACAGGGAAGTGGTAATCCGATGACGGTCTATGTAACAGGCGATATTCATGGCGGCGCTGACATGCAAAAGCTCCGCGATTGGGAGCTTGGGGATAGCCTGGCGAGCGACGACTATCTCATCATCGCGGGCGACTTTGGCTTTCCCTGGGACTTTTCTACCGAGGAATGTGCCGATATTGCTTGGCTGGAGTCGCGCCCCTACACCGTGCTGTTTGTCGACGGCAACCACGAGCGTTTCGATCACTGGGCGGAACGCCCCATGGAGTTGTGGCACGGTGGGCTGACGCAGCGCCTGTCGGATACCTCGCCCATACGGCGCCTGACGCGCGGCGAGGTTTTTGAGCTCGACGGCTCAACGGTCTTTACCATGGGCGGCGCCACGAGCGTGGACAAGGAATACCGCATTCCGTATTCCAGCTGGTGGCCGCAGGAGCTGCCGGACGAGCGCAACTTTGAGGAGGCGCGGGCAAAGCTCGACAGCGTGGGCTGGACGGTCGACTACGTGATCACTCACACCTGCTCTACGCGCATGCTTTCGTCCACGCTTTATCCAGCGTCCGGCTGGAATTGCCCCTCCGTTGATCGGCTTACGGCATTTTTCGATGAGCTGGAAGACCGCTTGGACTACAAGCGCTGGTACTACGGGCATTTTCATCGGGATACCAACCCGGCCGAGCGTCACACCGTGCTCTACGACTGCATCGTTCGCTTGGGTGACGAACTCCAGCCCTGGGATGTTGCGTAGAGGCGGGGTGGCTGGCTACTCGACCGTTACAGTGATGTTCTCCCGATGCGCGCGGATGACGTCCCAGCTAAAGTGCTCGACCAGCTGCTCGGCGGTACGCGGCGTGGTGTCCGGCGCGATGCCTGTTTGCCCGGCGAGCCATCCCAACAGTGCCTCGGGTGTGCCAAAGCGGGTGCGGAGCTCGCCCAGGTCCAGATCGCGATCGCGCTTGGAAAGGCGGCGGCCGTCCGGTGACATGAGCAGCGGAATGTGCGCGTAGTGCGGCGTGGGCAGTCCCAGCAGATGTTGCAGATAGATCTGGCGCGGCGTGGAACCAAGCAGGTCGCATCCGCGTACGATCTCGGTGACGCCCATGGCAGCGTCGTCGACCACCACGGCCAGCTGATAGGCAAACACGCCGTCGCTGCGGCGCACCAAAAAGTCACCGCACTCGGTGGCGAGTGCTTCGCATTGGGCTCCGTACGTGCGGTCCACGAATTCGATCACGTCGCTGGCGAGGTCGTCGACGGTGGGCACGCGCAGGCGCGTGGCCGGAGCACGCAGGGCACTGCGGCGGGTGATTTCATCAGCAGAAAGACCTCTGCAGGCGCCGCGGTAGATGGGCGTGCCGTCGCTGGCGTGCGGCGCGCTCGCGGCGTGGAGTTCGGCACGCGTGCAAAAACAGGGATAGGTGAGGCCGGCGTCTTGCAGCTGGCGCAGGGCGTCCTCGTACAGATCCGGGCGATCGTGCTGGTAGTAGGGGCCTTCGTCCCACTCGAGCCCCAGCCAGGTCAGATCGTCAATCAGTTGAGCGGCAAGTTCCGGGCGCTTGCAGCGATCGTCCAGGTCCTCGATACGCAACACGATGCTGCCGCCCTGGCTGCGGGCCGAAAGCCATGCGCACAGGCAGCTGAACACGTTGCCCAAGTGCATGCGGCCCGAGGGCGACGGGGCAAAGCGGCCCACGACGGGGGTGGGCACTGCCGTTGCTGGTGCGTCCGCGGCGGGCGTTGCTATGTTGCGTGTTTTGATATCCATGCGGATGAGTATAGCGCGGGGCTTGGCAGGGAAGGCGTTGCCGCGCTCACAAGTTGGCGGCGGTGCGCATTGCGCACGGTGGGTTTGCGGCTCAAGGTCTCGATCGCTGCGTACCGACTTAGCCTCACAAACGACAGAAACCCCGGCAGCTCTTCGCAACTGCCGGGGTTTCCGCGGAAAAGGGGGACATGATCCTCGAGCGAACGGCAAAGGGGCAAACCGTTTTCGCTCGACTGCTTTATGCCCCTCGGCTGGCGGCTCAGTCAGCGCATGCCGCGCCCACACAAAGCCGCTACACCTGTGACGGAGCTGTGAAGTGGTATCTATTGCTGGCGCAGGCCATGCCAAGGGTGTCCCTAATGACTGGTCATTTAAGAACGTCCCCAATGACTGGCTGTTGGGGTGCGGGTGTGACTTTCATCCCGTTTGGCGCTCCGGTCGCCTAGATGTTCGTCATGCGTACCCGCAAACGTGGGACAATGGCGCTGTTGGTTTTACAGACAAAGGATGTGCCTATGAACACCCTCGCCGCCAAAGTCAGCCGGCAGCGCCACCTGTTTGCGCGATTCGCTTCCGTCTGCGTGCTCGTCGCGCTTGCGTTGTTGCTGCTGCCTGTCGCCGCGCACGCCGACGGCTACTCCATGACCCAGACCTATATCAGTGCCACGGTCGAGGCCGATGGATCGCTGACCGTTGTCGAGGGACGCCAGTTTGATTTCGACGACGACATCAACGGCGTGTTTTGGGAGATCAATACGGGCTCCAACCAGCAGGGCGGCACGGCGGGCGTCGACGTGCTGAGTGTCGAGGAAGAGGACACCGCGTTTAACAAAGTCGATAGCGCGAACAAGGGCGACTCTGGCGTCTACACGGTCGAGCAGACCGGTGACGGCGTAAGGATTAAGGTGTTCAGCCCTCACGAGAGCGGCGACAGCGCAATCTACTACGTGAGCTACACCATGACCGGTGCGGTTATGAACTGGGCCGATACCGCCGAGCTCTACTGGAAGTTTGTGGGTGACGGCTGGTCTGCGGATTCCGATGACGTCGAGATGGAAGTACACTTTGCAAATGCCGCTGCCGGGACGGCGGCCGTCAAGGGTGATAACTTCCGCGCATGGGGCCACGGTCCGCTGACGGGCGACGTGTCGCTCGATGTGGACGAACCCATGGTTACCTATACCATTCCCTGCGTGCATCAGGGCGAATTCGCCGAGGCACGCATCGCCTTCCCCAGCGACTGGGTGCCGCAGCTTGCCGCTTCGGGCGAAGAGCGCATGTCAACGATCCTGAGCGAAGAGAAAGAATGGGCCGACGAAGCTAACGCCCGACGTGCTCACGCTCGCATGATCGCCAATGCACTTGCCGTGCTAAGTGTTGTCGCGGCGGTGGCCTTTACCGGCACAATCGTTGTGCTCAAGCTGCGCCGCCGCAAGCCCAAGCCGCTTTTCCAGGACGAATATTTCCGCGATGTGCCTTCGGCCGACCACCCCGCCGTGCTTTCGGCCCTCATGAGCTGGAACGAGGTGCCCGATCAGGCATATATCGCCACGCTCATGAAGCTCACTGACGACCGTGTGATCAAGCTGGAGCAGGCGACCGTGACTAAGGCTAAGAAGGGTCTGTTGGGGCGTGAAAAAGAAGAGCAGACGTATCGCGTGACGGTGGGTAATGCGGGCTGGAAGTCGGCCAAGGGCATTGACCACATGGTGCTCAAGGTCTTCTTTGCCGGTGCTAAGCCCGACGAGAACGGTGACCGTTCGCGCACGTTCGACGAGCTGCAGCACTACGTCAAGCAGCACGCTACACCCGTGGGCGACAAGCTCGAGGACTATCAGAACACCGTTAAGGGCAAGCTGGCCGATAGCGAGTACGTTGCCTCGGACGGCATTGTCGCAATGGTGTTTTGCCTGGTTCTTGGTATTCTGATCGCCTGTATTCCCGCGGGATCCATCTTCTTTACCGACGGCGCACAGGCGAACATTATCGCCGCGGTTATCTCGGTGCCGATTGTGCTGGTGGGTATTGGCGTGGGCCTTACGTTCCGCCGCTTTACGCCGGAGGGCGCCGAGGTGGCGGCTCGCTGCAAGGCGCTCAAGCATTGGCTCGAGGATTTCACGCGCCTAAAGGAAGCCGTCCCCGGCGATCTGGTCCTGTGGAATAAACTTCTGGTGATGGGTGCGGCGCTGGGCGTTTCGAAGGAAGTCCTGCGTCAGCTTGCCGAGGCTGTTCCTCCCGAGGTGCGCGAGGCCGACGGTTTCTACGACAATTACCCCTGCTACTGGTGGTACTACCATCATTACGGCAACGAGTCGCCGATGGATTCGTTCGACGGCGTGTATCACGAGAGCATCCGTGAGCTGACATCGAGCTCCGACAGCTCGAGCGGCGGCGGAGGCGGCGGCTTCTCGGGCGGCGGAGGCGGCGGCGTCGGCGGAGGCGGCGGCGGAACGTTCTAGCGGTCGTAAATTATGGGATGGGCTTTTCTCGACAGCCGTCGGGGGAAGCCCATCCCTTTTTATGCGCTACCTACGAAGACTGTCCCCAACGACTAGTCACTGGGGACGTTCTTAAATGACTAGGTGTGGCTGCTTGGGCTAGGCTGTTAGATCGAGTTCGTAGAGGAAGCTTTCGCGCGGCATGGCGTGGCGGCGCTCTTCGCGGTTGGCGCGGTGCGTGGCCGTGCGCTTAAAGCCGTGCAACTCGTAGAACTTCCACGAGCAGTTGGAGTCGGTGTACAGGTGCGCCCTCGTCGCTCCAAGCGAGGACAGGTGCGAGACTGCGGCATCGAGCAGAACCGTGCCAACGCCCAGGCCATGGACATCGCGATCCACGGCAAGCAGCGTGACCTCGTTGTCGTGCGGCAACGGGCTGCTCTCGAGCAGACGGTTGTTGGTTCGGATGGTTGCGCGTACAAACGAGAGATACTCGGCGCAGGCATCGGGCTCCAGCTCACGCATCTGCGATAGCAGCGCGCGTTCGGTATCCATCCAATGTTCCTTAACGGTGGCGCCGGAGCTCTGTCCCGCACGCGCGAGCGAAATGCCACGCGCCTGACCGTCAATCACCGCAACCTGCGAAAACGTCGACGACGAAAGGCAGTAGGCAAGGTCGCACGCGGCCTCAAGGCGGTTGTACTCATCGTTATCCGAATTGTTATGCCAAAGCTGCTGCAGAATCAGCGCGATGGCGTCGAAGTCTTCGGTGTCAAACGGTCGGTAGAGAACCCGCGAGACCATAGTGCCTCTTTCTTTTGCGGATGCATATCGAGCACAGTTCTACCACGCCATTGGCATCTAATTATGGTGCCCCTGTGTTCCATGAACTCACCGCGCCCGGTGCTGCGCCCATGCCCTCCGCTCGCAAGCTTTTTCTGCACATGCGACCGTTGCGGGGTGCATCGACGCGCTCGATGCGCTACATTAAATCAGTATTTTCAATGCCGCTGCGCGAGCGCTGCAGATCGACGTATCACCGACTCACAGAGCACGGCGGCGTACCAGACAGGAGGACTGCATGGGATCTGATGTGAAGATCGCACGCGCGTTGATCTCGGTTACCGATAAGACGGGCGTCGTCGATTTCGCACGGACGCTGGTCGATGACTTTGGCGTCGAGATCATCTCTACGGGCGGCACGGCTCGTGCCATCGAGGACGCGGGCGTTCCCGTAACCCCCATCGAGGAGTTCACGGGCTATCCCGAGATGATGGACGGCCGCGTTAAGACCCTGCACCCCAAGGTTCACGGCGCGCTGCTGGCCCGCCGCGATTCCGAGCAGCACATGCAGGAGGCCGCTCAGCACGGCATTAAGCTGATCGACCTGGTCGTCGTCAACCTGTACGAGTTCGAGAAGACCGTTGCCAACCCCGAGGTCACCTTCGCGGATGCCATCGAGCACATCGACATCGGCGGTCCCTCCATGCTGCGCTCTGCTGCCAAGAACGCCACGAGCGTTACCGTCATCTCCGATCCGGCCGACTACGACGCCGTCCTGGCCGAGATGCACGAGACCGGCGGTTGCACCACGCTTTCCACCCGTCGTCGCCTGCAGGTGAAGGTCTACCAGACCACCGCCGCCTACGACACGGCTATCTCCCGTTGGCTTGCCGCCCAGGCAAGCGACGTGGCGGACACCTCTGCCAAGCTCGAGATCTCGCTGGAGAAGGTCGACGACCTGCGCTATGGCGAGAACCCGCAGCAAAAGGCCACGGTCTATCGCTTTGCCGAGGGCTGCGAGAACACCGCGAGCTCGCAGTTCCCGCTCGTGGGCTCCGAGCAGATCCAGGGCAAGCCGCTCAGCTACAACAACTATCTGGATGCCGACGCCGCTTGGAACCTGGTCCGCGAGTTCGACGAGCCGGCCTGCGTGATCCTCAAGCATCAGAACCCCTGCGGCTCCGCCGTGGCCGAGGACATCACGGCCGCCTACGACCGTGCCTTCGCCTGCGATCCCAAGAGCGCCTTTGGCGGCATCATCGCCTGCAACCGCGAGGTTCCCTATGAGCTGGTTGAGCACTTTGCCGATCAGAACAAGCAGTTCGTCGAGGTTATCATCGCCCCGAGCTACACTGCCGAGGCGCTCGAGCGCATGGCCAAGCGCCCCAACCTGCGTGTGCTGGCTACCGGCGGCGTGGACCACGGCGCCCAGGTGGAGCTGCGCTCCGTCGACGGCGGCATGCTGGTGCAGGAAGTCGACCACGTGACCGAGGATCCCGCGACCTTCACGTTCCCCACCGACCGTAAGCCCACCGACGCTGAGATGGCCGAGCTCGAGTTTGCCTGGAAGGTCTGCAAGGGCGTCAAGTCCAACGCCATCCTGGTCTCCAAGGGTAAGGCCGGCATTGGCATGGGCCCGGGTCAGCCCAACCGCGTTGACTCTGCACTGCTTGCCTGCGAGCGCGCCGAGAACTTCTGCGAGCGCGAGGGCGTGGAGAAGGGCGGCTTTGCCTGTGCAAGCGACGCGTTCTTCCCGTTCCGCGACAACGTCGACGTGCTTGCCGCGCACGGCGTGACCTGCATCATCCAGCCCGGCGGCTCCAAGCGCGACGACGAGAGCATCCAGGCCTGCAATGAGCACAATATTGCTATGGTCTTCACGGGGGCCCGCCACTTCCGCCACTAATATCGTTACGCGGTTTTACCAAACCGCGTAACTGCTCGACGGTGCGCCGGCCCCAAGCACCTCGTCTCGCCGCTCAAACCGTCGCTCGCGTACAGAAGTACGCGTCGCTCCTCTTTCGCGGCGACCTGAGGCACTTGGTGCCGGCTCGCTGACTTGTGCTCCACCAGTGGTATTGGCTCGACCCGAACTAAAGCTATCCATTGCCGTCCGTGCCGGTTGGTGCGGGCGGCTTTTTTGGGTATAACGGTGCGGTGTATGTTTTTGAGAAAGGTTGGATATGGCCGTTGTGGATGATGCCGAGCTGTTTGGCAATGCCGAGGATCAGCGTGCGTACGAGGACTTTTGCGCCAATCAGGAGGCGGTCGAGAAGTTCACGCTCGACAAGCCCGCGCTTGTCTGCCGTTGGCGCATGTCCAACAAAAAGGTGCCCATGCTCAACCGCCACATCCGCGCACTGTCCGAGCGCCTGGTGCAGGGCGAGCCGCTTACCCATAACATGCTCAGCTGGGCCAAACAGCACGTTGAGTGGTCGCTTGCCGAGGGCGATTACACCGCACATGACGGCGTGCTCATGCTGGTGATCGACGTCAACGGCAACGCCGCCATGACGGTGGGGGAGTACGAGCCGCTCGCCGATACGTCGGCCAAGGCGCTGCGCGCCCGCTCCGCAGAGGCCCGCTCCGAGGCCGACGAAACCGGCGTGGCGCCCGAGCTGCTCGCCGCCGTCAACAACGGCGAGCTTGCCTTTGTGGCGCCGGCGGACGAGTGCCTGTGCGGCACGGCGACGCTCATCGAGCAGCTGGCCCAGACCAAGGGCATCCCGGTCACGCGCGTAGACATTCCCGCGCAGCTTAAGGGCGCGCTGTTCCTAGTGAGCGACGAGCACGGCGTGGTCCCCGCGACCGAGACAGATGCCGCCGAGGCCGACGCCGCCACGGTCGCCTTCTTCGCCGAAGGCTACGAAAAGCTCCGTGCCCGCCGCTAAATGATTTTTCTGGGACGGGGATTAAAGAATCATTTTGGTCCCCGCCGCCGCTGCGAGTGCGAGGCGGACAAAACGCCCCCGCTCGCGAACAGTTCTGTCACCTTGGCACCGCGCACGGTGCACACCTGCAGTTTCGCAGCCATAATGGTGGCAAGACAACCAAGAGGGGAGCGAAATCCATGGCGCTGATTTATGTCGTTGAGGACGACGAGCCCATTCGTCGTGAACTTGCCGACATCCTTGCTCGTGCCGGTTTTGAGGTCGAGGCCTGCGAATCGTTTGAGCATGTCTCGCGCGATATTCTCGCCGCCGCGCCCGACCTGGTGCTGCTCGATCTCACGCTCCCTGTCAAAGACGGCCAGCACATCTGCCATGAGGTCCGTCGCGAATCCGAGGTCCCCATCATCGTTCTCACGTCGCGCACGACCGAGATCGACGAGGTCATGGCCATGACGCTCGGCGCGGACGACTTTGTTCCCAAGCCCTACAGCGCGCGCGTGCTTGTGGCGCGCATCAACGCACTGCTGCGTCGCACCGCGGCGGCAGGCGAGCGCAGTACACTTGTCCACAAGGGGCTGGAGCTCGACCTCGCCCGCTCAATGGTCACCAACACGCAAACCGGCACTAGCACCGAGCTCACCAAAAACGAACTGCGTATCCTCTCACTGCTTCTGAGCCGCGCGGGCAAGATTGTTTCGCGCTCGGCCATCATGCAGGACCTGTGGGACTCCGACGCCTTCGTGGACGACAATACGCTCACCGTCAACATCAACCGCCTGCGTACCACGCTCGAAAAAATCGGCATCAAGGGGTATTTGACGACGCATCGCGGCCAAGGCTATTCGGTCTAGGGGCCGGCTATGTCGTTTGGCAAATTCTTTAAAGATGCGCTGCTTCCCGTCGCCGTGTGGACGTGCGGCGTGCTGCTGAGCTGCTTTGTGCTGACGGTCGCCGGTGCACCCGTTTCTATTGTGGTCGTGGCGGTCGGCGTTTCCTTTATCTTTGGTATGCTCGGCATCGTGGTCGAGTACGCGCGTCGCCGCCGTTTTCTGCGTCAGCTGGAGCGCGCGGCCGAGGAGCTCGAGAGCCCCGCATGGGTGCAGGAGATGGTGCAATGCCCGACCTATGCCGAGGGCGAGCTCGAGTACGAGGTCTTGCGCCGGGTGGGCAAAGCCGCTTGCGACGAGGTTGCCGAAGGCCGGCGTCAGACCGATGACTATCGCGACTATATCGAGAGCTGGGTCCACGAGGCCAAACTGCCCCTGGCGGCGGCTCATCTAATTTTGGAAAACCTGGATGGCAGCGAAGACGACCTGTCTCGTGTGGATGACCTGGGCCGTGAGTTGGCTCGCGTGGAGCGCTATATCGACCAGGCGCTGTACTACGCGCGTTCGGAAGTCGTGGAGCGCGACTACCTGATTCGCCGCTGGGATCTCAAGACCTTGGTGACGGGCGCGATTAAGGCCAACGCGCGCGAGCTCATCGCGGCGCACGTGGCCCCGGTGTGCGAGAACCTCGACTTTGAGGTCTTTACCGACGAGAAGTGGCTCGAGTTTATTCTGGGCCAGCTCATTCAGAACAGCATTAAATATGCGCGCGAGGACGGCGCAAAGATCGTGTTTTCGGGCGCGTTGCTGGACGAGGGCCTGGCGAGCGAGCGCATCGAGCTTGCCGTTGCGGACAACGGCTGCGGCGTGAGCGCGGCAGACCTGCCGCGCGTGTTCGAGAAGGGCTTTACCGGCGACAACGGTCGCGCCACCAAGCGCGCAACGGGCATCGGCCTCTACCTGGTGGCACGCCTGTGCTCCAAGATGGGCATTGACGTCACCGCGGCATCCGAGCCCGGCAAAGGCTTTGTCGTCACGTTTGCCTTCTCGACCAACAAGTTTCAATACTTTGAGTAGTCGTCGCGGTGTAACGTCCCGGAGCGTCATTCACGTTAAGACAATTATCCCAAACGGGATAATTCCATCATGATGTGCTATGATTATCCCGTTTGGGATAATCATAGGGGATTAGCATGCAAGACTGGAATGAGCGAACGATTTTTGACCCAGCTGAACTCGGTGCATATTTGCGTGAGCGCCGGAAGAAGCTCGGTTATACCCAACGCGATGTGGCTGATTTCAACCAGTGCAGTTTGCGCTTTGTGAGCGAGCTTGAGCGTGGAAAGGCGGGTGCCAATCTTCGCCAAACCCTTCAAATCGCTAACAGCTTGGGGGTCGATTTGATCCTGAGGGAGAGGGGCGACGGCTCATGGCATTAAAGGTTTATCGTGAGTATCGGGGAACGTTTGAGCTGGTCGGAGAATTTGAGAGGGCCGACCCCGTAAACGAGACGTTTGCATATGATGAGGGATATCTTGAACGCGACGATGCTGCCGCACTCTCAGCTTCTCTTCCCTTGCGACATGAGCCATATGCCAGCAATGAGTTTTCGGCCTTCTTTTCGGGCATGCTTCCCGAGGGCCCGGTTCGGCATGAGCTGTCGATGCGTTTTCAAATCCCCCAGTCAGACTATTTATCGATGCTCGAGCGTTTGGGCGATGAGTGCGTTGGTGCCTTGAGGTTTCTCGGCGATGAGAAATCGAGCTACGATCCGGGCTATCGTCCTCTGCAAGACGAGGATTTTGAGGCACTTTCTAAGGCGGAAGTGTTTGAGATTGCAAATGATATGCAGGATTCGAGGCTGTCGTTGGCGGGCGCTCAGTCTAAAACCGGTTGGTTTTTACCGCGCGGTAAAGATGCAAAAAAGGCCGGGTCGGGGGATTGGATGCTGCCGCTCGGCTCTGCCCCCTCGACTCACATAGTCAAGATTGCTTCAACTAAACATCCGGATTTGCCGTTCAACGAATTAATTTGCATGACGGCAGCGTCTGCTGCTGGGCTTGAAATTGCCCGTTCAGAAGCTTCGGATACGATTCCTGGTGCGTTCTTTTCCGAGCGTTATGACAGAATCTGGAGCAATGAGCCGCCGTCGATGAGCGGATTCGATGTGCCTCTGAGGCTGCATCAGGAGGATTTTTGCCAAGCGGTTGGCTGGCCTTCGTATATGAAATACGAGACACGTCCCGATAGCTGCTATATGGCTCTTTGCGGCCGATTGATAAGAGAGCAATCGTCTAACGTAATTGCTGATACTCAAATGTTCGCTCGTCAGGTAATGGTCGATTATGCGTTGGGGAATTGCGACTCGCATCTCAAGAACCATTCGTTTCTTTATAGTCCGAGTTGGCGGGAAAAGAGGTTGGCCCCTGCATACGATATTGTTTGCACGACGATAATGGGATACGACCATAATCTTGGGATTGATATTGGGGATCACCGGGTGATCGATGGGGTGACTCCTGAAGATTTCGAATTCATGTCTCAAGATTTGCATCTGCCACTCAAGATGATCAAGAACATCGCGGCGGAAGTGGCTGAAGAGGTGTCTGCCCAGCTTGCAGAACTTGCCTCTGCAACCGGAGATTTGGGTCGGGTCGCTCTGAAAATTCAGACGGATTCCGTTGAGAGAATGAGGGTTCTGGAGCAATTCTCAGCCTAAAGCAAAGCGGGGCCACCGTAATGGTGGTCCCGCTCTTGGAAGACTTGGGCACGTGGGCTTGCGCTCCGCGATGCGTTAGGCGTACGTTTGCTACTTCACGACCAAGATGTCGCAGTCGGTGTTGCGCAGCAGGAACGTCGAAATTGAACCCAGGAGTGCATACTTGATCGAGGACAGGCCACGAGCGCCGCAGAGCACCAGGTCGGGCTTGACCACGTCGAGCATCTCGTCTTTGAGCGTCTCGCGAATGCGGCCGGCGCGAATCATGACCTCGACCTCGGGAATGTCGGGATTGGCCTTGGCCTCTTCGAGCTGCTTGGCGATGGAGTTCTTAAATGCCTCCTCTAGGCCGTTGACCAGATCGACCGGATAGGAACCGGCGCTCTCGAGTGCCGTGGAATCGATAACGTGGCCGATAATCAGCTTGGCGCCGTTGTTCGCGGCGACCTTGATGGCGCGTGCGAGCACAAAATCCTGCTGCTCAGTACCGTCGAGTGAAACAAATACCTTGGTGTAGCCCTCGTTCATGGTTTCCTCCTTGGTCTATCGCACGGGCGTGGGGCTCGTGCATCGGGCGGGCGCGGATGCGTGGCCGCCGGACACTTTATCTTGTTGCAGTTATACCCAAGGATTTGGGTTTGACCGCTCGCAATTCTGTGAACGGGCGAGTTTTTTGGTAAGGGTAGGCGCAGGCGCGCCGCCAACGGTTGATAATGGGACATCGCCCGCACCGTCCGCAGAACAATATCGGCGGGTGTCTAACGAGGGGGTCCCTTTGGATATCATCGAGCTTCTAAAATCTGCCTTCATGGGCCTGGTCGAGGGCATCACCGAATGGCTGCCTGTTTCGTCGACCGGTCACATGATCTTGGTGGACGAGTTCGTCAAGATGAACGTGAGCGAGACGTTCTGGAATATGTTCCTGGTCGTGATTCAGCTTGGCGCCATTTTGGCTGTCTGCGTCCTGTTCTTCTACGACCTCAACCCGTTTTCTCCCAGCAAGGGCAAGGAGGGTCGTCGCGACACCTGGGTACTGTGGGGCAAGATTGTGCTCGGCTGTATTCCCGCCGCGGCGATCGGTCTGCCGCTTAACGACTGGATGGAGGAGCATTTCTATAATGCTCCCGTCGTGGCGCTGGCGCTCATTGTGTACGGCGTGCTGTTTATCGTGATCGAGAACTGGCGCGCGAGCAAGCGCGAGGAAATGGCCGTTGCCGGTTCGTTTGGTTCGCGTGCTGTGGTGTCGGGTGGACGTCCCGCCGGTGCGCACTTTGCGGCGCCCGCCGCGGCTACCGCTGAGGATGAGGACGATGACGAGGATCTGGACTTTGGATCCATCGCCACGCTCGAGGACCTGAGCTGGAAGACTGCGCTGGGTATCGGCTGCTTCCAGGTGCTTTCGCTGGTGCCTGGTACGTCTCGCTCCGGTTCCACCATCATCGGCGGCCTGCTGCTGGGCTGCACGCGCTCGGTGGCGTCTAAGTTCACGTTCTTCCTGGCCATTCCCGTTATGTTTGGTGCGAGCGCGCTCAAGCTGGTCAAGTACTTTATTAAGGGCGGTACGTTTGGCGCCAACGAGATCGCCATCCTGGGTGTGGGCTGCGTCGTCGCCTTTGTGGTGTCGCTCATCGCCATCAAGTGGCTTATGGGCTTCGTCCGCCGTCACGACTTCAAGTGCTTCGGCGTCTACCGCATCATCCTGGGCATCGTAGTGCTCGCATACTTCTTCGTTCTGGAGCCGATGCTCGGCCTTTAACTTAGTCGACGCTGCGCGGCGGCCAGAGCGACAGCTTGTCATTCAAAGAGGGTGGCATGACCAAAAGGTCTATGCCGCCCCCTTTTCATGCCAATTTGTTCGCCCTGACCGTCGCTCGCTGCTGCTGCCATGACATCGGCGGTTTCGTGATTGTCAATAGATTGGTGCAAAGTAACCTGACCCCATTGCGCCAAATCCGCTGGGGCGGGCCTGACGGTGGCGCACGGAGTCGTGGTGTGATTTGCGTCGGTGTCCGCGCGGCTCGGTATACTGGTACGGCTCAAACTATGGCGCTGCCCGCAGGCGCGCCGTCCGTCAGATGAGGAGTCGCCCATGACCCAGCCCTTGCCCTGGGAAAAGAACGCCGCGGTACCCGTGCCGCCTGCGCCGGAACCCGTGTCGCTCGATGCATACACCGCCCCCGTTGCGCCGGAGCCCGAGCTCGTTCCGCTCGACATCTACGACGCTTTCGCGCCGGCGCCCAAACCTGCCAAGCCGCTCGTCGACATCGACAGCCTTAATCCCGCCCAGCGCGAGGCGGTCCTGACCACCGAGGGCCCGCTGCTGGTCCTTGCCGGTGCTGGCTCGGGCAAGACTCGCGTCCTGACCTTTCGCATCGCACATATGCTTGGCGACCTGGGCGTTAAGCCCTGGCAGGTCCTGGCCATCACGTTTACCAACAAGGCCGCGGCCGAGATGCGCGATCGTCTGTCGGCACTCATCCCCAGTGGCACCCGCGGCATGTGGGTGTGCACCTTCCACGCCATGTGCGTGCGCATGCTGCGCGAGGACGCCGACCTGCTGGGCTACACCGGTCAGTTCACCATCTATGACGACGATGACTCAAAGCGCATGGTGCGTGACATTATGCAGGCGCTCGGCATTGAGCAAAAGCAGTTCCCCATCAACATGATCCGCAGCAAGATCAGCTCGGCCAAAAACGCCATGATTGGGCCCGAGGACATGCTCAAGAGCGCCGATAGCCCCAACGACAAAAAGGCCGCGCAGGTCTACCTGGAGCTGGAGCGCCGCCTGCGCGCCGCCAACGCGATGGACTTTGACGACCTGCTCGTGCGCGCTCTCGAGCTGCTGCGCACCCGCCCCGAGGTGCTCGATAAGTACCAGGAGCGCTTCCGCTACATTAGCGTCGACGAGTATCAGGACACCAACCACGTCCAATACGAGATCGCCAACCTGTTGGCCGCCAAGTACCAAAACCTTATGGTCGTGGGCGACGACGACCAGTCCATTTATAGCTGGCGTGGCGCCGACATCACCAATATCCTGGACTTTGAGAAGGACTTTAAAAACTGCAAGACCGTCAAGCTGGAGCAGAACTACCGCTCCACGGGTCATATCCTGAGCGCCGCCAACGCCGTGGTGCGTCACAACTCGCAGCGTAAAGAAAAGCGCCTGTTTACGGCCGAGGGCGACGGCGAGAAGATTCAGGCCTTCCAGGCAAGCGATGAGCGCGACGAGGGCCGCTGGATTGCCGGCGAGATCGAAAAGCTGCACTCCAAGGGCACGAGCTACGACGATATCGCCGTGTTCTACCGCACCAACGCCCAGTCGCGTATTCTCGAAGATATGTTCCTGCGTGCGGGCGTGCCCTACAAGATCGTGGGCGGCACGCGATTCTTCGACCGTGCCGAGATCCGCGACGTCATGGCCTACCTCAAGATGATCGTGAACCCGGCCGACGAGATGAGCGTCAAGCGCGTCATCAACACGCCGCGCCGCGGCATCGGCTCCACCTCGATCCAAAAGATTGAGCAGCTGGCGCGCGACAACCGTTGCTCGTTCTTCCAAGCCTGCGAGATTGCGTGCGCCGAGACGGGCATGTTTAGCGCCAAGGTCCGCAATGGCCTGTCGAGCTTTGTGTCGCTGGTGCGCGAGGGCCGCCGCATGGACGGCGAGCTCAAGGACGTCGTCGAGATGATTGTCGATAAGACGGGCCTGCTGCAGGCTTTTCGCGCCGAGGGCACCATGGAATCCGAGAGCCGCGCCGAGAACATCCAGGAATTCCTGGGCGTGGCCGCCGAATTTGAGGAGACGCACGAGGATATCGAGGGTACGCTCGAGAGCTTAGAGGAGCTGCGCGCGGCCGGTGTTGCCGACGTGCCTGCCGGTGCCGAGCCCGAGCCCGTTGTGGTGAGTGCGCCCGTGCCCGAGCCGGGACCGTCCGCACCCGTGTCCTCGTTTGAGGCGCTCGTTGGCGCGCGTGATGCCGCAGGTTCCAATCCGCTCGATAGCCTAGCCGCCCCGGCGCTCTCGCCGCAGGATGCCCTGGCTGCCGCCATTGCGGGCAACGCGTATGCCGCGCCGACGCAGCTGCCGGCGGGTGCCGTGCATGCCGACGAGATCGAGCGTACCTACGGTCCGCTCACCTGCAAGGCGCTGCCGGCGCTCATGGAGTGGCTGGCCCTGCGCTCCGACTTGGATTCCCTGGCCGGCGAGACGCATGCCATCACCATGATGACCATTCACTCCGCCAAGGGCCTGGAGTTCCCGGCGGTGTTCGTGGCCGGCATGGAGGAGGGCATCTTCCCGCATGTGCACGACTTTGGTGGCAGCGATGATCCGGGCAAGCTCGAGGAGGAGCGTCGCCTGGCCTACGTCGCCATCACGCGTGCCCGCAAGCGCCTGTTCCTGACGTATGCGGCAACGCGCCGTACCTACGGCTCAACTTCTGCCAACCCGCGCTCGCGCTTCCTCAACGAGATTCCGTTTGAGGATATTGAGTTTAGCGGTATCGGCTCTGCCGGTTTTGAGGGCACGGGCTGGGAGAAGCGCGGCGACCGTCACGGCACCTTTGGTTCGGGCATGGGCTCGGATATGTATGGCGGCAAGGTGTTTGGTTCGCATACGCGCTCGACCGGCGGCTCCGGCTCGCGCGGCGGGTCGAGCTTTGACGACTTCTTTGGCGGCAGCAGCTATGGGACCGAGCGCCATCGTGGGGTTTCGCCTGACGCCGGCCGCGTTGCCTCGACCTTTGGCTCGGGCGCGCCGCGAGCCAAAAAGCCGTCGTCCAAGGTGTCGCCGACGGTGGAGCGCAAGGTCGATCGCACCAGCGCGTCGCAGGACTTTGCCGCGGGCGATACCGTGAGTCACAAGACCTTTGGCACGGGTACCGTGATCTCGGTCGCCGGAGACATGATCGAGGTGCAATTCGAAAAGACCGGCCAGACCAAAAAGCTGATGAAGGGCTTTGCGCCGATCGTCAAGCTGTCGTAATCCCGGCGGACCTGGGCGGGCGTATGGGGCAACATCGCCTGCTCGGACAGTCCTGCGCAAGACGGAGGCCACATTAAGTGGCCTCCTTTGCGTGCGGAACTCGCGATCGATGTTGCCCCATACACCCGCCCAGGTCCTTGGGTAACGTTGCTGGACGAACATCGCTCTGCTCGTTCGCTTTTTGGTCTGGAGAGCCGGGTGGGCTGATATATAGATACGAGTAGGGGCTCCCCCGTTGATGGGCGGGGGAGCCCCTACTTGCGTTTGGGTTGTTGTTGCTAGCCAGAGGCTCGCCGGGATGGGCGCGGGGTTTGGTCGATCGCGAGTTCCGCACGAGCCGGAGAGCACTTAATGTGCTCTCCGTGCGAGCAGGACTGCCCGAGCAGGCGATCAAACCCCGCGCCCATCCCGGCGAGCACTCGGGTACCAGTGACCTACAGGTGGCTAATAATCAGTTCCATCTTGCCTTCGAGGTCGATGGAGCTGACGGTGCTCGGGGCCAGCAGGTGGCTTCCCTTGTGGACGGGGTCGCCGCAGACGGTGCCTTCGCCGTTGATGACCGACAGGCACATGAAGGGCCAGCGCTGGTCGAGGGTCTTGCTGCCGTCGACACGCACACGATCGACGGTGTAGCAGGGATTGGACTCGAGCTCGGTCACGCCGTCGACCTCGGGCGCGGTCACGGTGCCGTCGGTCGGCGCCTGAACATCAAAATCGATGCAGTCGAGGCTCTGCTCAATATGCAGCGGGCGCAGCTTGCCGTCGGTGCCGGGGCGGTCGTAGTCGTACAGGCGATAGGTCACATCGCTCGACTGCTGCGTCTCCAAAATGAGCGTACCGGTCTTGATGGCGTGCACGGTACCGGAGTCAATCTGGAAAAAGTCGCCCTTGTGAATCGGCAGCACGTTGAGCATCTCGTCCCAGCGGCCGTCCTCGATCATCTGTGCTGCCTCGGCGCGGTCCTTGGCGCGCTGTCCGACGATGATCGTGGCGCCGGGCTCGCAGTCCAGCACATACCAGCACTCGGTCTTGCCCAGGCTGCCGTTCTCGTGCTCGGCAGCGTACTCGTCGTTGGGGTGAATCTGGATCGAAAGGTCGTCCTTGGCGTCCAGAATCTTAATGAGCAGCGGGAACTCCTTGCCCTCGCAGTTGCCAAAGAGCTCACGGTGCTCGGCCCACAGCCACGACAGCGTGTGGCCGGCATACGGGCCCTCCGCAATCTGGCAGTCGCCGTTGGGATGGGCCGAGATAGCCCAGCACTCACCGATGGGACCCTCGGGAATGTCGTAACCAAATACGGTTTCGAGCTGGCGGCCGCCCCAGATCTTCTCGTGGAAGATCGGCGTCAGTTTAATCAAATCGGACATGTTCATACCCCCATGGTGTTGTGCGGTTGCCCACTCTAAACGAGCCATAACGAGCGCCCGCATGACTACAAAACTATGCCAACGTTACGTTGTGCAGCTCAAAGCGGTCACCAACGTTGCGCGAGATCGAATGCTCAAAGGCGGTGCCGCTATCCAAAAAGCCAATCTGGTTGAGCTCGAGCAGGGGAGAGCCGGGTTTGGTGTCCAGGCGCTCAGCCTCTTCCTCGGTTGCCGCTACGGCGCGAATGGTGCGGTGGAAGCTCGAAATCTTCAGCCCGCATTGCTCGCGGATGAAGCTGTAGACCGATCCATACAGGTCTTTCTTTTTAAGGCCCGGAATCAGCTCGAGGGGCATGTAGGTGTACTCGATAACGATGGGCTTCTCGTCGACCTGGCGCACGCGCACGATGTGATAGGCAAAGTCATCCTCGGCAATTCCCAGCTGAGTCGCAACCTCTGCCGGTGGATTGACAATCGAGAAATCGTAGACCACCGAGGTTACCTTCTCCCCGCGGTGCTCATACGAAAAGCCCTGGGCGCGGTCGTTCTTGCCCTGGAAAAACGCCTTGTCGGGAAGCCCCGCCGTGTCTTTAACGTAGGTGCCCGATCCGCGCCGGCTGGTAACAAGACCCTCTTCGGTGATCTGCTCGATAGCTCGTTTGACGGTGATTTTGGAAACGCTATAGAGCTCACAGAACTCAACGACGGTGGGTAGCTTGTCGCCCGGTTTAAGAGCGCCATCCTCGATGCTTCGACGGATATCTGCAGCTATCGCCTCGTATTTGGGAATCATGGAACCTCCTTTCCGACATATAAGAATACGCAAGTAAGTATAACCCCCAACGAGGCACCCATATTACTTTTATATAAGAAGTCCGAGAAAGAAAAAACAAAAAGACGCTTTACTTTAGAAATTAGAGCGCTATAGTTGTACGCAACGAACGGAACCCTGCCGCCGGCAGGGCCGACCGTTTGGGGACGGTTTTGTTTTGGCGGGCTGGATATCTGGATAACCGGTGCGCGCCCGCGCCGGATAACTTGCCAAAGCAAACCCGTCTCCAACCGAAAGCTCTAGACACGAAAGCGAGGACTTTGATGGCTCAGTATCAGCTGCCCCGTGACTTCTTCTTTGGCGCCGCTATGTCCGGCCCGCAGACTGAGGGTCAGTGGAACCAGGGCGGCAAGCTCGAGAACCTGTGGGATACCTGGTCCATCCAGGATCTGGATTCGTTCTATAACCGCGTTGGCTCTTATGCTGGCAATGACTTTATGGCTAAATACCAGGAGGACCTTCGCATTTTGAAGGACTTGGGCCTGGATACCTACCGCACCTCCATCCAGTGGAGTCGCCTGCTCGATGCTAACGGCAACCTCAATGAGGAGGGCGCCGCGTGGTATCACGAGCTGTTCCGTGCCTCTCGCGAGGCCGGCCTGGAGCCGTTCGTCAACCTGTACCACTTTGACATGCCTACCTACCTCTTTGACCGTGGTGGTTGGGAGAGCCGTGAGGTCGTCGAGGCGTACGCTCATTACGCCGACGTTGCCTTCCGCGAGTTTGGCCAGGAGATCAAGTACTGGTTCACCTTTAACGAGCCCATCGTCGAGCCCGAGCAGCGCTATCAGGAGGGCGTGTGGTACCCGCAGCTCCATGACTATAACCGCGCCCGCACCGTGCAGTATCACATCTCGCTGGCGCACGCGCTGGCTGTGGCCAACTACCGCCGCGCCTATGACGAGGGCGCCGTTCGCGCCGACGCCAAGATCGGCATGATCAACTGCTTTACCCCGGTCTATACCAAGGAGAACCCCAGCGAGGCAGACCTCGAGGCCGTGCGTATGACCAGCGGTATCAACAATCGCTGGTGGCTCGACCTTATTACCAAGGGCGAGCTTCCCGCCGACGTGCTCGACAGCCTGGCCGAGGGCGGCGTTAAACTTCCGTTCCGTGCCGGCGACCAAGAGATCCTCAAGCAGGGCGTTGTCGACTGGCTCGGTTGTAACTACTACCATCCCACGCGCGTTCAGGCTCCGGCGAGCAAGATCGACCAGTACGGTCTGCCGCACTTTGCCGACGAGTACGTATGGCCCGACGCCGTTATGAACGAGAGCCGCGGCTGGGAAATCTACCCGCAGGGCCTCTACGACTTTGGCATGGACTGCGCTAAGAACTACCCCGATCTTGAGTGGTTTGTATCCGAGAACGGTATCGGCATCATGGACGAATACAAGAACCGTGACGCCGAAGGGACCATTCAGGACGACTACCGCGTCGACTTTGTGCGCCAGCACCTGGAGTGGGTTGCCAAGGCAATCGCCGAGGGCGCCAAATGCCGCGGATACCATTATTGGGCCGTCATCGATAACTGGTCTTGGGCTAATGCCTTTAAGAACCGTTACGGCTTTGTCGAGGTCGACCTCATGGACGGCTACAAGCGCCGCCTTAAGAAGTCTGCAGCTTGGCTCAAGCAGGTCGCAACGACCCACGTGGTTGACTAGCGACCGGGCGAGCGCCCAGACCGCGCGCCGCCGCGCGCAAAACATGGCACATCTGGTGGCAAAGGGCGACAGACCACCGTGCGCATAGGAAAAGGCCGGATTTGATAGTTAGGAGCAATCATGGCCAGTGAAAACGGAAAGAGCTTCCTCGACAAATTTGCCGAGGTCTCTGCGAAGGTGGGAAACCAGGTTCACCTGCGTTCCCTGCGCGATGCCTTCGCAACCATCACGCCGCTCTATATCCTTGCGGGTATCGCGGTTCTTATTAACAACGTCGTGTTCCCTCTGTTCCCGCTCGATGCGGCGGGTCTTGCCAATCTTCAGACCTGGGGTTCGGCAATTACGCTGGGCACCCTCAACGTCTCTGCCATTGTCTTGGCCGGATTGATCGGCTACAGCCTCGCTAAGAACGAGCGCTTCGATAACCCGCTTGCCTGCGTGGTCGTCGCCATCTCCGCTTTCGTTATCATGATGCCGCAGCAGATCACCGCCACGCTTGCCGCCACGAGTCCGCTGCTCACCGACAAGATCACCTCTGCCGAGGTCACGGGCGCCCTTTCGACTGCCAACACCGGTACCAACGGTCTGTTCGCGGCTATTATCATCGCCCTGCTCTCCGTCACGCTCTTCATCAAGATTTCCGGCGTCGAGAAGCTTAAAGTAAAGCTGGGCGAGGGTGTGCCCCCCGCGGTCTCCAACTCCTTTAACGTCATGATCCCGATGCTGCTCAACCTCTCGATCTTCGCAGTTGCCGCAGCGCTGCTCGCCGTGTTTGCCGGCACCGATCTGTGCACCATCATCTCCACGTGTATTTCCAACCCGCTCAAGAGCATCATGAACGCCGGTCCGTGGGCTGTTATCCTCATCTACACTCTTGCGAACCTGCTGTTCTGCGTCGGCATTCACCAGTCCACCATCTCTGGCGCTACCGTCGAGCCGATCCTGACCATGCTCATCGTCGACAACATGGCTACCTTTGCCGCCGGCGGCACCATCCAGCCCGATCACTACATGAACATGCAGATCGTCAACAGCTTCGCCCTTATCGGCGGCTCGGGCTGCACCCTCATGCTCCTGCTCGATACCTTCCTGTTCTCTAAGAACAAGGCTTCCAAGACCGTTGCCAAGATGGCTATCGTTCCTGGCCTGTTTAACATCAACGAGCCGGTCATCTACGGTTACCCCGTCGTGTACAACCTGCCGCTCATGATTCCGTTCGTGCTTCTTCCCGACCTGTTCATCGGCATCACCTATGGCCTGACCTGCGCGGGCATCATCAGCCCCTGCATCGCCCAGGTGCCTTGGACCATGCCTCCCGTCATTAACGCCCTGCTTGCCACGGGCTTTGACTGGCGCGCCGGCGTATGGCAGGCCCTCGAGCTTGTCATCGGCATGGTTGTCTACCTGCCCTTTATGAGGATCTCCGAGAAGGCCATCGCCAAGCAGGAGGCCCTTGCCGAGCAGAACGCCTAAACGGTTCGTTTTCCCTTTCATTGTTGCGGGCGCCGGTACGCGGTGCCGGTGCTCGCGGCTCTCCCTGCGTAAAGACGCAGGGGGTGGGTACAGTAGCCGCAAGGAATAAAACCAGTTGTCGTCTGCGCGCCGCGCAGTTATAAGGAGGAAACCATGAAGAAGATCATGCTTTGCTGCAATGCCGGCATGTCCACGAGCCTGCTGGTCCAGAAGATGCAGTCCGAGGTCGCAAGCCGTGGTCTGGACATCGAGGTCGAGGCCCGTCCTATGAACGAGGCTCACGATCACCTGGACGAGTGCGATATCTTGCTGCTCGGCCCGCAGATTGGCTACACCAAGGGCGATTTTGAGAAGGAGGCCGCTGGCCGCTTCCCGGTTGAGGTCATCAACATGGTCGACTACGGCCGCATGAACGCTGCTGGCATCATCGACCACTGCGTCAGCGTGATGGGCTAGGTGCAGCGCATGGAGGATATGAACGAGCTGCAGATGACCTGCTTTGAGATCATCAGTTTCGTCGGAACCGCCAAGAGCATGTACATCAATGCCGTGCAAAAGGCCAAGGAGGGCGATTTTGACGCCGCCGAGGAGCTTATCAAGCAGGGTGACGAGGCTTACAACGGTGGTCACGATGTTCACATGGGGCTCCTTAAAAAGGAGGCCAATGGCGAGCGTAACGGCGAGGCCCCGCTGATTCTGCTGCATGCCGAGGACCAGATGGCAGGCACCGAGACCATGCGCGTCATGGCCACGGAGCTCATCGAGGTCCACAAGCTGCTGCAGGCGCGCACGGCCTAGTCGGCGTTATCGCCGCGACGGACCGTTCGGCCCACCAGACAATTCAGTCCCTTTCACGGGCGCCGGGAGCCTCCGCCTTCCGGCGCCTTTATATTTGGCGAAGGCCTTGCGCGAGCTGATGAGCGGGCGTTCGCATTTTCCCAGATAAAACCTGCCAAAACAAACCTGTCCCTTTTTGGCAGGTTTTTGTCTTAGGAGCGGTACCATACAGGCAATGTTTAAACGAGAAAGGTGGGCTCCCATGGAACCTAAGCAGTACTACATCGGCATCGACGTCGGCGGCACTTCGGTTAAGGAGGGCCTGTTCGATGAGGACGGCAACCTGCTTGCCAAGGCCAGCGTACCCACGCCTCCCATCGTTGACGCTGCGGGCTTTGCCGCGGTGACCGAGGCGATCGACCAGGTGGTCGCCAAGGCGCAGATTCCGCGTGCCTTTGTGGCTGGCATTGGCCTGGCCGTTCCGTGCCCCATCCCGGCCTCGGGCGATGCCAAGGTCAAGGCCAACATTGCCATTAACCTGCCCGAGCTTAGGATCGCCATTCAGGAGCACTGCCCCGACGCGGTCGTTAAGTACGAGAACGATGCCAACGCTGCTGCCATGGGCGAGGCCTGGCTCGGCTCTGCCAAGGGCGTGCAGAACGTGGTGATGGTCACCATCGGTACCGGCGTGGGCGGCGGCGTTATCGTCAACGGCGACGTGGTGTCGGGCGTTGTGGGCGCCGGCGGCGAGATTGGCCACATGTGCCTGAATCCCGACGAGGAGCGCACCTGCGGCTGTGGCGGCCATGGCCACCTGGAGCAGTATTCCAGCGCCACTGGCGTGGTGAGCAACTACCTTGCCGAATGCAAGAAGGCGGGCGTCGAGCCCATCGAGCTCACCGGCCCCTCCGATTCCAAGGACGTGTTCCAAGCTTGCCGCGAGGGCGACAAGCTTGCGCTGGCCGCGGCTGATACCATGGCCGATTATCTCGGTCGCGCTCTGGCGCTTATCGCCAACGTGGTCGACCCCGAGATGTTCCTGATCGGCGGCGGCGCCTCCGCCTCGGCCGACGTCTACCTCGACAAGGTCCGCGAGCACTTTAAGCACTACGCGCTTTCCGCCTCGCGCGAGACGCCCATTGAGGTCGCCTCGCTCGGCAACGACGCCGGCATCATCGGTGCCGCTTACGTAGCCCTGCGCGCCGCCGGCAAATAGCTGGTGCAAGGGGGCCAGGTTACTTTGCACCAACATGGTGCAAAAGGGACAGCCTTGGCCTCCATGCCTGCCCCAAAATATGCCGTAGCCCTTCCGTCTGCGAAGGCTCGGCATCGGCGTGCTACCATAGCTACGTCCAAGTACACATATCAAGTGGAGGATATCCATGGCAAACGTTCTTGTCTTTGGTCACCAGAACCCCGATAACGACGCCATCATGAGCGCCGTCGTCCTGTCCCAGCTGCTCAACCAGGTTGAGTATGCCGGCAACACCTACGAGGCCTGCGCCCTTGGTCAGCTTCCGGCCGAGTCCGCCAAGCTGCTCGCCGACGCCGGCATCGCCGAGCCCCGCGTGATCGAGTCCGTCGAGGCCGGTCAGCTCGTCGTCCTCACCGACCACAACGAGTCTGCCCAGTCCGTCGCCGGCCTTAAGGACGCCACGGTCTTTGGCGTTGTCGATCATCACCGCATCGGCGACTTCGAGACCGCCGGCCCGCTGCATTACATCTGCCTGCCCTGGGGCTCCAGCTGCACCATCGTCACCAAGCTCGCCGGCGTGCTCGGCGTTGAGCTTTCCGACGTCCAGGCCAAGCTGCTGCTCTCGGCCATGATGACCGACACGCTCATGCTCAAGAGCCCCACCACCACCGATGTCGACCGCGCTGTCGCCGCCAAGCTCGGCGAGCAGGTGGGTGTCGACCCGGTCAAGTTTGGCATGGAGGTCTTCCTCACCCGTCCGTCCGGCTCCTTCACCGCAGCCGAGATGGTCGGCAACGACATCAAGATGTTCGAGCCCGCCGGCAAGAAGCTGCTCATCGGCCAGTACGAGACCGTCGACAAGAGTCGTGCGCTCGGCATGATCGACGAGATTCGCGAGGCCATGCGCGCCTACGCCGCCGAGAAGGGTGCCGATGGCATTGTCCTGTGCATCACCGACATCATGGAGGAGGGCTCGCAGGTCCTGCTCGAGGGCGAGACCGAGGCCGCTCAGAAGGGCCTGGGCATTGCCGACGAGCACGACGGCGTCTGGATGCCGGGTGTCCTCTCCCGTAAGAAGCAGGTCGCTGCCCCCATCATGGCCGCCTGCTAGGTTTAGTTGACCAAACGCCACGACCGGATCGCGGACGTCCCGCGCTCCGGTCGTTTTTTGTGCACGGCGCCGCGTCGTCTCTTGGACAGGCGTGCCCGTGCCGTTGAGCAAATAATGTTCAACCTGTGGTTCCGCTTTTCGGCCACGCCTGCGTGCTTGTCGTGCAGGGTAGGCTAGATGCAAGCGTAATACGTTAGAGCGCGGCGCCGCCACTTGGGCGGGCCGTGCTTTTTTAAGACGGGAGCTTTCCCGTGAAAGGAGCCGCCCATGGCAGCAACTGAGCAGCTGTTCAACGTTCGTGAGCGCAAGCGCTTTGAACGTCACGACATTTGGGAGCGCATCGCCGAGAACGGCACGATTTCCGCCGCCGTCATGGTCTTCGCCGCTATCGCCGCCGTTATCTGCGCCAACACCGATGCCTACGAGGCCATCCATCACTTTTTGGAGACCCCGCTGTATGTGGGCCTGGGCAACCTTACGGCTGGTCTCACCGTTGAGCTTTTCGTCAACGACTTCCTCATGGCGATTTTCTTTTTGTTGGTGGGCATTGAGCTTAAGTACGAGATGACGGTCGGCGAGCTCAAGAATCCGCGTCAGGCCATGCTTCCCATGTTGGCGGCGGTGGGCGGCGTCGTCGTTCCCGCCTGCATCTACCTGATCTTTAACCATGCCGGCGCCCGCAACGGTTGGGCCATCCCCATGGCAACCGATATTGCCTTTGCGCTGGGCGTGCTGTCGCTTTTGGGCAACCGCGTTCCCAACGGCGTGCGCGTGTTCTTCTCGACGCTCGCTATCGCCGACGACCTGATCTCCATCGCCGCCATCGCCATCTTCTACGGTCAGAGCCCCAATCCGTTTTGGTTGGGCGCCGCCGCGCTTGTGACCTGCGCGCTCGTGTGGCTCAACAAGACGCAGCATTACCGCCTTGCCCCGTATTCGGTACTGGGGCTGCTGTTGTGGTTCTGCATGTTCAAGAGCGGCGTACATGCCACGCTTGCTGGCGTCATCCTGGCCTTCACCATTCCGGCCAAGTGCGGCGTCAAGCTCGATAGTCTCACCGATTGGCTGGGCGAGTGCCTGCCGCTGCTCGATGACCGCTACGACGACGAGGCACACATCCTGGGCCAGCATGACTTTACCGTCTCGACTACCAAGGTCGAGCGCGTCATGCACCGCGTGACCCCGCCGCTTATCCGCATGGAGCGTCTGATCTCCACGCCGGTCAACTTTGTGATCCTGCCGATCTTTGCGTTCGTAAACGCTCAGGTTCGTTTAGTGGGCGTGGACATGAGCACGCTGCTCACCGATCCGGTGACGCTCGGCGTGTACTTTGGCATGCTGCTGGGCAAGCCGATCGGCATCTTTGGTATGACGTTTGCCCTGGTTAAGCTTAAGGCCTGCGAGCTGCCGCACAATGTCAACTGGCACATGATTGCCGGCGTGGGCATTCTGGGCGGTATCGGCTTTACCATGTCGATTCTCATCAGCGGCCTTGCCTTCCCGACGGCCCAGTTTGAGGTTCTTGCAGCCAAGGCCGCTATTCTCGCCGGTTCGGTCACCGCAGCCGTGCTCGGCATGATCTACATGAGCGTGGTCTGCAAGCATCCCTCGCCCAAAGACGAGTAAGAGCGCGAAAACCGGCTCCAGAACCGATTCGGGCGCGTCCAAAATGCGGATTCTGGCGGTGCTTGCCGCCTGCCAGACACGCCAGTGGTCAAAAAACGCCGTTTGTGAGTACTGTCACAAACGGCGTATCATTTTAGGTGCGGAAAATAATGAACAAAGTTATAAGAACTGTACGTTAATGAGTGACCATCGACTTCCAATTTGGCGCTAGCTGACGGTGATTAGGAAGTTTCAAGTCGAGTTTTGCCGATTTCGACCAAAAATCGCTGCTACTAAAAAGGTAACAGTACTCATATTTGCCCTTTTTTGGCCACAAGCCCTAAAACAAGCCTCGCCAAGGTCGGGAAGCGGGCCAAATCGCCGGCCTCGAGGCTTATTCCACCGTTCCGTAGACGGCGCCCCAGCCGTGGGCGGCCAAGGCGGAGTTGAGCTGGTCGCAGAGTGACTGGCGGTCGTAATAGCCGGGCGGTAGCAGGTTGACGATTTCCATGAGATCGGGCGCCAGGTCCAAGATTTCGGCCTGTACGATCAGGTCCAGGCGGTCGATGGCATGGCGGTCGTAAAACAGCCCGTCGACCAGGCGCTGCAGGTCGCCGAATTCCTCGGCCCTAAACGATCCGTACTCCATAGTGCCTCCTTGGGCGCCCCACGCCGCCATGCGCGGCGATTCGTAATTCATTGCGATGAACTTAATCTATCACGGCTTCATACCGTTGTGGCGGTGGCGGTCTATACTTAGACGAACTGCAACGTACCGCTTCGCGAAAGGTCGCACCCATGCAGACGATCTACCAGAAGATGGAAACCACCGAACTCGATGCCGCCATCGAGGCGCTCAAAGCCGAGGTCGCCGAGGTCAAGGCCAAGGGCCTGGCGCTCGACATGGCCCGCGGCAAGCCGTCGCCCTCCCAGGTGGACATCTCTCGACCTATGCTCGATATCCTCAATGCCGATGCCGATCTGCACGACGGCAACGTCGACTGCTCCAACTACGGCTGCTTTGAGGGCATTCCCTCGGCACGCAAGCTAGCGGGGGAGTTCCTGGGGTGCCCTGCCGAGCAGACGCTCGTGCTGGGCTCGTCGAGTTTGCTGATTGAGCATGACATCGCCGGTATGTTCTGGCGTTGCGGCTCGTGCGGCAGCGAGCCCTGGGACGCCTACGAGGCCGCGCACGACGGCAAGAAGGTCAAGTTCCTGTGCCCCGTTCCCGGCTACGATCGCCACTTTGGCATCACCGCCGACTTGGGCATCGAGAACGTCCCCGTCGCGATGACCGACAACGGCCCCGACATGGACGAGGTTGAGCGCCTGGTTGCCGCCGACGATTCCATCAAGGGCATCTGGTGCGTGCCCAAGTATTCCAACCCCACGGGCATCACCTTTAGCGAGGACACTGTGCGCCGCCTGGTCGAGATGCCCACGGCCGCGCCCGATTTCCGCATCTTTTGGGACAACGCTTACTGCGTGCACGACCTGTACGACGAGACCGACGAGCTCGCAAATATCTTTGACCTCGCTCGCGCGGCGGGCACCGAGGATCGCGTGGTGGCCTTTGCCTCGACGTCCAAGATCACCTTCCCGGGCGCCGGCATCGGCTTTATTGGTGCGAGCCCCGCGGTTATCGCCGAGTTCTCCAAGCGCCTGAAGGCCGGCCTCATCAGCGCCGACAAGCTCAACCAGCTGCGTCACGTGCGTTTCCTTCCCACCATCGAGGCGGTCAAGGAGCACATGAAAAAGCATGCCGAGTTCCTGCGCCCGCGCTTTGAGGCCGTTGAGCGTAAACTCACCGAGGGCTTGGGCAACACGGGTTGCGCCACTTGGACTCATCCCCATGGCGGCTACTTTGTGAGTTTCGATGGCCCCGAGGGCTCGGCCCAGAAGGTCGCCGCGCTTTGTGCCGACCTGGGCGTCAAGCTCACGCCGGCTGGTGCCACCTGGCCTTATGGCAAGGATCCGCGCGACACCAACATCCGCATCGCGCCGAGCTATCCCACGGTCGAGGACCTGGAGGCCGCGCTCGATGTGCTGGTGCTGGCTGTCAAGCTCGTCGCTGCCGAGCTTGCGCGTGCCGAGCGCGCCTAACGCGTAGGGCCCCGCAAGTCCGCGCCTAGTACTATCCGCACTTTCGATACGTAAAGGAGCGTATACATGGATTTGGGTATTTCCACCAACCCCACGCCAGAGCTCTACACCATTAAGGTGACCGGTGAGATCGATATCTCTAACGCCGATAGCCTGCGCAATGCCATCGACCTGGCGCTCGAGCAGCCCACTGAGGCCGTTGAGCTCGATTTTGCCCAGGTGAGCTACATCGATTCGACGGGCATTGGCGTGCTTGTGGGCGCCGCACACCACGCAGCTGATCATGGTAAGCGTTTTAGCTGCGTCAACGTGCAGCCCCCGGTGATGCGCGTGGTTCAGCTGTTGGGCGTCGACCAGGAGATTTCGATCACCGCTGCATAATCTTTGCCCCCAAAAGGGCGTGCCGTTTGGCATATGTTTGTGATGCGCTCGGACGTTTTGGCGTCCGGGCGCTATACTTGACCGAATGAATAGACGAGTTCCGGCCGAATGGCGCGGTGCGGGCTCGACTCACATCGAGCCTTGGAGGTATGTGTGTTTGGTATTGGAGAGGGTGAGCTCGCGATCATCGTGGTCTTCGGCTTTTTGCTGTTTGGCCCGGATAAGCTCCCGCAGATGGGCCGCACGATCGGCCGTGCCATCCGTCAGTTCCGCGAGACGCAGGAAAAGATGACGGCCGTTGTTCAGTCCGAGATTATCGATCCGGTGAGCGAGGCCGCGTCGGCCCCGGTCAAGCCCAAGAAGGCCGCTGCGACCGACGACGATTCCGATGCGGACGAGGATGCCGCCGAGACGGCAGCGCCCGCCAAGAAGGAGACCTTTGCCGAGCGTCGCGCCCGTCTTGCTGCCGAGAAGGCCGCAAGCGAGGGTGCTGCTGAGGGCGAAGGCGCTGTTGATGAGGCCGAGGGTACAGAGCCTGCTGCTGCCGTCGAGCCCGAGCCTGCTGCAGAGCCCGAGCCCGAGCCGGCAGAGCCCACGACGGCTGACCTCTACGCCCGTCGTCCCCGCAAACGCAAGGCCGTCGTCGACCAGCTCGCTCGCGAGCTCGAGGTCGAGGACGATGCCGAGGCTGCTGCCGCCGACGCCCCGAAGGGAGGCGATGAGTAATGCCGATCGGACCTGCGCGCATGCCGCTCTTCGATCACCTGGGAGAGCTTCGTCGCCGCCTGACTATCGTGGTCGTATCGGTGTTTGCCGCCGCTATCGTGCTGTATTTCGCCACGCCTGTGGTGCTCGATATCCTGGAAGACCCCATCCGCTCCTTTGTGCCGGACGGTAAGTTCTACATCACCACCACGCTCGGCGGCTTTGGCCTGCGCTTCTCGCTGGCCATCAAGATGGCCGTGGTCATGTGCACGCCCATGATCATCTGGCAGATCCTGGCATTTTTCCTGCCGGCACTGCGCCCCAACGAGCGCAAGTGGGTTGTGCCCACGGTGCTCGCCTCGACGGTTCTGTTCTTCCTGGGTGCCATCTTCTGCTACTTCATCATCATCCCGGCGGGCTTTGAGTGGCTCATCGGCGAGACCTCGGCCGTCGCTACGGCGCTGCCCGACCTGGAGAACTACGTCAACATGGAGCTGCTCTTTATGATCGGCTTTGGCGTGGCGTTTGAGCTGCCGCTCATCATCTTCTATCTGTCCGTCTTTCACATCGTGTCCTATGCGGCCTTCCGCAGCGCCTGGCGCTACGTGTACGTGGGCCTGCTCGTGGGCTCGGCTGTGATCACGCCCGACGGCTCGCCCGTTACGCTGGGCCTTATGTACGGTGCCCTGCTTTCGCTCTACGAGATCTCGCTCGCCATTGCCCGCGTGGTCATTACCGCGCGCGAGGGCAAGGAGGGCCTGTTCGTGAGCCGTCTGGACCTGTTCTCGGACGACGAGGACGACGAGGAGTAAAACGGTATGCACGAGGTTGGCATTGTCAACGGCATACTCGATACAGTGATTCGCGCGGCGCGTGGGGCGGGGGCCTCGCGCGCCGTTTTGGTAACGCTGCGTATCGGGGATATGACCGAGGTCGTGCGCGAGGCGCTCGACTTTGCGTGGGGGACGTTTCGCGACGAGGACCCGCTCACGCGCGGCTGCGAGCTTGCCGTGGAGGAGGTCCATCCACAAAGCGAGTGCCTGGACTGCGGCGAGGTCTTTGAGCACGACCGTTTCCATTGTCGCTGCCCCCAGTGTGGCGGCGCCAACGTGCGCCTGCTGCACGGCCGCGAGCTCGATATCGCAAGTATCGAAATCGAAACCCCCGACGATTAGCCCGCTAGCCATCTGGTGATGGGGTATAAAGGAGCCAAAGTAAGGAGCGCTAAGTATGGCCGAGAAAACGATTGATATCGCGTCGCCGATCCTGTCGCGCAACGAGCGCCTGGCAGATCAGCTGCGCCAGCGATTTAATGAGGCAGGCACCTACGTGATCAATGTGCTGTCGAGCCCCGGCTCGGGTAAGACCACCACGATTCTGGGCACCAACGAGCGCCTGCGCGACAAGGCCGGCCTACGCTGTGCCGTCATCGAGGGCGATATCGCCTCGGATGTCGACGCCATCACCATGAAGGAAGCCGGCATGCCCGCCATCCAGATCAACACGGGCGGCCTGTGCCACCTCGAGGGCAACATGATCATGGAGGCCGTCGACGCCTTCGACCAGGCCGTCGGTCTGGAGAACATCGACGTCATCTTTATCGAAAATGTGGGTAACCTGGTCTGCCCGGTCGACTTTGACCTGGGCGAGAACCTGTCCATCATGATCCTCTCGGTGCCCGAGGGCGACGACAAGCCCATCAAGTACCCGGGCATCTTCCAGCACGCCGGCGCGCAGCTGCTCAATAAGGTCGACGTGGCCCCGGCTTTCGATTTTGACATGGATAGGTATACTAAGACACTCGATGACCTCAATCCGCAGGCGCCGCGGTTTGCCGTGAGCGCGCGCAAGGGCGAGGGCATGGATGCCTGGTGCGATTGGCTCATCGGGCAGATTGAGCAAGCAAGGGCGTAAGTCGGCCGCCAAGAGGGCGGGCGCAGCCGCAGACACACGAGATAGGAGCCTCTTTTGAAGCTCATCATCGCTGAGAAAAACGACGCCGCGCGTCAGATCGCCGAGCGTCTGTCCACGGGCAAGCCCAAAAAGGACAAGGTGTACAACACCGCCATCTACCGTTTTGAGTGGAAGGGCGAGGAGTGCGTGACGATCGGCCTTGCCGGTCACATCCTGGCACCCGATTTTTGCGACAGTGTGCTGTTCGATAAAAAGTTGGGCTGGTATTCGGTCACGGAGGACGGCGAAATGCTGCCGGCCGATATGCCCGATGGCCTGGCCCGCCCGCCGTACGACACCAAGCGCAAGCCGTTCCTTGCCGATGGCATTTCCATCAAGGGCTGGAAGCTCGAGAGCCTGCCCTATCTCACCTGGGCGCCCGTCATTAAGCTTCCGGCCGAGAAAGAGCTCATCCGCTCGCTTAAGAACCTCGCCAAAAAGTCCGACAGCGTCATCATCGCCACGGACTTCGATCGCGAGGGCGAGCTGATCGGTTCGGACGCCCTCAACAAGGTGCGCGAGGTGGCGCCCGACTTGCCGGTCGCCCGCGCCCAGTATTCTTCGTTTACCAAGGCCGAGATCACGCAGGCCTTCGATAACCTTGTCTCGCTCGACCAGAACCTGGCCGACGCCGGCGAGAGCCGTCAGCACATCGACCTCATTTGGGGTGCGGTGCTCACGCGCTACCTGACGCTCGCCAAGTTTGGCGGCTTTGGCAACGTGCGTTCCGCCGGCCGCGTGCAGACGCCGACGCTTGCCCTGGTGGTCGAGCGCGAGCGCGAGCGCATGGCGTTTGTGCCCGAGGACTATTGGCAGATTCGCGGCATGGGCGCCGCGCAAGGCGCTGCCGAGGACGATCGCTTTAAGATCGCGCACAAGACGGCGCGCTTTACCGACAAGGATGCTGCTGAGACGGCGTACGGTCACGTTGACGGCGCTACGACGGCAACCGTCGCCGCGGTGACCAAGCGCTCGCGTAAGCAGCAGCCGCCCACGCCGTTTGCGACGACCTCGCTGCAGGCTGCCGCCGCGGCCGAGGGCATCTCGCCTGCGCGTACGATGCGCATCGCCGAGTCCCTCTACATGGCCGGTCTCATCAGCTACCCGCGTGTCGATAACACCGTGTATCCCGCGACGCTCGATCTGGGCGCCGTGGTGAGCGACCTGGCAAAGATCAACCCGGCGCTGGCGCCCGTGTGCAAAAAGGTGCTCGCCGGCCCCATGAAGCCCACGCGCGGCAAGGTCGAGACCACCGACCACCCGCCTATCTACCCCACGGGCGAGGGCGATCCGTCCACGCTCGACGGCGGCCAGCGCAAACTCTATGACCTCGTCGCCCGTCGCTTCCTGGCAACGCTCATGGGGCCCGCGACCATCGAGAACACCAAGCTCGAGCTCGACGTCAACGGCGAGCCGTTCGTGGCTTCGGGCGACGTGCTCGTGACCCCGGGCTTCCGCGAGGCATATCCGTACGGCCTCAAGCGCGACGAGCAGATGCCGCCGCTTGAGCAGGGCGACACGGTCGACGTGTTCGACATTAAGCTCGAGGCCAAGCAGACCGAGCCGCCCGCGCGCTACAGCCAGGGCAAGCTCGTGCAGGAGATGGAAAAGCGCGGCCTGGGCACCAAGTCCACGCGCGCGAGCATCATCGAGCGCCTGTATGCCGTGCGCTATCTCAAAAATGATCCCGTTGAGCCGAGCCAGCTGGGCATCGCCATCATCGACGCGCTGTCGCAGTTTGCCCCGCGCATCACGAGCCCCGATATGACCAGCGAGCTCGACGGCGACATGACCCGCGTGGAGCGCGGCGAGGATACCGAAGAGCATGTCGTGACACACTCGCGCGCGCTGCTGGCCGGCGTGCTCGACGAGCTGCTCAAGCATACGCAGGAGCTGGGCGACGCCATCAGCGACGCCGTCACGGCCGATGCGCGCGTGGGCGCCTGCCCCAAGTGCGGCAAGGACCTGGTTATGAAGACGAGCGCCAAGACCCGCGGCAGCTTTATCGGCTGCATGGGTTGGCCCGACTGCGACGTGACCTATCCGGTGCCGAGTGGCGTCAAGGTGAGCCCGCTCGAGGGCGAGGCCGCCGTGTGCCCCGAGTGCGGCGCGCCGCGCATCAAGTGCCAGCCATTCCGCCAGAAGGCCTTCGAGATCTGCGTGAACCCCACGTGCCCCACCAACTACGAGCCCGATCTTAAGGTGGGCGAGTGCAAGGTGTGTGCCGAGGCCGGACGTCACGGCGACCTGATCGCGCACAAGAGCGAGAAGAGCGGCAAGCGCTTTATCCGCTGCACCAACTACGATGACTGCGGCGTGAGCTATCCGCTGCCGGCGCGCGGCAAGCTCGAGGCGACGGGCGAGACCTGCCCCGAGTGCGGCGCCCCCATCGTGGTGGTCAACACGGCGCGCGGTCCGTGGCGTATCTGCGTCAACATGGACTGCCCGACCAAGGAGAAGAAGCCCGCCCGCGGTCGCAAGACCACAACCAAGGCGAGCACGGCAAAGAAGACGACGGCTAAGAAAGCCACTGCCGCCAAGAAGACGACCGCGAAGAAGTCGACTGCCAAGAAAGCAGCCGCCGACAAGTAACGGCGCAGTCGAAACATTGCCCAAAAAAACGAGCGAGGACCCCGCGATCCTCGCTCGTTTTTTTGACCGGCAGTTAGGGACGTTCCTTTTCTGCCGGCAGTTTAGGAACGTCCCTAACTGCCGGCTCGGGAACGACAAAGCGCTAGTTCACCTCGACAGGCTTAGCGCCGGGATAGCGCTCCTCAAAGTCTAGGCGGTACTTATTGTCATTGGTGCCCGCCACGTTGTCGCGCGACAGCGGCGCCACGATCTCATTCTTGTGGTCCGCAGGCTTGGCGTATTTCAGGCTGATCTCCCAGGCATCACAGATTGCGTCAATGCGGTGATCCAGGTCGTCGTACAGGGCGATGATATCCTTCCAGGAGCTGTAGTTCTTGGAGCTCGTCGGGACGTCCAGGTCCTCGACGATGTCGTAATACTGCTCGATGGTGTCCTCCGTGCGCTCGGCGACGTCGGCGAGATTTTGACGGGTGGTTCGATCCTCTTCCAGATAGTTGCCGTTGAAGTTCTGCGCGCAGCCACGGACCTGGCTGTCGAGATCTTCGAGCAAGTCGTAGTATTCGCTCAGGCGACGGTAGAGGTTCTGCTCGGAGAGCGTTGCTTCGCCGCCATCCTCGTCGTCATCGTCATCATCGTCGTACAGGCTGTTGGGATTGCCGAGAGGCTTTAGGTCATCGTCGTCGACGTCATGGTGCAGCTTAGCTACCTCGGCAGTCGTCTGCGTGGCGGCGTTGTCGAACGGTCTGATCGCAAAGAAGATGACCAGGGCGATGATGATCGCCACCAGCACAACGATAACGGCGATAAGCGGCCCGGTGCCGCTCTTTTTGGGAGCGGGGGTCTGTGGCGAAGCGGGCGCGTATGCGGGAGCCGGCTGCTGTTGGGGCGAGCCGCTCGCGACGGGTATGCGCTGCGTGGTCTCGACGGCTTCGGTCCTTGCGGCGGGGTCGGGGCTATAGGCGAGGGGGTCGTCCGCCTTGGCTTGCGGCGTATCAAGGGAGCCGGTCTGCTCAAAAGCGGGCTGGCTATCGCTCGCGGCTGTTTGCTCAACGGGTGCACCGCACGAGGTGCAGAACTTGGCATTATCTTCAAGAAGCTTGCCGCACGAGGCGCAATACCGAGACATTGCCACTCCTTTCGCCACATTTCAATGCAATACGACGATTATACCCAGCATCCAAAATTCCCCATCATACGTTGCGGTGAAATAGGGACTGTTTGGCGGTCTCAGAGCTTCAATCAGTCCCTATTTCACCGCAACTTTGGAAAGGCGCCTTTAGCCATTGGGGACGTGCCGAGCACTGGGGTATCATGGCTTGGTTGCTATAACTCGCATTTACGCGCCTTGTAGGAAGGGGCTGCGCCCATGGCTTTTGAGCCTGCTCAACATAGCTTTATCACGCTCGAGGGCGTCGACGGTGCCGGCAAGTCCACGCAGGCGCGCCTGCTTGCCCGTGCGCTCGACCTTGCCGGCTACCAGGTTGTGACCCTGCGTGAGCCGGGCGGCACTGCCATCAGCGAAAAGATTCGCGCCCTGCTGCTCGACCCTGCCAACACGACGATGGGCGATACCTGCGAGCTGTTGCTCTACGAGGCTGCGCGTGCCCAGCTGGTGCACGAGGTCATCGCGCCCGCCCTCGCTGCCGGCAAGGTGGTCCTGTGCGATCGCTTCTACGATTCCACGACCTGCTACCAGGCGTTTGCCGATGGCCTCGATCGCCAGATAGTGCGCGACGCCAACAACCTGGCCGTCGCGGGTACGCACCCGGCGCTCACACTCGTCTATCACATCGCGCCCGAGCAGGCGGCGCTGCGCATGGCAGCCCGTGGCGCGGCAGATCGCATGGAGGCAAAAGGCGTGGCATTCCAGGAGCGTGTCTACCAGGGCTTTTGCGCAATCGCTGCCGAGGAGCCAAACCGCGTAAAGCTCATCGACGCCACTGCGACCGTCGAGGAAGTCTTCGAGAAGACGGTCGAGCAGGTTCGCGCGTATGGTCTCGACATTCCGCAGGAAGCCGTTGCCGCCGCGCTTGCCAAGGAGGCCGAGTAGCATGGCCCCCGCTCAGGCAAGCCTGCTGGCCAAGCTCGACACCCAAGAGCGCGTGCGCGACTTTTTGACCAATGCCGTCGCTAGCGGTCGCGCGTCGCACGCCTACCTGTTTTTGGGCGCGCCCGGCGCGGGCAAGCTCGACGCCGCGTGGGCGCTCGCCCAAGCCTTCCTGTGCGAGCAGGACGGCTGCGGCGCATGCGACAGCTGCGTGCGCGTCTCTCGACATACGCATCCCGACGTGCACTATTACACGCCCGAGAGCGCCACGGGTTACCTCATCGCCCAGACCCGCGAGCTGCTCGACGACGTGCCGCTGGCGCCCATCCGCGCCAAGGCAAAGGTCTACATCATCGACCGTGCCGAGCAGCTGCGCGCCAACACCGCCAACGCGCTGCTCAAAACGCTCGAGGAGCCGCCCGAGGGCGTCATGTTCATCCTGTTGGGTACCTCGGCAGACGTGATGCTGCCCACCATCGTGAGCCGCTGCCAGTGTGTGCCGTTTCGGCTGGTGTCTCCCACCGTGGCCGCGCAGGTCGTGAGCCGCGCCACCGGGCAGGATCCCGCGCGCTGCCGCATGGCCGTCGCCGTGGCGGGAAGCCCCACGCGTGGTATCGAGTTCCTCAAGAGCGCCGAGCGCCAGGACGCCCGTCGCCAGATGATCCGTGCCATCGACTCACTCATTGCCGCCGACGAGGCCGATGTACTCAGCCGTGCCAAGTCGCTCATCGTCGCCGTCAAGGCGCCGTTGGCCGAGGTCAAGTCCACGCAGGAAAAGGTGCTCGAGCAAAATGCCGACTACCTGTCGCGTGGAGCATTGAAGCAGCTTGAGGACCGCAACAAGCGCGAACTCAACGCGCGCGAGCGTTCGGGTATCATGGAAGCGCTGGCGAGCGCGCGGACGCTCATGCGCGACGTGCTGCTGACGCTTCAGGATGAGGCGGCCGACGTCGTGAACGAGGATGTGCGCGACACGATCGGTCGGCTTGCCGCCGCGACCAATGTTGCGGGTGCCACCCAGGCGCTCGAAGCGGTCGCAACCGCCGAGCGCAACATCGCCAGAAACGTTACTCCCCAGCTGGCCATCGAGGTCATGCTGTTCGATATCAGGAAGGCACTGAAATGCCGTTAGTCGTACCCGTTAAGTTTACCTACGCCTCGCGCGACCTGTGGTTCGACCCGCAGGATTTGGATATCCTCGAGGCCGATTATGCCATCTGCTCCACCGAGCGCGGAACCGAGATCGGCCTGGTCACGGCCGATCCCTTCGAGGTACCGCAGGACGAGATCGGCCAGCCGCTCAAGCCCGTGCTGCGCGTGGCGAGCGACATCGACCTGCAGCTTGCCGATGATCTGGCCATCCAGGGCGACGAGGCCATGGTCGATTTCCGTCGCCTGGTCAAGGAGCTCGACCTCGAGATGAAGCCGGTCGGCGTGGAGTACCTGTTTGGCG
>DXMG01000020.1:0-312 GCA_019414325.1 Collinsella sp. | reverse complement strand
CGAGAAGGCCGTGTTCTACTTTGCGGCCGAGGAACGCGTCGATTTTCGCCAGCTCGTCAAGGATCTGTCCTCGACGCTGCACATTCGCGTCGACATGCGCCAGATCGGCGTGCGCGACGAGACTCGCCTGGTGGGCGGCTATGCCCAGTGCGGCCAGGAGCTCTGCTGCACGCGCTTTGGCGGACAGTTTGAGCCGGTTTCGATCCGCATGGCAAAGGAGCAGGACCTGCCGCTCAACTCGTCCAAGATTAGTGGCGTCTGCGGCCGCCTGATGTGCTGCCTGCGCTACGAGTTCGAGGCCTACAAGGACTT
>DXMG01000002.1 GCA_019414325.1 Collinsella sp. | reverse complement strand
GTTGCGCCGTTTGTAAAACGGCGCAACCTACAGGTTCATGTTGCCGTGGATGTAGGGGGCGACCTCGGGGGAGATGTGTCCGCAGCCTAGGTTGCGCAGCGCGGACTCGATGGCGGCGGGCAGCGGGGTCTTTCCCTCGTCGTTGACCACGGTACCGCCGAGGGCGGCGATCTTGGCGACATCTGCCGGGGCGGCTTCGATATGCATGCAGCCGCCGACCAGGCGTGCGCGGACCTGCGCCAGGTCAAGATCGTGCAGATAATCCTCGCAGGCGCGGATTAAATCGACCTTCTCGCGCGTAAGCTCCTCGCCCGTGGGAATGCGCGTGGCCAAGCAGGCGCCTGCCGGCAGGTTCCAGACGGGGTAGCCCCATGCGCGCAGCAGCTCGCGCTCTTCGTCCTTGGTAAAGCCGACCTCCATAAGGGGTGAGCGTACACCGAGCTCTTCTGCCGCACGCATGCCGGGGCGGTAGTCACCGCGATCGCTTGCATTGCTGCCATCGATGACGGTGGGAAAGCCGAGCGACTTGGCGTGGTTGACGATAGCGGTAAAGCCGGCGCGCTTGCAGTGGTAGCAGCGGTCGGCATCGTTGCAGGCTACCTGGGGGAGCTGCAGCTGATCGACCGAAAGATTGAGCACGGGGAGCATAAAATGCGGACCCTCATCGGTTTGTCCGTCAACGGACCGCTCAAACGAAGCCTGCTCGGGTGTGCCGATGAGCGGCGTGGTGAGATGGACGAGGAGGGTATTGGTAGGCATGATGCGGGCGCATACGGCGGCCAAAAAGCTGCTGTCAACGCCGCCGGAAAACCCGATAGCCACGCGCCCGTATGCCAAAAGCAGCTGTTCGAGCGCCGATAGCTTGTCTTGAAGCTCCTCTGCGGGTGCCGTGGTGTCTAAAATCATGAAACGATCCTTATCGTTGAGTACTCGATCGAAAACTATAATCCTACTGGGCTGCTTGTCATAAGACTTCTATCTATGTAACGAAAGTGCAATATGGTATATACGTTATATACAAGTTGCCAAATGCGGTAGAGTTGCGGCAATGCGACAGCGAGAGTCGATGGGGGACCGATATGATCAAGGCTGTTATTTTTGATATGGACGGAACGCTGGTCGACACCGAGCGTCTGGGCATCAAGGCATGGAAAGCGCCCGCTGCTGAGCTGGGTGTCGCGATTGATGACACGCTGATTCATCAGTTTATCGGTCGCACGCTGCCCGATGTCATGGACATCCTTGAGGCGCATTGCGGCAGCAGAGAAACCGCTGAGGCGATCTATCATCGCCACAAGGAGATTCGCGACGAGATGGTCAAGACCGACCTGGAGCTTAAGGCCGGCGCCGCCGAGTGCATAGACGAGCTGCTGGCTGTGGGCTATCACGTGGGCCTTGCGACGTCATCGCGCCATGTCACGGCAGAACGCAACCTTAAGATGGTCGGCCTCTTTGACAAGTTTGAAACGGTGACCTGCGGCGAGGACGTCGTGCACGGCAAGCCCGACCCCGAGATGTATCTGCTTGCCTGCGAGCGCGCGGGCTTTGCTCCCGAGGAATGTGCCGTGGTCGAGGATTCGCGCAACGGCTGCGTCTCGGGCATTACGGCTGGCTGCCACGTCTTTGCTGTCCCCGATATCGTGCCGCTTCCGCAGGACGTGGTGGACGGCTGCGAGGCCGTGCTCGATACGTTGTTCGATCTGACGGCGGCGGTCAAGGCCGTGCGCTAGCGTTTGCACCCGAGCCATTTCAATAACATTTTAAAGATGCGGTCACCTGCTCAGCGCGGGTGGCCGCATCTTTTTATTTGGGAGCATTTTCAATCAAAAACTACCGTTTACCGTCTAATAACAACCGCTCGCCGGACTTAAATTGACTCATATTGAAATTGAAACGGTTCAAATAATAATGAAAACTGTAAATGAACCGCTTCAAAAAGGGGAGAGCACATGGAGAGTCGCATCGAGTCCAAGCATTACGCAGCGGTCGATATCGGTGCTTCGAGCGGTCGCGTTCTTGCTGGCTGGGTCGAGGACGGCAAGATGTCCTACCAGGAGGTCTACCGCTTCGATAACGAGCAGAAGCGCGTAGGCGGTCACGACTGCTGGGACGTTGAGGCTCTGTTCGACCATGTCGTCGCAGGCCTGTGCGCCGTTAAGGATCAGACCGGACAGGCCCCGGTCACCATTGGAATCGATACCTGGGGCGTTGATTTCGTGCTGCTCGACGAGCACAACAAGATCGTCGGCGATACGGTCGCCTACCGCGATGCCCGCACTGACGGCATCTACGAAGTTGCCGACCAAATTATGGATCCGGCCGAGGTCTATGCCCGTACCGGTATTCAGCGTCAGCCTTTCAACACGCTCTATCAGCTGCTCGCCCTCAAGAACGAGCATCCCGAGCAGCTCGAGGCAGCTCGCACCTTCCTGATGATCCCGGACTATCTCAACTGGCGTCTGACCGGCATCAAGGCCAACGAGTACACCAACGCGAGCACCACCGGCATGCTCGATGCCGAGAGGTGCACTTGGGACACCGAGATCCTTTCGCGCTTTGGTATTCCCCAAAGCATCTTCCTGGAGCCGACCATGCCCGGCGCTGTGCTCGGTGAGCTCACGGCCGACATCTCCGAGAAGATCGGCTACTCCGCGACCGTTGTGCTGCCCGCCACGCACGACACCGGTTCTGCCTTCCTGGCCGTTCCCGCCAAGGACGACAACGCCGTCTATATCTCGAGCGGCACATGGAGTCTGCTGGGCGTTGAGAACCAGCACGCCATCACCAACGAGCTCGCTCGCAAGCAGAACTTTACCAACGAGGGCGGCTACCTCAAGCGTTACCGTTTCCTCAAGAACATCATGGGCTTGTGGATGAACCAGTCCGTCCGCCGCGAGATCAACGGCGTCGACTACGTCGAGGGCAAGACCTCGCATAAGGCTCTCATGGATCATAAGGTTGGTTTTGACGAGCTCCGTACGCTCTGCCGCGAGGCCGAGCCCTTCGAGGCGTATGTCGATGTCGACGACGACCGTTTCCTGGCCCCCGACTCCATGATCCAGGAGATTAAGCAGGCCTGCGCCGAGGGCGGCGAGCCGATTCCGCGCACCGTGGGCGAGATCATGCGTACCAACTACTGCAGCCTGTCCCGCTCGTATGCCAAGGCCATCGAGGGTCTGCGCGAGCTTTCGGGCCACGACTACACGAGCATCAACATCGTGGGCGGCGGCTGCCAGGATTACTACCTCAACCAGATGACGGCCGATACCTGCGGGCTTCCCGTGTTCGCCGGCCCCATCGAGGGCACCTGCATCGGCAACTTTATCGTGCAGATGATCGCCGCCGGCGATTTTGCCGACCTGGCCGATGCCCGTGCCTGCGTTGCCCGCTCCTTTGATGTCAATCGCATCGATCCCAAGGACGCCCAGGCCTAAACGAGCGCGGGGTCTGCTCCGATTCACCCTTCACCTACCCCCAGCCCCGCGTGCGGCAAACGACTCCTGCCGGGCGCGAGCGGCTCTCTCCGATGACATGCGGCGCGGAGGCCCTACACGAACCATGCTCCGCGCCGCCGTCAATCGGCTTACCTAAGTTTTTCAATTGGACCTGCGGGTCCCGGAGAGGAGACAAACAATGGCAATGGAAGATCTGGCGTTTATCAAGGGCTTCTGCCGCTTGTGCGATGATGGCTTTAAGCAGGGCTGGCATGAGCGCAACGGCGGCAACCTCACCTACCGTATGACCGACGAGGAGGTCGTCGAGGCCAAGCCGTTCTTTGAGGAGCCTCGCGAGTGGGTCAAGATGGGCGTGCGCGGCGAGAATCTTGCCGGCCAGTACTTTGTGAGCACCGGCTCGGGCAAGTATATGCGCAATGTTCTGGAGGATCCGTATGCCAACATCGGCATCGTCGAGATCAACGAGGCCGGCGACGCCTTCCGCATTGTGTGGGGCCTTGCCAACGGCGCCCGTCCAACTAGTGAGTTCGAGAGCCACTACATGAACCACTGCGTCGCCGCCGCCCGTACCGATGGCGCCGACCGCGTGATTTACCACGCCCACACCCCCGGCATCATCGAGATGTCCTTCGTCGTGCCGCTGGAGGACCGTACCTTCACCCGCATCCTGTGGCAGATGATGACCGAGTGCGTCGTCGTCTTCCCGACCGGTGTGGGCGTTGTGCCGTGGATGGTCCCCGGTGGTCCGGCCATCGCCGAGGCAAGCTCCGAGCTCATGAAGACCTACGACACCATCGTCTGGGCTCACCACGGTCTGTTTGCCGCCGGTCCTGACTTTGACACGACCTTTGGCCTGGCGCACACCGTCGAGAAGGCCGCCGAGATCTACCTGGCCGCGCGTGCCGCCAACGGTGGTTCGGATGACTTCCTCAACAAGATTAGCGACAAGGGCCTCAAGGACACCTGCCGTGACTTCGGTATCAAGATCAACGAGGCATTTGTTGACTAGTAGGTAGGAAAAATGGCGGTTCCGGTTGCTGGGGAGCTCGTGGAAACCGCCGTCATATCGCTGCTGATCTGATAACAGCCGCGCCCGCTTGCTTGCAAACATCAACTTTTCTCATGGGAGGAAATCATGCTCGTTAACACCAAGGCCAAAGTTGGCGTTTTCTCGATCGCCCTCGGCGCCTATCTTCCGCAGTTCCCGCAGCTCGTTCCCAATTTTGAGCAGCAGTACGAGGACTTTAAGGCCACGCTGCCCACGACTGTCGAGCTTATCGACGGCGGTATGGTGACCGCCAAGGAGCAGGCTCAGGTCGCTGGCGACAAGTTCCGCGCCGAGGACGTCGACCTGGTCATCCTGCAGATGCTCACCTATGCCACGAGCTACAACGTGCTGCCGGTCGTGCGCGACCTGGATGTGCCCGTCGTCGTGGTCAACGTGCAGAAGAAGGCTCAGCCCGACTACGCCAACACCGACATCCCCACGTGGCTGGGCGATCTGTACGCCTGCGGTGCCCCCGGCGAGGTCGTGGCCGACCTTAACCGCGCCGGCAAGCGTCATGCCGTCGTGACCGGTGTCGTCGAGGGTGGCGACCCGGCTGTGGCCGAGCAGCTCGAGCAGTGGTGCCGTGCCGCCCAGGTGCGTCGTCGCCTGCGTCGCACCAACATTGCCCAGATCGGCCGTCCGTACCCGGGCATGATGGACCTCTACATCGACGAGACCAACCTCTACAACCGTCTGGGCCTCTACACCAAGCAGTTTGACTGGGAGAAGATGTGGGCCATCGCCGACAACATCGACGACCAGGCTGCCGTGGACGCCAAGGCTGCCGAGATTCTCGACACCTTCGACGTTGAGGGCGGCGCCAAGGTCACCGACGAGCCCATCCAGGAGATGGCCAAGTACGTCGTCGCCTTTGAGCAGTGGGTCAAGGACGAGGAGATCGGTCTGGTCGCCAGCCACTACGACGGCTATGCCAAGGGCCAGGCCGGCGTGCTCGACTCCATGCTCATCCCGGCGTTCTCCATGCTCATCAAGCAAGGCACGAGCTGCGCGGTCGAGGGCGATATGAAGGTCGCCATCGCCATGAGCATCCTCAAGACCATCTCTGGCACCGGCCAGCTTTCCGAGATGTACTCCATCGACTTCCCCGAGGACATTGTCATCATCGGCCACTCCGGCTCTGGCGATGCCGACATCTCGACCGCCAAGAAGCCGACGCTCAAGGTCGTCCCCGTGTTTCATGGCAAGACCGGCGGCGGCTACCTCACCCAGTTCTATCCCGGCCACGGCACCATCACCTTCCTGGGCATCACGCAGGACGGTAACGGCAACTTCAAGTTCGTGGTTGCCGAGGGCGAGAACGTCGACGGCCCGATCTTTACCTTCGGTGACACCAACATGCGCATGAAGTTCTCGATCGGCGCCCGTGAGTTCATGGACCGCTGGAACGAGACGGGCCCGACTCATCACATGGCCGCCTGCCTGGGCAGCCAGACTGACACGATCCTCAAGGTCGCCAAGATCCTGAACGTGCCCGTGGACGTTGTCTGCCGCTAGCTGTGTTCCGCCGTTCTAACTTCGGCTGAAACGATAGGGAAGAGCCCGACAAGTGTTTGCTTGTCGGGCTCTTTTTTGTTCGGCGATGGATTGGATTGTTGGGGAAAGATGCTACAGGTAAGCGCCCAGGTTGATGGCGGTGGCTTCGGCCTGGCTGCTTGCCTGAGTGCTGGCACGCTCGAGCAAGAACGGGCGCACGAGCTCCTGACGGTTAATGTCCTCGGTGGCCGTGACCGTGGTGACGGTGCGCGCGGCGGAGCCGATGCGGACTCGTTTGGTCTTGGCGGCAGGTTTATCCTCGATTTGTTCCATGAGCAGCTGCACGCCCTTGCGGCCGATCTCGTAGCCCGGTGGTGCAACCGTGGTGAGGGGGACCGATCCGCTCCAGGCAAGCGGGTTGCCATCGCAGCCGGCAACAAGAATCTGGCCGGGGACGGAAATGCCCTTGTCGGTCAGCGCCGAGATAACGCCCGAGGCCAATACGTCGGTCAGGCCGATGACAAAATCGGGGCGCTCGTCAGCAGGGCGTTCGGCAATCTGGGTACCGATGCTGTAGCCGTCGGCTGCGGTATTCCACTCTCCGGCATCGATGACCTCAATTTTGATATCGGGATGCAGGGCAAGTGCCTTGTGGATGCCAAGGACGCGCAGGGTGAGCTGCATAAATGCCGCTCGGCCTACAACGACGATGCGGTGTGCGCCGCGGGCGATGGCGAGCTCGGCGATAATGCGCCCCTGTGCCTCGTTGTCGGCGGCCACGTAGTAACCGGGTTCTGAACAATGGACGTCCAAATGGACGATGGGGACGGGAGTCTTGGTCATGGCCGGGTGCCAGTCGGGGGACGCCATGGGCTGAACCATGACGCCGGACATCTGAGTGCCCATAAAGTAGCGCAGGTAATGGTCTTCGAGAATGTCGTCGTTGTCGGCGTTAGCGATGAGCAAGTCATAGCCGTGCTTGCGTGCCTCGTTGTGGGCACCGCTGGCAATTTGGAGCGAAAAGCCGTGGTCGAGACGGGGGAGGACCAGGCCAAAGGACTTGGTGGTGCCGCCCGCGAGCTGACGGGCGCTTTGGTTGGGCAGGTAGCCCAAGCGATTGATGGTTTCGTTGATGAGCTTGAGGGTCTCGGGACGCAGCTTTTCGGGGTGGTTGAGCGCGTTGGATACCGTGCCCAGCGAGACCCCTGCCTCGCGCGCGACGTCGCTGATTTTTACCTTTGCCATAGCGGCCCCTTTGATGCGTTTCAAGTACAAGCCAGATTGTAGCATCGCCCGCCCCTGGGGTGTCAAAACCTGCCAATTAGGGACAGGTTTATTTTGGTAGGTTTTATCTGCGAAAACGCCGTTGCCAGCGCGACCACCACAAAGGTGCCTGTCCCCATTGTGGTGGTTTGGACCGGCTGGGCATGTGTGCATCGGGTGGTATCTAAGTTGAGATACCACTTCTGGTATATCAGCTTGCGCTTGCGTGAGTACAATACTCGAACGTTATACGTCTCAGCGCCCCCTGTGCGTGGACGTCTTGCAGTCACGCGAACGAAGGGATTTATCCTATGTGCGGAATCGTCGGCTACACCGGCTCTGATATTGCAAAGAACATCCTGGTCACGGGCCTCAAGCGCATGGAGTATCGCGGCTATGACTCCTCGGGTGTTGCGCTCGAGGTGGGCGAGGGCGCCGCGGCGCACCTCGACGTCATTCGCCGCGTGGGCAAGGTCGCGGGCCTGGAGAGCGAGCTTTCCAACATCGACAGCGACGCTACCTGCGGTATCGGTCACACCCGCTGGGCCACCCACGGCAAGCCTTCTGTCGTTAACGCTCACCCCCACACCAGCTGCGACGGTCGTATCGCCATCGTCCACAACGGCATCATCGAGAACTTCGCCGAGCTGCGCGAGGAGCTGGAGGGCCGCGGCCATCACTTTAAGAGCGAGACCGATACCGAGGTCTTCGCGCATCTGATCGAAGAGGCCTATGCCGAGACACACGACCTGATGGCCTCCGTGCGCGAGGCTTGCACCCACGTGGTGGGCGCCTATGGCTTGGCCGCCGTGTGCGCCGACGAGCCTGGCGTAATCGCCGTGGCCCGCAAGGATTCCCCGATCGTGGTCGGCATGGGCGAGACCGGCTCCTACGTTGCCTCCGACGTGATCGCGCTCATCGACGCCACCCGTGATGTCGTGGTGCTCGAGGACGGTCAGTTTGCCAAGCTCACGCCTGCGGGCGTCGAGTATACCGACGAGGCCGGCAATGTCATCGAGCCCAAGGTCACCCACATCGATTGGGATCTGGACATGGCCGAAAAGGGCGGTTATCCCGACTTTATGCTCAAGGAGATTCACGAGCAGCCTCGCGTCGTGCGCGACACGCTGGTGGGTCGCATGACCCCTGCCGGTGAGCTCGATATCGACGAGCTGGGCCTTTCGCTCGAGGAGCTCAACGATATCGACCGCGTGTATGTGATTGCCTGCGGCACCAGCTACCATGCCGGACTCATCGCTAAGAACCTTATTGAGGGCTGGGCTCGTATTCCTACCGAGGTCGAGGCGGCAAGCGAGTTCCGCTACCGCAACCCCATCATCACGCCGACGACGCTCGTCGTGGCCGTGTCCCAGTCGGGCGAGACGGCCGACACCCTTGCCGCCATTCGCGATGCGCGCATCAAGGGCGCCAAGGTCTTTGGCATCACTAACGTGGTGGGCAGCCCGGTGGCGCGCGAAAGCGATGGCGTCATCTATACCAAGGCCAACAAGGAGATTGCGGTTGCCTCGACCAAGAGCTTCATCGGTCAGGTCGTTAGCCTCACGCTTTTGGCCCTGCTGCTGGCGCAGGTCAAGTACCGCCTGACCACCAAACAGGCACGCATGATGTTCCGCGAGCTTTCCGATACGGCCGAGCAGATCCAGTGGATTTTGGACACGCAGACCGAGGCCGTGCACGAGGCCGCCCTGCTGTGCAGGGACGCGCAGTCGGCACTGTTTGTGGGCCGCGGTATGGGCGCTGCCATCTCCTACGAGGGCGCGCTCAAGCTCAAGGAGGTCAGCTACCTGCACGCCGAGGCGTATGCTGCCGGCGAGATGAAGCACGGCCCCATCGCGCTGATCGATCCGGGCTTCCCCGTCATCGCCGTGGCCACCAAGAGTGCCACCTACGACAAGACCGTGTCGAACCTTATGGAGTGCAAGGCGCGCGGTGCCAAGGTCATCGTCGTTGCCACCGAGGGCGACGAGGAGATCAACAAGATTGCCGACTGCATCATTCGCGTGCCGTCCGTCCGCGACGTGTTCAGCCCCATCACGGCGAGCGTCCCGCTGCAGTTGCTTGCCCGCGAGGTGGCCATCCTGCGCGGCTGCGACGTCGACCAGCCCCGTAACCTGGCAAAGAGTGTCACAGTCGAGTAGTTGGTTCCGCCGTTCTAACGACCAAGGCCCGGCTCCGCGTCATCAGACAGAGTCGGGCCTTTTTGTACGGAGAAACCACCGCAAAGGTGCCTGTCCCCTTTGTGGTGGTTTTGGCAGGTTAGCGGAGCTTGCTGGTCTCGAAGTACTCGGGGAACTGGTCCAGAACCTCGGTTTGGTTGCGGAACATCATGTGCAGGTGCTTGCTGACCAAAAAGCTCGCTTCGATGGGGTCGCGACCGGCGATAGCGCGGCGAATCTGCTTGTGCTCGTTCACGATGTCCTGATTGTCGAGAACCTGCGTGGCGGCGCGCAGCCAGCGGAAGCGCTCCAGGTCGGCATTGGTCTCCTCGAGCCACGACCACACAGTGCTGCGGCATGCGATGCTAAAAATCATGTGATGCATGAGGTTGTCGCTCAAAAAGAAGCCGATGCGATCCTCTTCGGCCATGGCCTTTTCCTGCAGCGCGATGGCGCGGTCGAGCTGCTCGATGCCGGCCGACGTGGCGCGCGCACAGCACTCCACGATCACCTGTTTTTCCAGATGCTCGCGGATGTAACAGGCACTCTCGGCAAGGGTGAGGTTGATGGGTGAGACGTAGGTGCCGCTCTGGGGCACGGTGCGCACCAGCCCTTCCTGCGCCAAGCGAACCAAAGCCTCGCGCACGGGCGTGCGACCCATGTCCAGGTCGTCGCAAAGCTGCTTGACGCCCAGCTTTTCGCCCGGCTTGTAGTCCAGATAGACGATCTTGCGTCGAATGGTGTGGTAGGACTGGTCCTGTAGGCTCGTTTCCTGCTCGCCGACGTGCATCGATTCTTCCATAGCGCCTCGCAACTGTTCTATCAAACTCATATGTCAGTTGTTAATTATGCCGCGAATCAGCTTTCCGCGGTGGGTAATTCGGCTGTCGCCCGAGAACTATTGCGGCATCTTAGTCTGTGTTTGCGCAAGGCTATGCCCAATGTTGCCGTATCATAAGCCGTCGCAAACGTGAAAGAGAAAGAAGGAATCCCATATGCAACTGGCGAATATCGTACGCGAGCGCTGGAAGGGTGTCTTGTTCTGCCTGATCATCGCTATCCCCGCGACGTTGCTCGGCAAACAAATTGAGGTGGTCGGCGGGCCGGTATTTGCCATCCTCTTTGGCATGGTCCTGGCGCTCGTCTTTCCCAAGAATCGCCGCGAACAGCTCGCCGCCGGTGTCACCTATACGTCTAAAAAAGTCTTGCAGTACGCGGTTATCCTGCTTGGCTTTGGCATGAACCTCTCCCAGATTCTGTCCAAGGGCGCCCAGTCGTTGCCGATTATCGTGGCGACGATCTCGACCTCGCTTGTCATCGCCTTTGTGCTCTGCCGCGTTATGAACGTGCCGGGTAAGATCGCGACGCTTGTGGGTGTGGGTTCGTCGATTTGCGGCGGTTCTGCCATCGCCGCGACCGCGCCCGTCATCGATGCCGACGATCGCGAGATTGCCCAGGCTATTTCGGTCATCTTCCTGTTTAACGTTATCGCGGCGCTCGTGTTTCCAACGCTCGGCGGTATGCTCGGGCTGACCAACGAGGGCTTTGGCCTGTTTGCCGGTACCGCCATCAACGACACCTCGTCCGTAACGGCTGCGGCGAGCGCTTGGGACAGCATGCATCCCGGCGCCAATGTGCTCGAGAGCGCCACGGTGGTCAAGCTCACCAGGACACTGGCTATCATTCCCATCACGTTGGTCCTCGCATGCTGGCAGATGCATCTGGCGCGCAAGGCCGGCGGCGACGCCAAAAGCACGTTCTCGCTTAAACGCGCGTTTCCCATGTTTGTGCTGTTCTTTGTGCTGGCGAGCGTAATCACCACGGTGCTTCAGCTTCCCGTGTCCATCACGGCGCCCATCAAGGAGCTGTCGAAGTTCTTTATCGTGATGGCCATGGCGGCTATTGGCTTTAATACCGATATCGTCGAGCTGGTCAAAAAGGGCGGCAAGCCCATCGCGCTGGGCTTTTGCTGCTGGATTGGCATTGCATGCATGAGTTTGGGAATGCAGCACGTGCTGGGGATCTGGTAGAGGAGCAGCCGGTCTGTGTGCTGCATGCTGGCGCGCGCAAGCTTGCGGTGGAGCGATAGGAGCTCTTGCGGGTATGGCTTGTCCGCAGGTTTATAAGTCCCGAAGAGCTCTTATCGCCCCGCCAGGATGGCGATGCGGGGCAACACCTATACTCGCAGGACGGCGCTCTCTGCCCTATAGTGTTTGGTGAGCAATATCGTTCAATTTTGAAACACTCGGTCGTGCGACCGTCGGCGGCTGCACGTCGCTACGGACAGGGGCAAATCATGGATAGCGATGCCAAGCTGAACATCTTGACCGAGGCCCTGGCTGCTGCCGGGGCCTCGGCATTGGCAATCGATGCGCGTGGGGACGTCGCGATTTCGACCATGAATGACGCGGCGCTTGAGCGGGATGTGGCGGCTTTTGTCGCTGAGCGCCTCGACCGTATAGGAGACGGCGCGCGTCTGGTTATGGGACGTGCGGGTGCGCGCCTGAGCCTGACCGTTCGCCCCACCGACAAAGAGGGCGGGAGGCTTTGGGTCGTTGTGGTCCGCGAGGTGCGCGGTGCCGCGGCGCATGCGGGCATCGAGTGGCTCAACGCCGACGAAGTTGAGGCCCGCTACGAATCGAGCGCGTACGGCATCGTTGAGGGGGCGGCCTCGGTGGCTGCGCCGGTCGCCGAGAGCTACGCGCGCGGCGTGCCCCTTATGCTCGAGGGCGAGCTGGGGGCGGGTCAGGTCGAGATAGCCAAGCGCCTCTATCTGGACGGTCCTTTTGCCGATCAGCCCTTTGTTTCCGTCGCGCTCGATGAGCTCACCGATCGCGGTTGGCGCCACGTGCTCAAAAGCTCCGAATCGCCGCTGTTTCAAACAGGGTTGACCCTGTGCATTGAGGGCTGGAATGCGGTTGGTCCCCAGCGCCTCCGCGAGCTCGTTTCCACGATGGCCGACACCGCGTTGGCGACGCGCTGCCATGTGGTGCTGACGGCGAATGACATGCCGGGCGGCAGCGAAAGCGATCAAGCCGCCTTTGTGACCGAGCGCTTCGCCTGTGCGGTGAGCGTGGCGCCGGCGATTGCCGAGCAGGGAGCCGCGTCGACAAAGGTTGCGCGCTATTTGGAATATCTCGCTGATGCATTTGGGACGGCAGCGCCCACGCTGTCCGCCGCGGCGACGAAGACGCTCGATGCTTACCGCTGGCCGCGCAACTATCTGCAGCTCCGCGAGGTCTCGGAACGACTGTATATATTGGTGGGGGCGGGCACGGTGGACCGCGCTGTGGCGGAGGAAGTGCTAGCCCAAGAGGACGTGATTAAGACCGCAACCTTTGGCGCCCCGACACTCGAAAGCGACCTGTATATCCTGCGACCGCTGGCCGATATCGAGCGAGATATCGCGCATCTGGTTGTAGATCATCTCCACGGCAACCGAACCCGTGCGGCGGAGGTGCTGGGCATAAGCCGAACAACGCTGTGGCGCTTGCTGAAGGACGATGACCGTTGAGCGAGGCGCCCGTGACCGCGCGCGACGCGTGTGCTACAGTCCAAAGCGTTATTGTTTCGATTTGGTTACGGCGTGCGGGGGCGTATGGCTGAGACTACAAAACCGAGCCGCAGAAGGCGGAGCGCCGCACCGGTCAACCGACGCACGACATCGGTGACGTGGGGCAAACACGCCTCGGGGTTTGATGGTTCGTTCAAGCGCACTAAATACGGTTATCCTTCGGCAAGCGCCCGCTTGGCCATGCAGGCAGAGTCCTCGTTGTGGGGCCGCAAGTGCGTGGTGGGCTCAAAGCTCAAGCACGACGGCACGCTCGGTTACATCAGCCGCGGGGCGGCTCGTCGCAGCGGACTCAATCCGGCTGGTTGGCATCGTTATGTTCCGATCGCGGTCGTCATTGCGGTGATCATCATCGCACTCGCTGCGCTTGGCTACGCCGGCGGCGGCGCCAACTTGGACGCAGTGTTTAAATCGCCCGAGCTCGCGCATGCAGGCACAGAAATTGTCGAGGGCGCTCAGACCCAGACGGGCGTCGCGCCCCAGCGCGGTATCGTTGCGGCAGCCTCCACCATCGCCGACGCTCAAAAGGACGACGGCGAACAGGGCGACGGCGCCGAAACGACTCGCACGAACGAAACGACGACAACTCCACCGGCAAGATAAGTTGCGAGCGGGTCCGCCGTTCGTTAGAACGGCGGGACTAATTACTTTACATACACCACGTTGTCGCGGCGGGGTTTGGGCTCGGGTAGCGTGTCTTCGGCATAGCCCAGAATGCAGTGACCGACACCGCGCAGGCTGCCGTCGGCGGGCAGGTCCCAGCTGGCCAGCAGCTCCAGGCCCTCGGGCGAGTCAAAGACCTCGTGCGCGCGGTGAATCCAGCACGAATCGACACCCAGTGCATAGGCGGCGTTGAGCAAGTTGCCCATGGCGAGCGAGCCGTCTTCCAGATGCGTGGGCACGCTGCGGTCGACCAGCACCACCACAACGGTCTTGGCGCCATAGAAGGGGTCACTGTTGCTGCCCATGACCTGGGCGTTGAGCTGTGAGAGACGCTCGACGGTCGCGGGGTCGGTGACGGCGACAAACGTCACCGGCTGGCGGCCCATGCCGCTCGGTGCATATTGGCCGGCTTCGATAATACGTGCAAGCTTTTCGACCTCGACGGGACGATCGCTGTATTTGCGGCAGCTGCGGCGATGGATGAGTGCTTCGATAGTCTCCATGGTGTCTCCTTGCGGTGGCGTTGCAGATGCCCCGTTCATACCCGTCGGGCTCAAACGGTAGACGGTCAATTGCCCGGCCAAAAGGATAGATTCCAATTGGAAAAGTAGGTTTGCATAAAAGTACCTTCAGAATGTGACAAACAAATGGGACGGTTAAACGTTTTATCCCGTCTACCCTGCGGTTTTTTACCACTTGCCTAAATGACGAACGCATAACCTCTGATAAAGGTTTTACTAAAGGAGTACCAACGTTTATCAATGCGCCGTGGTGGCGCCGGGCCAGGAGGTAACATCATGTTCCAGGCTGGAGATGTCGTCGAGACCGACTTCGAAGGATTTCTGAAGCTGCTGCGTTCCAAGACGCGCGCTTTCGTGTCGATCAACGATCACGAGTACTACATCACGCACACCGATGGCTATTGGCGTGTTCAGGATTGCGAGGCCCTCAACGATAAGGGCCACTTTACTGACTGCTCCGAGCTGGTCAACACGGTCTGCGAGGTCGTCGAACTGCCGTGGATCTGTGGCAAGAGCCTGCACGACAGCTTCTCGGGCGCCACGGTCTACGAGGCCGTCGCTGCGTAACAGCCAACAATCGATATTCTCTCGCAACCGCCGGCGCCGCCCCCGCGCCGGCGGTCTTTTTTGTCGACATGCCTATGTTGACCTGACCATATATAACGAGCTTATTGACGATAGTCAAAACTCGGACTAATGTAGAGATGTAAATTGGTCAAAACTCGGACAATCGAATGGTGGGATAGATGAATAGTGCGGTTACGCTGGTCGATTTCGACCGGATGCTCAATGGACTCGACCATATCTATTCGGAGTTCTCGCGCACCTGCGGTCTTTCGGATTGCGCCTATTGGATGCTCGTCGACACCAGCACGGCGGACGGCAGCATCGCCGTGAGTCGGCTGACGAGTGAATGGTTCTACAGCAAACAGACCATCAATTCGGCGATCAAGACGCTTAGGGCGCGAGGGCTCGCGACGTTGGAGTTTGCCGAGGGCAGTCGTAAGAACAAGGTTGTGCGACTGACCGCAGAAGGTATGCAGTTTGCCAAGCGCTACGCGTTGCCGGCGCAAAAGGCCGAGCAGCAGGCATTCGAGGCGCTCGAGCCGTGGGAACAGCGCGAGATCATGCGCTTGGTCGGTAAGTTCTCCCATGTTCTTAACGAAGAGTGCGAGGCATTTAAACGGCAAGTTGCCGCCGAGAACGAGGCTGCCGATAAGGGCGAGGGGGAGACATGCGACTCTTAATGAGGTTTATGAGGCCGTACCGCGGTCTGATCGCGGTGACGCTGCTGGTGCTGCTAATCGACAACGTCGGTACGCTGCTCGTGCCCACGATGTTGGCGAACATGGTCAACACGGGCATCACGACGGGCGACGTCGATTACATCTTGCGCAACGGTCTGTACATGCTCATCGCGACCGGCATGGCCAGCGGTGGTGCGGTGCTGGGCTGTTATCTTTCGGCCCGTCTGGCGGCCAATGTGGCCTGCGACATCCGCAACGCCGTCTACGATAAGTCGCTCGAGCTGTCCGCCAGCGACTTTGAGCGCTTTGGCACGGGTTCGATGATCACGCGCTCGCTCAACGACATCAACGTGATCCAGCAAGCGATCCTGCAGACGATTCAGTTGGTGCTGCCGGTGCCGTTCTTGGCCGTCGCGGGCATCATCTTTGCCTGGTTTATCGATCCTGCCATGGGCACGCTGCTGGGCGTGGTCGTTGCGATCGTGCTGGTGGCGGCGGTCTTTACGGTGGCTAACGCCGCGCCGATTTTTATGCGCCTTCAGAGCTTTATCGACCGCATGAACGTGGTGCTGCGCGAGAACATCGTGGGCGTGCGCGTCATCCGCGCATTTAACAAGGAGCGCCACGAGGAGCAGCGCCTGGACGAGGTGTTTAGCGATTACGCGGCCAATGCCATCAAGGTCAACCACCTGTTTGTGGGTCTCGACAGCTCCAGCTTCTTTTTGATGAACATCGCCGAGGTGGCGGTGCTGTGGGTGGGCGGCAACCGCGTGGGCGTCCATGCCATGCAAATCGGCAGCATCTCGGCCGTGCTGGAGTACGCGATCCTGATCCTGTTCTTTGTGATGATGGCGCAGATGGTGGTGCTGACGCTCCCGCGCGCCGCGGCGTGTCTCAACCGCGCGCAGCAGGTGCTCGAAATCGAGCCGAGCATTGTGGACGGCAAGGCTACGCTGGGCGACGGGGCGCCTGAGTCCGCAGACGGCGCCGACGTGGTGGCCGTGTTCGACCACATGTCGTTCCGTTTTGACGATGCCGACGAGGACACCCTGTGCAACCTGAGTTTTGCCTGCCGCCGCGGACAGACGACCGCGATCGTGGGCTCAACGGGCTCGGGCAAGTCAACGGTGGCCAAACTCTTGCTTCGCTTCCACGATGCCACGAAGGGCGCCATTCGCCTGAACGGCGTCGATCTGCGCGACCTTTCGCAAGACGACATCCGCGGGCGTATCGCCTATGTGCCGCAGAAGGCATGGCTGTTCTCGGGTACCGTGGCAAGCAATCTGCGCTTTGGTAACGAGGGTGCGACCGAGGCTGACATGCTCCATGCGCTCCAGGTTGCCCAGAGCACCTTTGTGCTCGACCAGCCCCAGGGGCTCGATACGCCGGTGGCGCAGGGCGGTACGAACTTTTCGGGCGGCCAGCGCCAGCGCCTGGCCATCGCCCGTGCGCTCATGAAGCACGCTGATCTGTATATCTTCGACGATAGCTTTTCGGCCCTGGACTTTAAGACCGATGCGGCACTGCGCCATGCGCTGCAGGACGAGACGTGCGATGCCGCGGTGCTCATCATCGCCCAGCGCATCTCGACTATTTTGCATGCCGATCAGATCGTGGTGCTCAAGGACGGCGAGATCGTGGGCCTGGGCACGCACGACGAGCTCATGGAAACCTGCGAGGTGTACCGCGCTATCGCGGAATCGCAGATGAAGGGAGGTGAGTAGCATGACCGAGGAGCTCAAGAAGCAGGGCATCGCCGATGACGCCGCGGTTGCAGAGACAGTCGAGGAGGCGGGCGCCACGCCCGGCCTGGACGAAGCCGCCAAGGCGGCGGAGCGCGAGGCTCGCCGCCAGGCACTCTACGAGGAAAACGAGCGCGCCGAGGACGAGCGCGCCCGCGCCGAGGCGGAGCGCATGCGCGACGTTGACGACGAGGACGAGGACGAGGCGCCCCGCGACACCTGGGCGACGGTGCGCCGCCTGTGGAGCGAGGCCGCCGGCGACCATTGGCGCTTCTATATCGTGTTCGCGAGCATCGTGTTCTATGTCATCTTTAACACCGCGGCGCCGGCTTACAGCGCCCGCGTGATCGATGAGCTGTGGGGGCATATGAAGCTGGCGTTTGCCAACAACACTACCTTCAGCATTACCTGGGAGAACTGCGGCAGGACCATCTTCATCTACTTTATGATTTGGACCGCCGCCGCCTCGTTCTACGCACTCCAGAGCTTTTTGATGTCGAGCGTTGCCGAGCGCCTCAACCTGCGTCTACGCAACCGCATCGCTCAAAAGCTCAACCGTCTGCCGCTTGCCTACTTTGACGCGCATCGTCCCGGCGAGGTCGTCAGCCGTGCGACCAACGACTTGGACAAGATGTCCGAGAGCATGCAGCGCGGCCTGCTGCAGCTTCTGGTGTCGATCGGTACCGTGGTGGGCGCCGTGAGCGTGATGTTCGTGTTTAGCGTGCCGCTCACGCTCGTCTTTTTGTTCTTTACGGCGCTTTCGCTGTTGGTGACGAAGGTCGTGTCGCGCCGCACGCACGATGTGACGGGCGAGCGTCAGGAGTGGGTGTCCAAGATTACGAGCGCGGTCGAGGAAGGCTACTCGGGTCGTCTGGTGATTCGTGCGTTTAACCGCGAGCGCCAGAGCTCTGCCGAGGTACACGAGGCTTCGAAGGAGCTGGCGCGCGTGAGCACCAAGGCTGACTTTATGATTAACGCCGTCGGCCCCGCGGTGCGCTTTATCGGCCGTTTGGCGCAGATCGTGATTGCACTGGTGGGCTGCAGCATGCTGGTTGCCGGTCACATGACCGTCGGCGTGTTCCAGGCGTTCTTCCAGTTTATCTACGAGGCGTCCGAACCCATGACGCAGTTGTCGTTTACCTTTAACTCGCTGCAGAGCGCGCTGGCGAGCGCAGAGCGCGTGTTCGACCTGCTCGATGAGCCCGAGATGGAGGCCGATCCGTTGCCGGCGGCCGCCGCCAAGCTGCCGGGCAAGGTGGAGGGCCGTGTTGCCTTTGAACACGTGCGCTTTGGCTATTCGCCCGACAAGCCGCTTATGCGCGACGTGTCGTTTACCGCCGAGCCGGGTCAGAAGATCGCCGTGGTGGGAACCACGGGTGCGGGTAAGACCACGCTCATAAACCTGCTCATGCGTTTCTACGAGATCGACGGTGGACGCATTACGCTCGACGGCGTGGACACGAGCCGTATGGACCGCGGCGAGCTGCGCCAGCAGTTTGGCATGGTGTTGCAGGACGCCTGGCTATTCGATGGCACGATTGCCGAAAACATCGCCTACGGCTGTCCTGAGGCGACGCGCGACGAGATCGTGGCGGCTGCACGCGCCGCGCAAGTCGACTTCTTTGTGCGCACCATGCCGCAGGGCTACGACACACATGTGGCCAATGATGCCGAAAGCATCAGTCAGGGCCAACGTCAGCTGCTGACCATCGCGCGCGTACTGCTCAACAACCCGGCGATCCTCATCCTGGACGAGGCGACGTCGAGCGTGGACACGCGCACCGAGCTCGCCATCGGCCGCGCCATGGACGCGCTCATGCGCGGGCGCACGAGCTTTGTGATCGCGCACCGTCTGTCGACGATCGTCGATGCCGATCTCATCCTGGTCATGGATCACGGCAATATCATCGAGCAGGGTACGCACAAGGAGCTGCTGGCTGCCGAGGGCGCTTATGCCGATCTCTATCTGAGCCAGTTCGCATAAGGTGACAAAGGGGCAGTCCCGCATGTCACATCGAAAAGAAGGCGCGCCGGGGGCGGATTCCCTGGCGCGCCTTTTGTGTTGGCGTTCATGCTGTAGCGGTTGCCCGCGGCCCTAACGCTCGTCCACGAGCTTGGCGACGAGGGCTTTGAGCTCGGCCACCTCTCGCTCGAGCTCTTTAACGCGGCGGGCGTTCTCGGTGATGCCCTGGCGGTTGAGTGCGGACTGCTCGGCGGCGTCGTCGGGCATGTACTCGCGATGCTGCTTGGCATCGAAGCTCTCCTCGAACACGCGGCAGCCGTTGCGCTTGATGATGCGTCCCGGCACGCCCACGACGGTGCAGTTGTCGGGCACGTCCTTGACGACAACCGAGTTGCCGCCGATCTTGACGTTGTTGCCGATGCGAATGTTGCCGAGCACCTTGGCACCCGTGCCCACGGTGACGTTATCGCCCAGGGTGGGGTGGCGTTTGCCGGTCTCGTTGCCGGTGCCGCCGAGCGTAACGCCCTGGTAAAGCACACAGTTGTCGCCCACGACGGTGGTCTCGCCGATGACGACGCCCATGGCGTGGTCGATAAAGAAGTGCTTGCCGATCTGTGCGGCGGGATGAATCTCGACGCCGGTGATGTGGCGGGTGATTTGCGAGAGCACGCGGGCGAGCGAGCGATGACCGTGCTCCCAGAGCCAGTGCTCGGGCACGTGGTTCCACTTGGCGTGCAGGCCAGGATAGGAAAGGAAGATGACTAGACCGTTTTGCGCGGCGGGATCCTGCGCTTGGACGGTCTTGATGTCCTCGCGAATGGTATTGATAAAGCTCACCGGCCGCCCTCCCTTAGCGCCATGGCAATGCGATTCAATAAAGTATAGCGATTCGCTAGGGATTAGGAAGGATAATCTTGACGGTATTGCACGACAGGTGTCAGTTATGCAAACTTGCTGGTAATGGGGTCATGCTTTTGTGGGGTTGCGCACGAGGGGGCGCCGCAACCGTATACTGGTCAACTTGGACGTATCCGCGCCCACAACTGAGAGGTTTTACTTCATGGGTTTCATCAATTTTATTGCCGAGCTGCTCAAGGATCCGCGCACCGCGATTGCCAGCTGGATCGCCGCCGGCCCGCTTATGGCCTACGGCTGCGTGTTCCTGATCATCTTTATCGAGACGGGCGTGGTGTTCTTCCCGTTCCTTCCCGGCGATTCGCTGCTGTTTGCCTCGGGCTTCTTTGCCCACAACGGCGGCTTTAACATCGTGGCACTTCTGGCCACCGCATGGGCCGCAGCCATTCTGGGCGATCAGTGCAACTTTATGATCGGCCACTTCTTTGGCAAAAAGATCATCGCCTCGGGCAAGGTAAAGGCCATGACGCCCGAGCGCATCAAAAAGTCCGAGGATTTCTTGGACAAGTGGGGTCACCTGGCCATCTTCCTGGGTCGCTTCTTCCCGTTTATCCGCACTTTTGTGCCCTTTATCGCCGGCATGGGCGGCATGCACTGGCGCAACTTTGTCGTCTTTAACGTGCTAGGCGGCATTACCTGGTCGACGGTCTTTACGCTGCTGGGCTACTTCTTTGGCGGCATTCCCTTTGTGCAGGAGCACTTTGAGTTGCTGATTATCGGCATCGTCGCCGTGTCGATCATCCCGACCGTGGTTGGCTTGGTTAAGGCTAAGCTGGGCAAATAGAACGCCTGGCTCGAGCCGGCGCACAAATCATGTCGTTGAGGCCCGCCACCGTAACGGTGACGGGCCTCTTTGGCTTCGGTCAAATGAAAATACTTTAGTTAGTTAAAGAAAAACGTTTTATCCGACGCGCGTGCGGAGTACAATCTCGTGCATGCGAATCGACGTGCCATCGGCTTTGATGCCGTTCGCGTGTCCCGTCCGGCTCTACGCTCCGGGCGTGCGACGTTGCGACGCGGTCGGCCTCGGTCCTTGCGTGCGGGTTCGCGAGTTTGCAACTGCGTATGTAAGGAGCGACATATGACTGTCGAGAAGAAGGATATCGATTGGGGCAGCCTCGGCTTTGGCTACATGAAGACCGATTACAGCTACGAGGCTCATTGGAAGGATGGCGAGTGGGACGAGGGCGGCCTGACCACCGACCACACCCTGCATGTCTCCGAGTGCGGCGGTATCTTCCATTACTGCCAGGAGGTCTTTGAGGGCCTGAAGGCCTACACCGCCGAGGACGGCAGCATCGTCTGCTTCCGTCCCGACATGAACGCTGAGCGTATGTATAACTCTGCCCAGCGCCTCGAGATGCCCCCGTTCCCCAAGGACAAGTTCGTTGAGGCCGTCAAGCAGGTCGTTTCTGCCAACGCCGCCTGGGTTCCGCCCTTCGGTTCCGGCGCGACCCTGTACGTGCGTCCGTTTATGATCGGCTCCGGTGACGTGATCGGCGTGGCTCCCGCTCCTGAGTACACGTTCCGCATTCTCGTGACCCCGGTCGGTCCGTACTTTAAGGGTGGCCTTAAGCCCGTCAAGCTGCGCGTTTCCGAGTATGACCGTGCGGCACCGCACGGCACCGGCAACATCAAGGCCGGCCTCAACTACGCCATGTCCCTCAAGCCCACGATGGAGGCCCATCGCGAGGGCTATGCCGAGAACCTGTATCTCGACTCCGAGTCCCGCACCTATGTCGAGGAGACCGGTGGCGCCAACGTCCTGTTCGTGAAGGAGGACGGCACGCTCGTCGTTCCGCAGTCGCACACCGACTCCATTCTGCCCTCCATCACCCGCCGTTCGCTCGTTCAGGTTGCTCAGGACCTGGGCATGACCGTCGACCAGCGTCCCGTCGAGTGGGCTGAGGTCAAGGCCGGTACCTTTGTCGAGTGCGGCCTGTGCGGCACCGCTGCCGTCATCTCCCCGGTTGGCGAGATTGACAACAAGGTCTACGGCGCCGACGAGACCGTGACCTTCCCGGCCGGCTACACCGAGATCGGCCCTGTGATGAAGAAGCTCCGCGAGACCCTGACTGGTATCCAGTCTGGTGCTGTTGAAGATAAGCACAACTGGGTCTATACCGTGGCGTAAGCTGCCATAGCTGTTCGGCCCGAGGGCAACCTTCCTTTCCGGCGCGTCCTCGGACATGAAAGAACCTCCGCTGCGCACTTCGTGCGGCGGAGGTTCTTTCGTCCTGCGGAGTGCGCCGGAAAGGAAGGTTGCCCTCGGGCCTGCGTTACCTCGGCGCTGCCGTTACGGGCAATATAGATCTGAATTAAAGATGGCGCGCGGCCTTTTAGGCCGCGCTTTTGTTTTGGTTCGCGCCATGTGGGGGTGATGGCGACGTGCATTTTTGCGAGTATTCTGCAATCGAAGGCCCCTGCATACCGACCTCGGGCAAAAAATCGGGATTTCTCGATGTTTTCTACGAATGATGGGCGGGGTTATGGGCTGACAGCGTTTGATTTGCAGGGATATTCGCGGTCTTTGGCATTTATCGTAGCGCCCGAAGCTCTTGGTTATGTTGAATACTCCTAAAAATGCACGGCGCTTAGAGGGGGACCTTCGCGAAAAAGGAAACCGCCCCGTCGAAGTATGCGTTCGACGGGGCGGTTTATACATTTGGCCGATTAAGGATGCGCTGCCAAACTACTAGAACTTGACGGTCGGGGCCTGGCGGGCGGCTTCGGCGGCCTCGAAGCCCTGGCGCTCCTTAAACTGGAAGATGCCGGCAAAGATGACAGCCGGGAACGTCTGAATGGCGTTGTTGTAGCTGAGCACGCAATCGTTGTAGCTCTGGCGTGCATAGCTAATCTTGTTCTCGGTATCCTCGAGCGATGCCTGCAGCTGCGTAAAGTTGGTGTTTGCCTTAAGATCGGGGTAGGCCTCGGCCACGGCAAAGAGCTGGCGCAGCGCACCGGTCAGCACGTTGTCGGCTTCCATCTTGGCCTCGGGCGTGGTGGCCTTGACGGCGGTGTTACGCGCACTGATCACGGCGGAGAGCGTCTCTTGCTCGTGCTTGGCGTAGCCCTTGACGGTCTCGACCAAGTTGGGGATCAGGTCGTTGCGGCGCTGCAGCTGCGTGTCGATGTTCTGCCAAGCGTTATCGATGCGATTGCGCTTGGTGACCATGTTGTTGTAGATGCCGGCGATGGCGCAGGCGATCACAACGACAACAACGATACCGATGATGACGGGAAGCATGATGTCTCCGTTTCGAATGGCAGCGGCGTTTTGCGCCTGCCGTTGTTGGTATAACGTATCTAGTATACCCGCAACCTTTGGCGGTGCCTAACTTTCCGGTAAGCGTTATGTTTCAACCAGGGAGGGGGCGCCAATATCGAACGGGCGGTACAGGTGTAAGATATGCGACAAATTAAGGAATGCTGTCTACGCCTTGAGGATGGCGATACGGATGGACCTTCGCATCAAGAAAACCTATCGTGCCCTGTTCGATGCCTTTACCGAGCTATTGGAAGAGCATCGGTTTGAGGATTTGACGGTTGCTATGCTTTGCGACCGTGCCCTGATTCGTCGCACGACGTTCTATAAGCACTTTCGCGATAAAAACGATTACTTTGCCTTTTATATCGATGAGCTTATGACGGGCTTGCCGCAAAAACAGCCCGATGAGGCCGGCGCGGTGTCTGCCGAGGACGTGCGCGCGCTTCGGCACGCGATTTTGGACGATGCCATGGATTTGATTCTGGCGCACGAGCGGCTCATGGATAACATTTTGGCAAGCAGCATGTCGGGCATGTTGACCAACGTTATTTGCGACCGCATTGCTCGCTCCATCCGCGAGCGTGTGATGAACGTGCTTGCCGAGGATGCCCTGGCCCCCGTGTCGCTCGAGACGACGTCTGAGTTTATCGCCGGCGGTATTATTCGACTTTTCACGATATGGTGGGAATCGGGCCACGATCTTGAGCGTCGATCTGAGATAGCCGACGTGGTCGATGCACTGTTTGAGCGGACCATGACACCGGTGAATCACTAAAGTGGCGGAGAGAGGGGGATTCGAACCCCCGGAACGCTCTCGCGCTCAACGGTTTTCAAGACCGCCGCATTCAACCGCTCTGCCATCTCTCCGTGAGTCGTAATGATAGCATCGTTTTGAATTTGCAACAGGGAAGGCGAACGATGACGATCACCGAAATCGACGAGAAGTTCATGCGCGAGGCACTGGCCGAGGCGCGCGCCGCTGCTGCGGTGGGCGAGGTACCGATTGGTGCGGTGGTGGTACGCGCGGGCGAGATTGTCGCGAGGGCGCATAATCGCCGCGAACTCGACCAGGATCCTTCGGCGCATGCCGAATTTTTGGCCCTGTGTGCCGCCGCTCAGACGCTTGGACGCTGGCGCCTTTCCGATTGCACGGTTTACGTGACGCTCGAGCCCTGCTGTATGTGCGCGGGGCTTATGGTTAACGCGCGCGTGGGGCGTTGCGCGTATGGCGCGACCGATGCCAAGGCGGGCGCGCTGGGTTCGCTGTACGACCTCAATGCCGATTCGCGCCTGAACCATCGGTTTAATGTGACCGCCGGCGTGCTGGCAGGCGAGTGCCGTGAAGTGCTGAGCAGCTATTTTGCTGGCCTGCGCGGTGTCGACGGCGTCGGTTGCGGTTTGAACCTTGAGGCGCATGCGGCTCACGCCGAGGCGCTCGCGGGTGTTGGAGACCTCGCCGACGAGACGGTCGACTTTGGCCCCGTGCGGCGGCCCCGCCGTGTGCTGCTGGCGATCGACTCCTTCAAGGGCAGCGTGTCGAGTGCGCAGGCGGAGGAGGCCGTTGCCGAAGGCGTGCGCCGTGTGTGGCCCGATGCCGAGCTGGGCGCTTTGCCGCTGGCAGATGGTGGCGAGGGAACGCTCGATGCCATCGCCGCGCGCGGTGGCGAGCTCTCGACCTGTGAGGTTGCAGGCCCCTTGGACTATCGCGTGTCTGCCCGGATGCTGGTGGACGACGAGCACGACTCGGCTGTAATTGAGATGGCCGAGGCGGCGGGTATTGGGTATTCACCCTGCACGAAATCGGCGGCGCTTGCGGCTTCGACCTATGGCGTGGGCGAGCTCATACTTCGCGCGGTCCGCGCGGGGGCAAAGACTATCTATATTGGTCTGGGCGGCAGTGCCACCAACGACGGTGGCGCCGGCATGCTGCAGGCGCTGGGTGCCCACCTTGTTGATGAGTGTGGCTGCAATATCGCCCCCGGTCTCGCGGGCCTTGAACACGTGACGAGTATCGATTTGGCACCGGCGCTTCGGGCGCTGAATGGCGCGCGTATCATCGTGCTTTCCGATGTCGAGAATCCGCTCGTGGGGCGTCGAGGCGCACTGGCGGTGTTCGGTGGGCAGAAGGGTCTGCCGACGGGTGATGCCGAGGTGCTGAGCAGGTACGACAGCTGGATGGTCGGCTACGGCCGCCTGCTCGATGCAGCGATTACCGGGGCGCGGGCTCAGGGGTTGTTGCGCGTGCCCGAGGGTGCACGGACATTTGGCTCGGTGCTCGGCGTGCCCGGTGCCGGTGCTGCTGGCGGCCTGGGTGCCGCGCTGCTGGCGCTCGGGGCGGAGTTGCGTTCGGGCGTTGAGACGGTGCTCGACCTCATTGGGTTCGACGAGCGCGTGAGCGATGTCGACCTGGTCATAACGGGCGAGGGCAATATGGACGAGCAATCCGCTGCCGGCAAGGCGCCGGTGGGTGTGGCCCGCCGTGCCAAGCGATATGGCAAGCCGGTAGCCGCTGTCGTGGGCGGTCGCGCTGACAACTTGGATGCGGTGTATGAGCAGGGTATTGACTTGGTGCTTCCGATCTGCCGCAAGCCCATGCCCCTCGACCAGGCGCTCGACCCCCAGGAAGCCACAACCAACCTCATCTGCGCCGGCGAAGCGGCCGCTCGATCCTACGACTTTGGCCGTATCTAAAACCCATCCCCTCGATAAGTTGCGGTGAAATACGGAGTGTTTTTGCCTTTAAGGGGCCAATTCAGTCCGTATTCCACCGCAACTTCGAGAATGGCCATTCGAGGTTGGCTGCCTTGGGTCTCGAGCCGGACCGCCTGCCACGAAAGGCGGCCATCTACTACGTTAAACCGGCCACCCTCGACCATTCCGGGATTTGCAAAAATAAAACCGCAGGTAGAGAGCTTGCCGCTATTCGAAAAAGCACGCTATGGTTGACCCCTGCGACCAAAACGTAGTAGATGGGCCCTTTTCGTGGCGCAGCGTCAGACCAGTCTTTTTGGAACGGGGCTATTTTGGCTACTTGCCGATCTGATTGCCCGAGTAGTCAAAAAAGCTCCGTCCCAAATTAGCCACCTTGCCCTGTCGAGCAGGAGCAGGTAAGATATACCGAGCGCCTAGCGCGTTCGATGGGTTCGGATGACGACATGTTCCGAATCTGGTCAGGTCCGGAAGGAAGCAGCCATAAGGAGCCTCTGTCGGGCATCCGAATCCATCGAACGCACGGGCGCTTTTTGGTGCCGCGACATGGCCCGGCCGGTGACGAGGTATTTGGTGTCTCGCTGGTCCTCGGCTTCGCCTGCGGGATCGCGCGACTACCAAGCGCCCTGCCGGCACTCGCGGGTAGCCGACCAAAACTGCCTGAAGGGTCACATTTATCTGATAATTGAATCCCTGGCGTTATGCCGCTCGCTGGCGTTGCCAAAACATCGGCTGCTACATGCCTTGGGCGCTAGCGAACGTCGCCCTTACATCTGTAACGAGTTGCTTACGCATCTCCAGGACTCGCCGTACTATCATGAATCAGATTGAAGAGAGATGATGATAGGGAGCGCCTTTATATGATTGAGCTGCTCAGGCGTTTTGGCGGTAAGTTTCGCCGGTATATGGTGATTGGCCCTGCGTGCAAGCTGATCGAAGTGATTTTTGACCTGCTGACGCCGCTGGTGATTGCCCAGATGATCGATAAGGGCATCGGCGCGCACGACGCGAACGCCGTTATCCACTACGGCATGGTACTTGGCGCCATGGCTGTGATCGGCATCTCGTTTACGCTCGTCTGCCAAAAGATGGCGGCGCTCACCTCGCAGGGCATGGGCACCGACATTCGCGGCGCGCTCTACGAGCACATCAATAAGCTGAGCTATGCCGAGCTCGACCGCTTTGGCACGCCCTCGCTTATCACCCGCATCACCAACGACGTCAACCAGGTGCAGCTTGCCGTGGCGCTGGGCGTGCGCATGCTCATCCGCTGGCCCTTCTTGGCGGTGGGCTCTATGTGCGCGGCCCTTGCCATCGACCTTAAGCTCGGCATGATCTTTTTGATTTGCACGCCCGCCATTGGCTTGGTGTTTTGGTTTGTCATGGCGCGCTGCATTCCGTATTACAGGCAGCTGCAGGCAAAGCTCGACCGCATTGCGCTCATTTGCCGCGAGGGGCTTTCGGGTGCCCGCGTGGTCCGCGCCTTTGTGCGCGAAGACCACGAGCGCGAGCGTTTTGCCCAAGCTGCCGATGACCAGGCCCATACCGCCATCGCGGTGGGCAAGCTCTCGTCGGTCCTCAACCCCGTAACGTTTTTGGTGATGAACCTGGGCGTGTGCGCCATCCTGTGGGTGGGCGGCATCCAGGTCAACGTGGGTGAGCTTACGCAGGGCCAGGTCATGGCGTTTGTGAACTATATGACGCAGACCCTCACCTCCATCGTGTACGTGGCCAACCTGGTCGTTGTCTTTACCAAGGCGAGTGCCAGCGCGTCGCGCATCAATGAGGTGCTCAACTGCGAGCCGAGCATCACCGACGAGGACAACGAGCTGGTCGCGCTGCCCGAGCCGAGCGAACTGGCGGGTGGTGCTGCTCCAGTCCCCGCACTGAGCTTTGACCATGCGAGCTTTTCGTTTGGCGCGGGCGCGGCAAATGCCGTGAGCGATGTGACCCTGAAGCTGCCGCTGGGCAAAACGCTCGGCATTATCGGCGGTACAGGCAGTGGTAAGTCCACGCTTGTCTCGCTTATCCCGCGCCTGTACGATGCGAGCACCGGCAGCGTGTGCGTGATGGGCGCCGACGTGCGAGCTTGGCCACTCGACCAGCTGCGCCATGCGGTCGCGACCGTTCCGCAACGCGCATCGCTGGTGAGCGGCACTATCCGCAGTAACCTGACCTGGCGCAACGAGGCGGCAACCGACGAGGAGCTCTGGGCGGCGCTCGATATGGCGCAGGCCAGCGAGTTCGTGCGCAACAAGCCCCAGGGCTTAGATGCCCCGGTCGAGGCGGGCGGCAAGAACTTTAGCGGCGGCCAGCGTCAGCGTCTGACTATCGCGCGCGCCTTGGTGGGCTCGCCGCAGGTTCTGATCATGGACGATTCTGCCTCGGCGCTCGACTTTAAGACCGATGCCGCGCTTCGCCACGCCATTCGCGAGCGCAGCATGCGCGGTGCCGCCGAGGGCGGGCTGCCGCTGACCGCGGTGATTGTGAGCCAGCGCGTCTCGACCGTGCGCGACGCCGACATGATCTGCGTACTCGACCACGGTTCGGTTGCGGGCCTGGGCACGCATGACGAGCTGTATGCAAGCTGCCAGCTCTACCGAGAGATCTGTCAGTCGCAGCTTCGCCGCGAGGAGCTCGAGGGTCAGCAGGGGAGCGCGGCGCCCGCGTCTGCCCCGACAGCCCCCGCATCCGTCTGCGCAAAGGAGGGCTGCTAAATGAATCCGTATACTTCTTCCGGTTCGGTCGCCACGATGACGGCCAACGTGTCCGGCAACGATAACCTTAACGACCTGGGCGACGGTCCGCGCCAGCCCGGCGATCCCGAGCGCTATCCCGCCGGCGCGGTGACCCGCCGCTTGCTGGGCTATGTTCGCCCGCATCGCATTTCGTTTACGGCGTCGTTTGTGAGCGCTGCCATCTCGGTGATCTTACAACTCTATACGCCCATCCTCATCGGCGAGGGCATCGATCTTATCGTCGCCGCCGGGCAGGTGGATTTCGATGCGCTGTTGCCGCTTGTCACCAAGCTCGCGATCGTCGTGGTGGGCGCGGCGGCCTTTCAGTGGCTGCAGGGCTATTGCGTCAACCGTCTGTCCTACGAGACGGTGCGCGACATGCGCGTGGAGGCAAGCGACAAGCTCAGCCGCATGCCGCTCAGTTTCATCGACAGCCATGCCCACGGCGACCTTATGAGCCGTGTGGTCAACGACGTCGACCAGGTGGGCGACGGTCTGCTGCAGGGCTTTACCCAGCTTTTCACCGGCGTTATCACCATCGTTGGCACGCTCGCGTTTATGCTCTCCATCAACCTGACCATGACGCTCGTGGTGGTGCTCGTCACGCCGCTTTCCATTTTTGCAGCCGGTGCTATTGCCAAGCTTTCTAACAAAAGCTTTACGGCACAGCAGCGCATCCAGGGCCAACTCGGCGGTCATATCGAGGAGTATGTGGGTGAGCAAAAGCTCGTGGACGCCTTCGCCTACGGCCCGCACGCTCAACAGCGCTTCGACGCCCTCAACGCCGAGCTCTATACGGCAGGCGAGCGCGCACAGTTTATGAGCTCGCTTTCAAACCCCGGCACGCGCTTTATCAATAACATCATCTATGCCGTGGTCGCTGTGATCGGCTGCGTGGGCGTGATCACGGGCGTGCCGGCGGCGCTTACGGTGGGCGGCGTGCAGATTTTCCTGTCCTATGCCAACCAGTACACCAAGCCGTTCAACGAGGTTACCAACGTCATTACGCAGATCCAGACCGCGTACGCCTCGGCGCGTCGCATGTTCGCGCTGCTCGATGCACGCGAGCAGGAGCCCGACGCATCGGACGCCGTGGAGCTTGCCGCCCCGCAGGGTGAGGTGACCTTTGAGCATGTGGACTTTAGCTATGTGCCCGACCGCAAGCTGCTGCAGGATATCTGCATCGAGGCCAAGCCCGGCATGCGCTTTGCCCTGGTCGGTCCCACGGGCTGCGGAAAGACAACGCTCATCAATCTGCTGCTGCGTTTTTACGATATCGATGCCGGCCGCATCATGGTCGATGGTCGGTCTTCGCGTGACTACACGCGCGCGAGCCTACGCCGCGCCTTTGGCATGGTGTTGCAGGATACGTGGCTGTTCGAGGGCACAGTGGCGGACAACATTGCTTACGGTTGCCCAGGCGCCACGCGCGAGCAGGTTATCGAAGCCGCCAAGCGCGCGCACGCGCACAAGTTTATCGTGCAGCTGCCAGGCGGCTACGACACGGTGATTGGCGAGGACGGCGGTACGTTTAGCCAGGGCCAAAAGCAGCTGCTGTGCATTGCGCGCGTTATGCTCACCGACCCGGCTATCTTGCTGCTGGATGAGGCGACCTCGAGCATCGATACGCGCACCGAGCTGCAGGTGCAGGCGGCATTCGACGAGCTCATGGCCGGTCGCACGAGCTTTGTCGTGGCGCACCGCCTGAGCACCATCCGCAACGCCGACTGCATTCTGGTCATGCGCGACGGCGAGATTATCGAGCGCGGCACGCACGACGAGCTGATAGCGGCGAGCGGCTTCTATGCCGAGCTCTACCGCAGCCAGTTTGCCCAGTGAGCAAGTCCGTGGGGCAAATTAATCAATCGACAGACGGTGGTTTACATCTGTCGCGTTAGTACTAAGATATTCATCTAATAAATTGCATTAGTGGCTTTAGTTTTGGGGGAAACGAGCAACGTGACTATGACATGCTCTTTGGTGGTTAACAGCAAGAGCGGTAATACCAGGATGGTTTCGGGCGCGATCAAGCGCGCTCTGCAGGCTGCGGGTGTTGAGTTTGTCCATGCCGCGGCGTTGAGCGATGATGTGGATGCAGATCAGGTTGCGCTCGAGGCGCAGGGCGCCTGTGCGGCCGACACGGTGCTCGTCGGTTTTTGGTGCGACAAGGGCGCGTGCACGCCTTCGGTCGCGGCGTTGCTCTCCGCCTTGCACGGCAAGCGCGTCTTTCTGTTTGGTACCTGCGGTTTTGGCGCCAGCGAGGAGTACTTTAGGCAGATTATCGACCGCGTATCGTCTAACTTGGCCAATGATGCCGAGCTTGCGGGCTGGGCGATGTGCCAGGGCAAGATGGGCCCCGCGGTCAAGCAACGCTACGAGGCCATGCTCGAGCAAGATCCCGACAACGCCCGATTTAAGATGCTGCTCGACAACTGGGTCGCCGCAAAGGATCACCCCACCAAGGAAGATCTGGACAACATGGCTGCAGCCGCCAAAAAGGCCGTGCTGGGGGAGTAGCTCCCATCGCTGACGGCGGTCGGTCCATCTTTCTAAATGAAACGTCCTCCCGGGCGTCGGGGCACGAAGTTCCCTGCTCTACAGTCCTGCGCAAGACGAAGGCCACATTAAGTGGCCTTCTTTGCGTGCGGAACTCGCGATGAACTTCGTGCCCCGCCGTCCGGGAGGACGCCTCTTTATTGATGGGAGGCCTGATAGGTCGATGGTTCCGTGCCCGGATGCGTCCAAAGTGGGACGGGCTTTCCGGATGGGCAGGCTTTCGAAAAATGCGTCCCGGAATTTGCCTTTGGAATGGGACGTAGTTTCCTGTTGAGGTGCTTTGCGGAAAGTGCATCCCACTCTGGGCGGTCGAAGTGGGACACACTTTCCCAAAGGCGCTCCAACGGGAAATTGCGTCCCATTATTCGGTCAAGAAACGGGATGCATTTTCCCAATGAGAGCAAAACCGGAAAATGCATCCCACAATCAGCCCTCAAAGTGGGACGCCGTTTCCCAATGAGGCTCAAGCGGAAAATGCATCCCGGAATTTGCGCTCAAAGTGGGATGCGGTTTCCGGTTGAGGGTCTAAGGGGAAAATGCGTCCCAGAATCGACGCTTGAAATGGGATGCAGTTTCCCGATGAGGCACTCGACGGAAAATACATCCCAGAAATGGCCTTTGAGCTGGGATAAGATTTCCGCGGCATCTCGGATTCTCAAAAATGAGACACGCCGTTGGCGAAAATGAGACACGTGATATCGGGCATCGGATGTATCATTTGCAAAAATGAGTCCACTCCACTCGAATAAAGCGAGGTCCCTCATGTACGTTCCACACCCCCGTATCCGTAGGCTGTCGAAAATCCCGCTTGTTGGGACGGCGGCGCTTGCTGCGTTGATCGCCACGAGCGTCGCCTGCTTCACGGCCACGCCCCAGGTTGCCCAGGCGGCAGACGCGCCCGCAATCACCGATATGACCGAGCAGGATTATCAAGCCCTGGGTCTGGGCACGAGCGAGGACATTCCGGCCGATACCGTTGGCCCCTATTCCACTGATACCCCCACGACGTTTGCCACGCGCAGCGAGGTCTATATGGCAGCTAACGGTAGCCATGGCAATCGCTACACTCTGCGCGACAAGCTCGAGAACGTCGAGCGCGGTGACATTGGCGGCAGCAGCAAACTCTTCGATGGCTATGGAAGTGTGTGGGGCGCCGCAAAGTTCTGGCAAAACGTCAACAACTTCGATACGAACAGCGATCTCTACAAGCATAGCGACTACGGTGGCGGCACCTGGTCGTACCTAAGCAACAATGAGTCCTCAACAGTACTCGCCAACGACAACAACGGTTTCTCGGGCATTCACGCCACGAGTGTTGAGTTCTGCAGCGACGCCAGCACGGGCAAAAAGAGCCGCGTTGCCGAGCTCCGTGCCTACGGCGACAGTTCCTCCACGACGATTGACGGCAAGTCATACGCCGGAAAGGTTGAGCTGGTCCTCTACTCGTTTAGCAACGGGCGTACGCGCACTCTCGACACACACCTGCCGGTGACGGTCAACACTAATATGATGTACGAAGGCCGTTTTAAGTACCTGGATGCCGGTTACCTGCAAGAGCACGACGCCGTCTTTGATGTCGAGGCGGGCGATGTCGATGGCGACGGCGTCGACGAGCTTTTTGTCTACGCGGGCTGCTATGTCGACGAGAACGGCGTGCGCAAGGCTGTAGTCGACATGTATGACTTGGAGGGCGGCAACTGGAAGCAAAGCGTCGTCAAGATCGATGCCGGTAACGCCGCGGACTACACCACGCACAACAAGGGCGGGAACGACTCCTGGACGCAGCTTCAGTCAGCTCCTGTCGTTTCGCTAGCGGCCGGCGACCTCGATCGCGATTTTTGCGATGACCTCGCCATCGTGGTCTCGGCACCCTACGGCAAGAAGAATATTGATAAGTCGACGCATTGCGAGCTGTTTTCGTGGGATGCATCCAAGGGTGCGCTCGTCCATGTCGATGCTCTGGGCGACGCGGGCGCAATCTCCCTCTCCGCGAACGGCAAGACCATGGTCGCTGCGAATGCGACGTTCGGCACGTTTGCCGCCTACGATGAAGAAGGAAAGAAGACGGGTGAAACCGTCACGGGCCTTATTCTTGCGGGCTATGACTGGCAACGCAGCGCTTTTGATTACGGCGCTTCTGACGGCAGTAAGGGGCTGTACGGCGCGCTGTACCGCTACGCGTATTATGACTCGGAGTCTGGCGAGTTCAAGCTTTCCGATTGCAAGGAATACAGAGACGGGCTCCTCGCCTCCTATGGGCTGATGCATGTGCCCAACAGCGCATGGAAGGATAGCGCTCAGGATAAGCGCTATCCGTGCACCTTGGCGCCTATTGCCCTTGCCACTGCCAACCTTGACGGCCTGTCCGAGCAGCTGGCGGTCGACGAGGTGCTCGTGGGCGGCGATGTGTTCCGCGACTTTGCCTGCAACACGGCACAGAGCGGGGCTCAGGGCTTGGGGTCCATGGTCGGAACCATGAGCATGAGCGGTCAGCAATACAACAGCAGCAACAAGCATGACCACAAGGGTATAGAGCAGGTGTGGATCAGCGACGTCAAGGCGGGCAGCGTCTCGGGTTCGGACCGCTATAACGAGAGCTTTATCGCCGTGGTGGGCAAGCACCGCGACGAGGACCTGCGCAAGAACGATGACTACTATTGGATGACCGCCTCGCATTTTTCGCTCGACGAGAACGGAAAGGTGCGCCGCGGCGAGGAGCAGGTGATTAGCGAGAGCAACCGTCGCGGCACTACCTACGGCACATTTATCTCGCTCGCGCTGCCCGATGTCGACAACGACAGCGTCAAGATCACGTGCAAGGACCGCTACAAGGTCTATACCAACCCGCGCGTGCTTGCCGTGCTGCAGGATGCGCCCTATGTTGAGGATCTGGAGCAGGCATACGGCTATCTGGTGTTGGGCGGCACGTCATATGGAGAGGAAAAGGGCACGGGGACATCCCAGGGCTATACCATTGGCGCCGAGTTGGGCGTTGCCGTCGAGGTGCAGACCGGTCCGCCCCTGGTCGCGATGAATGCTTCAGTCGATTTTGCCGCCGAGGGATGCTATGACTACCGGAGCGAGCGCACGGTCAGCGCAAGCGTAAGCTATGAGTCGCATGCCGGCGAGGGTGACAAGGCCGTGCTCTACACGATTCCGATGGTCTATTACGAGTATGAGATCGAAAATGAGGAAACTGGTGGCAAGGGCGTGATGGCGGCGCCCGTGTCGCTCGGCGCGCAGACCTCGGTCGTTAATGTCGAGGCCTATGACCGCATTGCCAAACAGCACAATATGACGCCGCTCAGCTACTTTTTGACCAACCGGTCGGGAGAACCCGGAACTTATCAAACGACGCTCAACGGCGAGACTCCCGTTGGGGATTCCTTTGGCCTGGGCAAGCCTGGCGTAACGCGCGCCTACACGCACGATGGGTTTAACGGCGCCGCCGCGCAGTCGGGGGCGAGCATTGAGCAGACCATCGAAGTCGAGGAGGGCAAGGAGCAGGAGCTCGAGCTCGGCTTGACGCTGAACGGCAGCGTTGTCATGGGCGCGAAGCTCGCAAAGCACGAGTTGTTTGGCGGCCTGTGCTTTGGTGCCAACGCCGGCTTTACTACGGGTAACTCCTCGAGTGAATCGACCGAATACGGCGGCACCGTCGACAACCTGCCCGAGGCCGCGCAGGGCAAGTACGGTTTTGTGTGGCGTCTGGGCGTCAACGCGGTGGATGTCGACAAGTTCGAGGCAGACTCGGGCGACAAGCTCGGCACCAAGGACACCGACCAGTTCTGGATCGTGGGCTATGACGTTAAGGACGTCGAGATGCCCGACGCGCCGGCCGTGACGGGCTTTACGGCAAACGCCGTCGATTCGACCAGCGTTACGTTTAGCTGGGACGATGTACTCGCAAACAAGAGTGGCTTTAGCTACGGCGTGGGCATGCTGCAGAGCAATGCGGCGGATGCGATCGTCAATAGCTGGAAGATTGCCGACAACACGCAGACCTCGCTCAAGTGGGATGGGCTGCAGCCCAATACGGAGTATCGATTCGCCATCGCCGCCGTTAAGAATGGATCCACGACCGAAACAGGTATTCGCTCGGCAATCATCACGGTCAAGACCATGCCCGATGGCATGACGATGACCGTGAGCGGACCTGCGGCGGATGCTGCGGAGGGGCCGGATCTTGGATACGACTCTTCGGTTGAGCGCACGGCGGGAAGCCACCTGACGCTCTCGGCGATTGGCCATGTGAAGCAACTCGGTGCCGACGATAGCGAAACAGGGCTGGCACCGACCTATATGTGGTACCGCAAGGGCCGCGGCGAGACAGAGTTTAAGCTCGTGGGTGCCGATGGCAACCTCGCGGCTGGAACGGCCTCAAAGCTCGAGATTGACCTGACCGCAGACGATGACGGTGCGCAGTATTACTGCCACGTGGGATACAACGACGTGGGCCTCGACACCGGCACGACGCTCGTGAATATCGAGGCCGAGGAGACGGCGCCCACAACGGTGAACGCCACCCCGATCCGCACGCGCCGCCTGTTCTCACAGGCAAGTGCGGGCGCCAAGAAGTTCCTGGACCATACGCTGGTAAACACCGCCGGCCCAACCGATTCCGAAGGCTCAAAGGACCCCGAGACTCCTGAGACCCCGACGAACCCGGACAAGTCCAAGTCCGACAACGGAGCTAAGACCGACACCAAGGTCAAGACTACGACCACAGCGAAGAACCTCGCAAACACCGGCGACCAAACATTCGCCCTAGTCGCCACCGCAGCAGCAGTGGGAGCAACGCTCGTAGTGATAGCCCTCATCATGCTGATCAAGCGCCGCAAGACCCACTAGTAGCCAGTCGAACATATCGACAACCCAAAAACCCGGGTAGCCAAAAAACAGGCCACCCGGGTTTTCTGTTGAGTGGAGACTCCGCAAGCGGAAACTGCATCCCACAATTAGCGCCCAGACCGGGACGCACTTTCCCAAAGGGTCCTCAACGGGAAACTGCGTCCCATAATTAGGCCGAGAAATGGGATGAACTTTCCCAATGAGAGCCAACCGGAAACCACGTCCCAGAATCAGCCCCCAAAGTGGGACGCACTTTCCCAACGAGCCTCAACCGGAAAATACATCCCGGAATCCAGCTGAATAGTGGGACACACTTTCCCAATCGGGTCCCAAGCGGAAACTGCATCCCATTCCAGACAAGAATTCCGGGACACACTTTCCGCAAACAAAGAAGGCCACATAACGTGGCCTTCAACTTATATATGTTCGGCGATACACCCAAGACAAGCCACGCTCCAACAACAGGGCGTCTGTCCGGGCGGAGGTATGTAAGGTTCATCGCGAGTTCCGCACGCAAAGGAGGCCACTTAATGTGGCCTTCGTCTTGCGCAGGACTGTCCGAGCAGGGAACCTTATATGCCTCCGCCCGGACAGACGTTTCAGTTATGAACTCGCAGCTAGTCGCTATTTGATCTTGGTTGTACCCGGTGCCAGGTTGGGGTCGGTCTCGTTGGCCTCGGTCTGGAAGTGCTCCGTATAGACGTTCTTACCGTCGCGGAACATCTCGTAGTACTGCATCTTGGCGTAATCCTCGCGCGCCTTGGTGGCGGCAGCGGCGGCGGCGTCGTCACCGGTGACGTTGGAGGAGAGCGCCCAGCGCAGGCTGGCGTCCTCGTAGCCCACGGAGTTGATGGCGGGCAGCGACTCGCGCAGCGTCATATGCGCCTTCTGGTAGTCGGTCAGCGGTGCGCCGATCAGCTGCATGAGCTGGGTGGACAGGTAGTTGGTGGACAGGTCGTCGACCTCACTCGTCTGGTCGCAACCGGCAACGTCGTAGTTAGCCCAGATGATGTAGTCAGTCTGCCACAAGCGCTCCTGATGCGTGGCGTCGTCCTCGTCGGTAAACCACTTATCGTTGAACTTGGACGGGAAGAACGGCTGATGGTCGCCCCAGAACACCACGACCACCTTGCGGTCAAGCCTGCTCAAGGCGTTGAGGAAGTAGCGCAGCGCCTGGTCGGACTGCTCGATGCACGAGACGTACTCGTCGACATCGGAGAGCGTACCGTCCTCGACGGTCTTGGCGTCCAGGTCCGTCGTGTCGATGTTCAGGTGCATCTGCTTGTCGACCGGCAGCAGGCCCGTGTCGTAGCCCGAGTGGTTCTGCATGGTCACGTCGAAGATAAACTGCGGATCGGCGTTCTGATCGAGCAGCTCAAGGATCTTGTCGTAGGTTGCCTGGTCGGTCACCATGCCGCGCAGGGTGTCGGCTCCCTGGAAGTCGTTGATGGACAGGAACTGGTCAAAGCCAAAGTCCTTATAGACGTTCTCGCGGTTCCAGTTGGTCGCGTGGTTGGGGTGCATGGCCGTGGTGGAATATCCGAGCGACTTGAACTGCTCTGCCAGGTTCCCGGTCGTCTCCATGTTGTAGATGGTGTAGGGGTACACGCCCGAGCCCAGGTTGGCCATGGAGTTGCCGGTCATAAACTCAAACTCGGTATTGGCGGTACCGCCGCCGTAGGCGCTCACATAGAGCTTGCCGCGGCTGAGGCAGTTGGACAGGTTCTTAAAGTACTGCGGGCCCTCGTAGCCGGCGCGCATGTTCTGGTAGATGGACAGGTCCGAGAAGGTCTCGTTCATGATGGCGATGACCGTGGGCTTCTCGCTGTCGAATTGCTCCTTTGCGGCGGCGCGCTCGTCGCTCTTGGCGGCGTCGGACTTGTCGTAGGCCTTGGCGTACTTTTTGAGCGTGGCCTTGGCGTCATCGACAGAATAGTCGGCGGGTTTGGGCGGCTTGATGGACTGCGCTGCACTAATAAAGGCAGGCAGATAGCCCTCGCGCCAGTAGCTCTCGAGCGGGCGCCAGGTGTAGACGGTGATGCCGAGGGTGTTGTAGTAGTCGATGAGGGTGACGTGCGCGGTCACGCCGCCCAGGCACAGCACCGCCACGAGCAGGTTGGTGAGCAGCATGCGCTTGGCGTTGGCGGCGCCCTTCTGGCGATGCGGCGCGACCAGGCCGGCGTACTCGCACAGCAGCATGGCGATGGCGGTAAAGCTCATGGACAGCACGCAGAACAGCGAGATCGAGAAGGTGTAGCCGTTGCCGGCGACCGCGGCGGCGGTGGAGATGGCCGAAAGGTCGCCCGGCTGGATCGGCATGGATTTAAACGTGATGACGAAGAACTCGGCAATGCCCAGGACAAAGAGGGCAAAGGCCAGGACCGCGGGAGCTGCGCCGTGGCGCTGGAATAGGAAGAACAAGCCGGTCATGAGCACGGTGATGATGGCCCACTCGAGCAGGATGCACAGGGGGTAGACCCAGGTAAAGTCGTGGTTGGACGAGACCTCCATGCCCAGCAGCGCAAAGACGCCGGCAAGCAGCAGGCACAAGACGGCGGCGACGAGCGGGCGGCCCACAAAGGCACCGCGCAGGCGGGCGAGCTTGCCGGTGGGGGCGGGGGCGTCGGCCGAGGCGAACGCAAAGACGCGCGGGGCGATGCGGTCGCGGGCGATGCTGGCCCAAGCGCAGCCGGTGAGGATGGCGTTGGTCAGGATGAGCATCACAAAGGCGAGCGGCTCGTTTTGGGCGACGAGGCCAATAGCGCCCCAGACGGTCAAAAAGAGCTGGAACAGGCCGAAGACGACGCTCCACCCAAGAGCGCTTTTGGCAACGGTGCCCGACTGTGCGCGAATGGCCTTGGCCTCGCGCAAGACAAGGTAGACGGTCGCCGCAAGACCGACGAGCGAGATGGCGGCAGCGAACATGCTGAGACTCCTCACAAACTTAAAACCTACGAAAGCGGGGGTTTACCCGATTGTTACCAAGATATGCGCTGCAATTGGTGGCTGCGCACAACAACCAGCCATATTAACGCGCATGTGTGGCGGTGTGGCGCAATGGAGTGGCGACCTGCGCGATAATGGACGGGAATTACACGGAAACGTAAAGGCTTCTTAAAGAAATGGCGAGGGTAGGGCGATGAGCGAGCAGGTTTGCAAGGCGGACATGGGCGGCGACAGAGCTGCGGTCGTGGATACGTACGGCTATCCGGTCGAGACTACGGGCAACGCGGTGCTGGACATTTTGGAGCACCGTTCATCCACGCGCGCTTTTGCGCGCGATGACAACGACCGTCCCGTAGCGGTGACCGACGAGCAACGGGCGGCGATCTTGCACGCGGCGAGCCGTGCACCGTCGGCGGGCGCCATGATGATGTATTCCATCGTGAGCATTCGCGAGCAGACTATGCTGGACCGTCTGGCCGACCTGTGTGACCACCAGCCCATGATCGCCAAGGCGCCCTGGGCACTAATATTTGTGGTCGATTATGCCAAGTGGATCGATCTGTTTGAGCACGTGGGCTGCTTTGAGCCCGAGTTTGTAGAGCGCACGGGCAAGTCGCCCCGTCGCGCGCCGGGTCTGGGCGACTTTGCCATCGCGGCACAGGACGCCGTGATCGCCGCGCAAAATGCCGTGGTCGCCGCCGAGGCCCTGGGCCTGGGGAGCTGCTACATCGGCGATATCGTCGAGAATGCCGAGGAAGTGGCCGAGCTGCTGGATCTGCCTGCGTATACCGTGCCGCTGTCGATGCTCATCATCGGCACGCCCCGTAAGGAACGCCCGGCAATCGCGCACCCCGTGGTAAACCTGGTACACGAGGAACGCTATCGCCGCGCCGATGCCGCGACCATGGACGCGCAGGTGGCCGAGATGGATGCGATGTTTCGCCCGCATGCCCGCGAGGTGGGGGAGCGCGTCGTGGACATCTATACCCGCAAGCACACCAGTCCCTTTATGGCCGAGATGAGTCGCTCCATGGAGTGGTGGTTCAAAAACTGGCTCGGAAAATGACGAATGTGACAAGGGGACAGTCCCTTTGTCACATTCCATATCGCCGCGGTAGCCTAAAGACTGTATAAATCTTTATCTAGCTGGGAAAACAGTGCATTAAAACATGGGCCGATTACCTATAATCCCCTCGAACGTTAAAGTTGGGAGGAAACCGGCTTATGGAACAAAAGGCCAAGGAGGCAGCCTCGCACGCTGCGATTCCTGTGAGTATCTCGGCGATGCTCGTCACGCTGGGCGTGGTGTACGGCGATATCGGCACCAGCCCTATGTATGTAACCAAGGCGCTCGTTGCCGGCAACGGCGGCATCGGAAGCGTCACGGAGGAGTTCGTGCTTGGTGCGCTCTCCCTTGTCGTGTGGACGGTCACGCTGCTGACGACCGTCAAGTACGTGCTGATCTCGCTGCGCGCCGACAACCACGGCGAGGGCGGTATCTTTGCCCTGTACAGCCTGGTCAAGCGCTGCGGCAAGTGGCTCATCATCCCCGCCATGCTGGGCGGCGCCGCATTGCTCGCTGACGGCATCCTGACGCCCGCCGTTACCGTTACCACGGCCATCGAGGGCCTGCGCACCATCCCGGCGGTCCATGCTGTGTTGGGTGACGATCAGGGCCGTGTCGTGGCCATCACGCTTGCCATCATCATCGCGCTCTTCTTGGTACAACGTATCGGTACGGCCAAGATCGGTCACGCCTTTGGCCCCATCATGACGCTGTGGTTCCTGTTCTTGGGCGGCACGGGTCTGTTCTTTGTCTTCCAGCACCCCGCGGTGCTGCTGTGCCTCAACCCGCTGCGTGGCATCGGCTTTTTGTTGAGCCCCAACAACCACGCGGGCATCATGATTCTGGGCAGCTGCTTCCTTGCCACCACCGGTGCCGAGGCGCTCTATTCCGACATGGGCCACGTGGGCCGCGGCAACATCTACGCCACCTGGCCGTTCGTTAAGTGCTGTCTGCTGCTTTCCTATATGGGCCAGGGCGCGTGGCTTATCAACAACGCCGCCAACCCCGAGCTCATGGGTATCGCCGACCTCAACCCCTTCTACCAGATGCTCACCCCGGGCCTGCGTCCCTTTGCCGTCGGCCTTTCCACCGTTGCGGCCATCATCGCCTCGCAGGCGCTCATCACCGGCGCATTCTCGCTGGTGTCCGAGGCCAGCCGTCTGGACCTTATGCCGCACATGCAGGTCTTCTACCCTGCCGAGACCAAGGGCCAGCTCTACATCCCCATGGTCAACAACGTCATGCTTGTCGGCTGCGTCATCGTGGTGCTGCTGTTCCAGAACTCGGCGCATATGGAAGCCGCCTACGGCCTTGCCATTACGCTGACTATGATGTGCACCACGCTGCTGCTCTTCTTCTACCTGCACGAGGAGCGCAAGCTCAAGGTTGCTCCGTGGATCTTCGCGGCCTTCTTCCTTTTGCTCGAAGGCTTCTTCTTCGTGAGCTCGCTCACCAAGTTCTTCCACGGCGGCTACTTCACCATCCTCATGGCTGCACTCATCATGGGCATTATGGTGTGCTGGTACAACGGCACGGCGGTCGAGCAGCGCCAGTTTACGCTGCTGCCGCTGCGCAGCTACCTGCCGCAGCTCAAGCGCCTGCGTGACGACGACCGTTACGAGCGCATGAGCGACAACGTCGTGTACCTGACCAAGGACGCCCGTACCGACTACATCGACCGCGATATCGTCTATTCGATCTTGGACAAGCATCCCAAGCGCGCCCGCGCCTGGTGGTTTGTGAATGTCGAGACCATGGACGAACCGCACACCTTTGCCTATTCGGTCGAGACGTTCGGCACCGACTACGTGTTCCGCGTGCATCTGTACCTGGGCTACAAGATCAACCAGCGCGTCAATGCCTACCTGCGTCAGGTTGTTCAGGACCTGGCTGCCACCGGCGAGCTGCCGCCGCAGACGCATGACTACTCGGTCTACAAGGATCCGGGTAACATCGGTACGTTCAAGTTCGTCCTGATCCGTAAGCTTCTGGCGCCCGAAAGCGATGTGGAGCCCAGCGAGCGTACGGCCATCACGCTCAAGTACATCATTCGCCGCGCCGCCGGCACGCCTGCACGCTGGTACGGCCTGGAGAACTCCAACGTGAGCTTTGAGTACGTGCCGCTGTTCACCAAGTTCAAGGCCGTGAACAAGATGCAGCGCCTGGCCCCCGACGAGCGCCCGTAGTCGACGTCTGCTGTTTGTCTAGCGACCGCACGCTGCAAGGCTATACACTTGGAACCACCACAAGGAGGCCACCACCGCAAAGGTGCCAGTCCCCTTTGTGGTGGTTTTTGTTTTTGAGAGAGGGGTGGGGCGCTGATGGACGTCCGTGCGGACGGCGATATTGCCGAGAACTTTTGGTGGCGGCGTACAACGCTGACGCGTCGCAGCCCTCTGTATGACGCCTGCGTATCGGCGGGGCTGCTAGCCGCGGCGACGATTGTGGGCGCGCTGCTCGACCATCCGGGGCTCGTGCCGAGCATCATGATCGTCTATGTGTTCGCCGTGCAGCTGTGCGCTTTCTTTACCTGGAGCCGCCTGTACTGCCTGCTGAGCTCGGCTGCCGCCGTGGCGCTCTACAACTTCTTGTTTGTCGACCCGCGCTACGCGCTGTCGTTTATCGACCGCGTCTATCCCGGCATGTTCTTTATCATGTTTGCGGTCTCGCTCGTGTCGAGCTCGATCGCGCTGGCCCTGCGCCGCGCCTTGGCGCAGGCTGCCGCCAGCGACCGTCGCACGCAGATGGTGCTCGAGACCAACCGCATGCTGCAGCGGTGTGGCGATCAGCAACAGATTGTGCACGCTATGGCAACGCAGCTGGCGCGTCTTTCGGACTGTCCGGTCGTGTGGTATAGCGCCGATGCCGATAACGATGACCTGCTGCCGCGCACGACGTACACGGCCGTGGGCGATGCCGCGCCGGTACACCAGCTGGCGCCGCAGATGCCGCCGCGGCTCTCGGCGTCCGCCTATGTGGGAACGCCGCTCGATGCCACCTATGGCGCCTCGGCGTTCTACGGCATATACCTGACCGTGCGCTCGGGCGACACCATGGTGCGCGCGGGCGATCCCGCCTCGGTGGTGGGGGTGTTCGCCATTGTCGCCAAGCCCGATGCGCTGACGCCCGAGGAGCGGACGCTTGCCGATGCCATCGTGAGCGAAGGCGAGCTGGCGCTCGATCGCGCCCGCGCCATGGAGGCCCGCGAGGAGGCGGCGGTGCTCGCTAAAAACGAGCAGCTGCGTGCCAACTTGCTGCGCTCCATCTCGCACGATCTGCGCACGCCGCTTACCAGTATTTCGGGTAATGCCGACGTGTTGCTCGACCAGGGCTCGACCGGCACGGCCGTGCTCGACGACCAGACACGCCGCGGCATGCTCCTATCCATTCGCTCGGACGCGCAATGGCTCAACGCCACTGTCGAGAATCTGCTCGCCATCACCAAGCTCGAGGGCGGCGGCATGCACCTGTCGACCACGCTCGAGCTCATGGACGATATCGTCGAGGAGGCGCTGCGCCACGTGAACCCGGCCGTGCGCGAGCACGACCTTAAGGTGGTGGCGTGCGATGAGCCGGCGCTCGTCAACGTCGATGCGCGCCTGATGGTGCAGCTGGTGGTCAACCTGGTGAACAACGCCATTACCTATACGCCTGCGGGCTCGCATATCGTGATCTCGATTGACTTCGGCGATGGGCGCGTGGCGTGCTCGGTTGCCGATGACGGCCCGGGCATTGCGCCCGAGGACCGCGAGCGTATCTTTGAGTCGTTCTACACCGCCAACCATGGCCTGGCCGATAGCCGCCGCAGCGTGGGCCTGGGATTATCCCTGTGTCGTTCCATTGCGCTGGCACATGGCGGTAGCATAGAGGTTGCCGCGGCGGATCCGCACGGCTCGGTCTTTACGATTGAGCTTCCCGCCGCCGACGTTTCGTTTGATAAGGAGTAGCGCCGTGCCGAACTCTGCTGCAAAACCACTCATCTTGGTCGTTGAGGACGATCCCGCCGTCCGCAACCTTATCGTTGCCGCGCTCGAGGCGCACGGCTTGCGCCATATGGCTGTGGAGACCGCTCACGCCGCAATCGCCGCCGCCTCGTCGCAGGCACCGAGCATTGTACTGCTTGACCTGGGCCTGCCTGATATGGACGGTGTCAAGGTAGTCGAGTCGGTGCGCGCATGGTCGGGCATGCCGATCATTGTGGTCTCGGCGCGCAGTGAGGATGCGGACAAGATCCGCGCGCTCGATGCTGGCGCCGACGACTACCTGACCAAGCCGTTTTCGGTCGAGGAGCTGCTCGCGCGCATTCGCACCACCCTCCGCCGCCTTTCGTATGCGCAAACGGGCGGCGTTGCCTCCGAGGGCTCGTTCGATACCGGTGAGCTGCATATCGATTTTGATGCCGGCATCGCCATGATGGATGGCGAGGAACTGCATCTGACGCCGATCGAGTACAAGCTTTTGTGCCTGCTGGCGCACAACGCCGACAAGGTGCTGACGCACCAATATATCCTGCACGAGATTTGGGGCACGGCGACCAAGAGCGATCTGGCGAGCCTGCGCGTCTTTATGGGCACGTTGCGTAAGAAGATCGAGTCCGACCCCGCGCATCCGCGCTATATCCAAACGCACGTGGGTATCGGCTACCGCCTGGTCATCCAAGGCTAGATCGCCAACCATCATCCCAATATGAGTTGCGGTGAAATAGTTCCTGTTTGGGCCTTTACCAGGCATTTTTAGGAACTATTCCACCGCAACTTTGTTATTTGCCCTTGGGCTTGCTGGCGTAGAACTTCTTCTTTTTGGGCTTGCCGGCGGGGGAGGGTTTGGCGGCAAAGTTCGACTTGCCGTTGCCGGCCTGTGCGTGCGCGGGCGATGCTGCGCGAGGCTTGCGGGATTCGGGGTTGCGCAGCTCCTCGGTTCGCTCGGCAATCTCCTCGGCGCTAAAGCCGGCTTCGGCCATGGCGTCCTCGATGGGCAGGCGGCGCACGATGTAGCAGTGGTGCACCTTCTGGTTGCGTGCGAAGTCCTCGGGGATGGTCTGCGCCGTAATGTCCTCCAGCACCACGCCCGCGCGTGCGAGCTTGCGCGTTTCGGGGCGGAAGCCTCGCAGGTTGCAGCTAAAGATGGCGTGGCCGCCCTGCGCGAGCAGGCGCGATACGCCGGCCAAAAGCTCAACATGGTCGCGCTGGACGTCCCAGGTGCGACGGCCCATCTTGGACGAGTTCGAGAACGTGGGCGGGTCGACAAAGATCAGGTCCCAGCGGTTGCGCGTCTGGCGCTGGTCGCGAATCCAGGCGAGCACGTCGTCGCGCACAAAATGATGCTGAGGCCCCACAAAGCCGTTCTGGCGCATGTTGCGCTCGGCCCAGTCCAGATAGGTGTTGGAGAGGTCGACCGTCACGGTCTCCTCGACGCCGCCATCGGCCGCGTAGCAGGTGGCAGTGCCGGTGTAGGCAAACAGGTTGAGGAAGCGGCGCGCCTGCTTGGCGTGCTCGCGCACCAGGTTGCGGGTGACGCGGTGGTCCAAGAAGATGCCCACATCCAGATAGTCGTCAAAGTTGACGGCAAAGGTGAGCCCGCCCTCTTCGATGAGCGGGAGGCGACGGCGCGCGATGTTGGCGCGTTCGCCCGATCCGCCCTTGCCGGCACCCTGCTTGCCGTACTGCGAGCCGCCGCGCGAACGCATGCGGGCCTTGGCGTGCACGTGTTCGGCCGGAACATCTAGGATGCGCGGCGCGATGGCCAAGATGTCGAGCATGCGGGCCTGGGCCAGCGCGGGGTCGATGGTCTTGGGCGCGGCGTATTCGGCGATGACGAGCCAGCGGCCCGGCGTCTGCGGGCAACCCTCGTACAGATCGATGGCGGCGGAGTAGTCGGGCAGGTCGGCATCGTAGACGCGGTAGCAGCTCACGCCCTCGCGCTTGGCCCACTTGCGGCGCAGACGTGCGTTCTTGCGCAGGCGGTTGGCGAACTGCTCCGACTCGGGGATGAGCACGGGCAGCGGCTTGCCGTCGCCCAGGTCGAGCATGGCGGCAGGCTCGGGCATGGCGGAAGCGGCGGCTTCGTCGCTGATGACGTCGTTGGCATCCGCAACCTCGGCCTCGGCATCCGCGCTGGTCGCAGCCTCAAACGCTGCGGCGGCGTGGTCGAGAGAAGGCCAGACTTCGACGGTCGCCTCCTCGTTGTTGGGCATGACGGCGATCGAGCACTCGGGCTCGGCGTGGAGCGCGCGGGCCAGCAATCCGTCGCGGGTGAGCGCGGCGACCGGCGCCGCGGCAAGCTCGGGCGCGCGGCGCAGCTCGCCGATGAGCGTCATGGTGTCATGCATGAGCGAAAGCGGTGTCTCGGTCGTATCCGCGACCACGGCGGCACCGGCGACGGCGCCCGCGTGGTCCAGTACGGTGGCGGACTTGGCGGCGCAAAAATCGACAAAGCGCTTGTAGCCGGCACACTTGACCATGCGCTCGGCGGTCTTGCGGGCGGCGGGGTCGATATCTACGGCCACGATGCGCGCCTGGCGCTCGCGCGCTGCAGCCTCGCGCTCGCGTGCCTCGGCGAGCAGCTGCTCCCACAGAGTGGCGTCGTGCAGCTGCCAGCCCTCAAAGCCCCAGCGCTCGCGTGCGGCGCTCGGGGCGCGGTCGGTCAGAATGTTCACGGCCTCCAACAGCAGACCGCCGCCGGCGCACGAGGCGTCGACCAGCGTGGGCAGGGCTTCGTTCTCGTAATCGTCGGCCGTCAGCTCGCGCTCGCACAGTGCGGTCCAGCCGACCTGCGCCAGCACCAGGGCGGCGTAGTCGGGGCGCAACACGTGCGCGCCCTCGCCGGCGCGGGTCGCGGCGGGCGGCAGGCGCTTGAACAGCGGGTCACCCGAAAGGTCCAGACTGATGCTCGCGCGGCGTTGACGCAGCGAAAGCAGCAGGTGAACGTCGGGATCGGCGGCGTCGACATCGGCGCGACGGCCCGTGGTCTCGGCCAGACGGTCGCATAGCGCGTCCTTGGCGCGCAGGGCCGAGAAGCGTGTGTTGCGCAGCTGCTCGGTCACGCCGCGGGCGGTGATGGCGATGGTGGCGCCGGGGCGGACGATGCTCTCCCAGGCGATGTCGTAAACGCCGTCGTACAACTCATCGGCATCCTGCGCCTCAAAGCGCCCAAGCACCACAAACACGCGGCTGGCCAGGCGCGACCACAGGCAGGCGCGGTAGCCTTCTTCGAGCTCGCCCTCAAACGTAGCGCGGCCCTTCAGGCGGCGGACATGCGAAAGCCCGAGCCACTTGAGCTCGTCGGCGAGTGCGGACTCAAAGCCCTCGGGGCAGCTTGCGTAAAATTCCATGGGTGACCTCTCTGGTTGCGTCGCTCCATTATATGATGGATGCTTCGTTTGCTCTTATCCTCGAAAGGAACCCATATGATTGATGCGTGCCCCGATTCCGCCGTGCTCTTTTTTGACGTGGACGGCACGCTGACGTCGTTCGATCCCGACGATATGACCGATAAGGACTTCAATGCGGTCCATCCGTCGAAGACCGTTGTCGATGCATTTGGTCGCCTGCGCAATGCGGGTCACCGGGCATTTATCTGCACGGGTCGCCCCTTGTGGCTGATTGCCGATGGCCTGCGTGCACTGAACCCGGCGGGTATCGTTGCCATGGCGGGGGCGACGCTCGAGGTCGAGGGCCGCGTGGTCCATGAGGACTGCTTTGACGAGGACGTTGTCGTGGAGCTCGCGCGTCGCATTACTGTGGCGGGCGGCGAGGCGCTGTTCGAGACGAACGGTGCCACCTATTCACTTGAGCCAGTTGGTGTCGAACAGTCATTTCTGCTAGGCGCCGGCGTGGTGCATGGTGTTGATCAGATGCGCGTCGATGGCCGCTTGCGCGTAGGCAAGGTGTGCATTAACGCGTGCGACCTGACTCGCGTAGCCAACGATGACGGCTTTATCGAGCGCGAGTTTGAGCTGTGCAACACCGGTGGTCAGAATCGCGAGCTGAGCCCCAAGGGCATCGACAAGGGCGTGGGCGTGGCGCGGGCGCTGGAGTATCTGGGTCGCGCGGGAAATGCGCGCACCTTTGGCTTTGGCGATTCGGGCAACGACCTGGGCATGCTCGCTGCGGTCGAGACAGCTGTCGCCATGGGTAACGCCATGCCCGAGGTCAAGGCGGTCGCCGACTACGTGACCGACGATGTCGCGAACGACGGCACCGTCACAGCGATGCAGCATTTTGGGTTGATTTAATAAATGGCCGGGTCGCCCGCAGTGGGGGCGACCCGGCCATTTGAGCTATTTTGCAATATAGAGCTTGGGATGGCTGCGACTGCTCTCGATCGCCGCCGTCATGATGCCCTCGTCGTCTCCATCAACGATGATGCCGTCGAGGTCATCGATCTGCGCGGACTGATAAAAACTGGTCTTGTTGAACTTTCCCTGGTCAACCATCATGTAGCCCTGGTTTGAGTTGGTAAGGTACATATGCTTGATCATGGCCGAGAAGTCGTGCTCGACGGTAAAACCGTGGTCGGGGTGGAATCCGTCGGCACTGACAAACGCCTTGTCGGCATGTAGTTTGCTCATGCAGTCGAGCGTCAGTGCGCCCGCGAGATAGAGGTGCCCCTTGCGCACGGAGCCGCCCAGCAGCACTACCGAAGCATTGGGGAGATTGAAGCTGGCGTAGTTCGCGATTGCAAGATCGCCGGTGATAATGGTGATCTCACGCTTGTCCATGAGGGCCTTAGCGAAGTAAAAGCCTGTGGTGCCGATATCAATTACCAGAACATCGCCATCATCAACAAGAGTTGCTGCGGTTGCGGCGATGGCCTCCTTGGCCTCGACTTGGACATTGATGCGCTCCTCGGGATACGAGATTGCGTTGGAGCGAGAAAGCGATACCGCTCCGCCGCGTACGCGACGCAGCTTGCCTTCGGATTCCAGCGAGATGAGGTCGTGCCGTGCGGTGACTTCCGAAACCGAAAAACGGCGAACGATGTCGGATACCGAGATATTTGGCTTTTCGGCCAGCCAATTCATGATAAATCGCTGACGCTCGGCCGGTGAAAGGTCGGAAGTAGATGCCATATGCCGCTCCTTTTGAACAAAAGGTAAAAGATGCGCCTTTCGTAATCGAAATATAGCGTATCGATATGAAAAGAACAAGGCAAATTCGAATGAATCAAAAGAACGGAATGGCATGTCACAAATGCATGCGTAGCAGATAGTTCGCACGTAAACGGGCTATAAAGAGTCTCATTCTGAAGGTGCCGCCCAAAAGAAGTACGTTCACGCCCGATATTCGACCGTTCGCGGAAAGTTGACAATTGAGCTTTCGATAGCTTTTGAAATAGTTTATAAAAGAAAACCGAAAAGCTTTTGAAACAAAGAAGAAGGCTTTCGATAGCAATAGTGTTAGATGAGAAAGGACCGAACATGGCGATCAAGGTGTTTGCCGACGGCGCTAACCTCGAGGGCATGCTTGACATGCATGACAATGGCAACGTTCAGGGCTTCACGACCAATCCTTCCCTTATGAAGGCCGGCGGCGTGACCGACTACCGCGCTTTTGCCAAGACGGTTCTTGAGCACATTACTGATGTGTCGGTCTCTTTTGAGGTATTCGCCGACGACGAGGCGGGTATGGAAGCCGAGGCTCGCGAGATCGCAACCTGGGCAGACAACGTCTACGTTAAGATCCCGGCGCTCAACACCAAGGGTGAGTCCACTGCCGCGCTGGTCAAGCGCCTTTCTGCCGACGGCATCAAGGTGAATGTCACCACTATCTTCACGCCCGAGCAGGTCGACGAGTTTGTCGATGCCGTCTCTGCTGAGACCCCCTCTATTCTGTCCATCTTTGCCGGTCGCATTGCCGATACCGGCGTCGATCCGCTGCCCCTCATGGCGGAGTCCGTAAAGAAGGCTGCCGTTAAGCCTGCTGCCGAGGTTCTCTGGGCGTCTACGCGCGAGGTCCTCAATATCTTCCAGGCGGAGTCCGTTGGATGCCAGATCATTACGGTCCCCAATGCCCTTCTTGCCAAACGCAAGAATTTCGGGAAAGATTTGCTTGAGTACTCGCTTGATACGGTCAAGGGCTTTGCCCGCGACATTCAGGCGCTTGGTTTTCACATCCTGCCCGAGGAGTAGGGGACGAGCATGCTGACTGATCTTCTTAAGCCCGAGCTTGTTGCCTGCCACGTCGAGGCCTCCGACTGGGAGGAAGCGATCAGGGCATGCGGTAAGTTGCTCGTAGACGCTGGCAAATGCGACCAGAGCTATGTTGACGCCATGATTTCATCGGTTCACAAATTCGGCCCCTATATGGTCTTGGAAGAGGGCATCGCCATGCCCCACGCTCAGGCAGATGGCAATGTGAGTGAAGCGGGGATCTGTATCGTCACGCTTGACCCTGCCATTGCGTTTGGACACGAGGATTTCGATCCGGTTCACGTGCTCGTGGGTATTTGCGCACCCGACCCCAAGGCTCATCTTGGCTGCTTGGCGGAGCTTTCGCAGATGTTCGAGGACGAGGACTGCGTTGCCAAGCTCAGCGCATGCGATACGCCCGAGCAGGTTTTGGAGACCATGCGTTCATTCTTTTAGGCCTTAATGGCACGGCGATGCGTCGCCGCTTTTGGATAGACGGAAAACCGTCACGTGTAGGAGAGGAAGGTTGCCATGCATATCATCACCGTATGCGGAAACGGCATCGGGTCCAGCCTGATGCTCGCTGGCAAAGTCGAGGAGCTTTGCGAGGAGGAGGGCATCAAGGCCGACGTTGAGTCTATGGACCTGAACGGTGCTTCTTCCGCAAATCCGGATCTGTTCATCACCGTTAAGGAACTCGCTCCCGAGCTCCACGGCAACGTTGTGATCGTTCGCAGCTATGTGAACAAGAAGAAGATCCGCGAAGACGCCCTCGAGGCAATCAAGGCGGCTGCCGCTAACGCCTAAAGCGGCACAAAAAAGGGCGGTTCCCTGTGGAAGAGGGAAACGCGCCCACGTTAGAGAGAAAGGAAGCGCAGATGCAAGCCATCCTTCCCATACTTGAGTTTATCCAATCGATTCTGACCAAGCCAGCGTGGATTATGGGTCTATTTGCCTTTGTGGGCCTTGTCGCGCTTAAGCGTCCTGCCCACAAGGTGATGACGGGCACCCTGAAGCCCATTCTTGGTTACATCATGCTGTCTGCCGGCGCCGCTGTTGTTCAGGAGAACCTTGCTCCGCTGGGTACCTTCATCGAGACCGGTTTCCACATCACCGGCGTCGTGCCCAACAACGAGGTCGTCGTTTCGATGGCTCAGAGCGTCCTCGGCGTTCAGACCATGATGATCCTGATTCTCGGCTATGTCGTGAACATTATCATTGCCCGCTTTACCAAGTTTAAGTACATCTTCCTGACGGGCCATCACAGCATGTTTATGGCCTGCCTGCTGTCTGCCGTTCTGCAGGCATCTGGCTTCCAGGATGTTCAGCTTGTCATCGTGGGCGGCATGTTCCTGGGCCTCGTGAGCGCTATGCTTCCCGCCGTTGGTCAGCGTTTCACCGAGAAGGTTACCGATGGCGATGAAATCGCCATGGGCCACTTCGGTTCACTCGCCTATTACATCTCCGCTGCAGTCGGTACGCTTTTTGCTAAGGACGCCGAGGAGAACAGCACCGAGAAGATCGAGGTTCCCGAGAAGTTCGCCTTCCTGCGCGACACTACCATCTCCACGGCTCTTACCATGGCCTTCTTCTACCTGGTTACCGCTTTCGCCGCTTACATCGCAGATCCTGCGGTCGTTACCAAGACCGCTGGCGGCGACAATGTAATCGTCTATGCCCTGACCTGTGCTCTGTCTTTCGCCGTTGGTGTCACCATCGTCTACAACGGCGTTCGTATGATCCTCGCCGACCTGGTCCCGGCTTTCCAGGGCATCTCCAACAAGCTGATCCCCGGTGCCATCCCCGCCGTCGACTGCGCCGTCTTCTTCCCCTATGCTCCCACCGCCGTTATCCTCGGCTTTGTCGCTTCCTTTATCGGTGGCGTGGTCGGTATGTTCATCGTGGGCGCTACCCTGGGCATCTTCATCATCCCGGGCATGGTTCCCCACTTCTTCTGCGGTGCTACCGCAGGCATCTACGGCAATGCTACCGGCGGTCGCAAGGGCGCAGCTCTTGGTGCTTTCGTCAACGGCCTGCTCATCACCTTTGCCCCGGCCCTGCTCCTGCCCGTTCTTGACGTCTTTGGCTTCAAGAACACTACGTTCGGCGACTTCGATTTCTCCGTCATTGGTATTACGCTTGGCCGCGCTGCCGAGGCCTTCGGTACCACTGGTGTCTACGCGATTCTCGCTGTCCTTCTGATCGTCGCCTTCGTCCCCAACTTCATCCACACCAAGGGTGCTGTGATCAACCACGTTGAGGAAGAGTAATCCAGGCATACGTTAAGCCCTAATCGGGCGGAGCTCCGATAACCGGCTCCTACACGGAAGCGGTGACGTCTCAAATGAGGCGTCACCGCTTTTTGTTTTGGAGTGGTTGTGAAAACGCGCCGGTGAAGCGCTGTCTCTGCGCTGCGAACGGACTCAACCGCAATGATCAGCAAAAACGTTTTGCCGCTGGGGTGTCGATAAAAAAATGATAAAACTGCAAAACCGTTCGCCGAGAAGATAAAAACCCGCAGCTCACGCCTTGATAAACGTAGGTAAAGTGTTTAGCAGTTCAATGCCCGTGTGCAAACGAAAGGAATCAGGCAGATGGCAATCAAGGTGTTCGCTGACGTTGCAAACCTCGAGGGCATGCTCGACATGTACGAGAACGGCAACGTTCAGGGTTTCACGACCAACCCGTCCCTTATGAAGAAGGGCGGCGTGACGGATTACCGCGCGTTTGCCAAGGAGGTCCTGGCCCACATCACCGATGTATCCGTGTCGTTTGAGGTCTTTGCCGACGACGTCGAGACCATGGAGGTCGAGGCCCGCGAGATCGCTACCTGGGCCGAGAACGTCTACGTCAAGATTCCGTGCGTGACCACCAAGGGCGAGTCCACCGCCGAGTTAGTGCGCAAGCTTTCGGCCGACGGCATCAAGGTCAACGTCACCACCATCTTTACTCCCGAGCAGGTCGATGAGATGGTCGAGGCCGTTGACGCCGAGACGCCGAGACGCCGTCCATCATCTCGCTCTTTGCCGGCCGTATCGCCGATACCGGTGTCGATCCCATTCCGTTTATGACGGAGTCGGTCAAGAAGGCCGCCGCTCAACCCAACTGCGAGGTCCTGTGGGCGTCCACGCGCGAGCTTATCAACATTTACCAGGCAGAAGCCTGCGGTTGCCAGATCATTACGGTATCCAACAGCATCCTTGCCAAGCGCAAGAACATCGGCCGCGACCCGTACGAGGTCTCGCTCGACACTGTGCGCGGCTTTGCCAAGGATATCGCGGCGCTCGGCTTCCATATCCTGCCGTAACGCGAACACTGGCTGCACCGCGGGTTGTTCGCCCCGGCCTTTCCTTTCCCTATCGCTCACGCGCTTCGCGAGGGTCGCACTAGGCAAAGGAAAGGCCGGGGCTGCCGATACGAGCTTGCCCGTAGGCTGGTGATTGGCCTCCATATTCTGCCGTGGACAAAGGTACCCCCGCCTGCGCCGTGCAAAATTGAGAGTATTCAGCAAGGTAAAGGCTTTTACCAGTTAACAGAAGCACGGAACAGCCCCCGTTTTGGCTCTGATGACGCTAAAACGGGGGCTGTTTCTTGTTTTTTCGTCTCTGAGGGGCATCCGGAATGGCGGAATTTGCAGAATACTCGCGATTCTGCACGTCGCGAGAGGGGGGACCCTTGCTTTAGGCGGTTTACTCGCACCGCACGAGCCCAGGTTGGTGCTGTCTCTTTGATGGGGCGGCGCCTTTTTGTTGTCGACGAGAAGGGGGTGCGACACAAGCGGGGCGACGCTCACACGGATATCTTCGCCTTCGGGACATGTTGCGCAACAAGTTTGGTTGCCTTGGGTCTAGCTTTAACGTGTGAAAAGCGAAAGGAAGGAGACCCCATGTTCTGCCCCAAATGCGGTACTAAGAACGTTGACGAAGCTAAGTTTTGCTGCGCCTGCGGCAACCCGTTCCCCACGGCATCTGTGACCCTCTCAGGTGAAACCGGTAATCCGGCTGTAGCCTCGAGCGAGGCACCAGGTGTCGCGCCCGCGCCACGAGCTGTAAATGCGCAGCCCGCCAACAAAGCTGGCAGCCAAAAGAGGCTACCGCTTATCATCGGAGGGGCGGTGGCTGGCGTTATCGCGCTCGTGCTGATCGCCGTTTTTGTCGTCGCCCCCGCGTTCAACAAGAATCCTTTTAAGGGCTGCCAGGTGGGCGACGTGGTTGAGTTCGGTTCCTACGAGCAAGACGGCGACACCTCGAACGGCAAGGAACCCATCGAGTGGCGCGTCCTGGCGGTCGAGGGCAACCGTGCCTATGTCGTGAGCCAGAAGGCCCTCGATGCCCACGCGTTCAATGCGGATAATAATGACGGCAACGACTGGAACTCCTCCGAGCTCAAGGCGTGGCTCGAAAACGACTTTGCCTCCCAGGCCTTTACGGGCAACGAGATGAAGGCAATTGACGGCGCCCCCACGCTGCTTTCCATCGACGAGGCAAATAAGTACTTTATGTCCGACAAAGACCGTACCTGCATGCCGACCCAGCAGGCCGTGAACAACGGCGCTTGGACATTGGACGACAATAGCGTGTGCCGCTTGTGGCTTCGCTCGCCGGGTGACTGCTCGTTCTACGCGGCCTTCGTCTACTCGGACGGCTGCGTGAACTCCGACGGCGACTTCGTGGACGACGCGGCTGGCGCCGTCCGTCCCGCTTTATGGATCAATCTGTAATCTAATAATCCTCTAATTTATATTTCCAAAAGAGAGGGCCCGGACGTCCGTTGAGACATCCGGGCCCTCTGCTCGTGGCATGTTTTGTGCGCGCTACTTCCCCTGCACCATGGTGAGGGAGATTTTCTTGCGGTCGCGATCGACCTTCTCGACCCACACTTTGACCGTGTCGCCGACGCGCACCACGTCGCTCGGGTGCTTGACAAAGCGGTTGGCGAGCTTGGAGATGTGCACAAGGCCGTCCTGGTGCACGCCCACGTCGACGAAGGCGCCAAAGTCGACGACGTTGCGCACCGTGCCCTTGAGCTCCATGCCGGGCTCCAGGTCGTCGATCGAAAGCGCTGAGCGGCTAAAGACCACTTCGGGCGCGTCGTCGCGCGGGTCGCGGCCGGGTTTCTTGAGCTCGTTGACGATGTCGATGAGTGTGAGGGTGCCGCAGTCCAAGTCGCTTGCCAGCGCCGAGATGCTGCCCAAGCGGCGCTCGATGTCGGGTACGCCGCCACGGCTAAGCTCGCTGGCTTTAACGCCGGCGCGTTCCAGGACGGACGTGGCCACCTCGTAGCTTTCGGGGTGGACGCTCGTCGCGTCGAGCGGGTTATTGCCGCCGCTAATGCGCAGGAAGCCCGCGGCGTTGAGGTATGCCTTGGGTCCTAGTTTGGGGACCTTCTTGAGCTGGCGGCGATCGGTAAAGGCGCCGTTTTCCTCGCGGTAGGCCACGATATTCTTGGCCACGCTCGGCGTAATGCCCGACACGTAGCCCAGCAGGCTCGCGCTTGCGGTGTTGACGTCGACACCCACGCGGTTAACGACGTCTTCCACCACATGGCCTAGGGTACGCGAAAGCTCGGCCTGATCAAGGTCGTGCTGGTACTGGCCAACGCCGATGGACTGGGGCGGAATCTTGACGAGCTCTGCCAGCGGGTCTTGCAAGCGGCGTCCCAGACTCATGGCGCCGCGCACGGTGACGTCCAGGTCGGGATACTCCTGGCTGGCGAGCTCGGAGGCGGAGTACACCGATGCGCCGGCCTCGTTGACGATGGTGTAGTGAAGGCTGGGCGCCTGCTCGGCAATGAACTCCGAGACGACTTCCTCGGTCTCGCGGCTGGCGGTGCCGTTGCCGATGACGATGGTGTTGACGCCGTCCTTCTTGACGAGGCGGGCGAGCTCGCGCTTGGTGCCGGCGACGTCGTGGCGCGGCTTGGTGGGGTAGACCACGCCGTGGTCGAGCAGCTTGCCGGTCTCGTCCATGACGGCGACCTTGCAGCCGGTGCGGTAGCCCGGATCGAGTGCGAGCACGCGGGCGCCGCGCACAGGGCGTGCCGAGAGCAGGCCCTCAAGATTCTTGGCAAAGACGTTGATGGCCTCGGTTTGCGCACGGACGGTGAGTTTGGCGCGGGCCTCGCGCTCCAGCGAGGGGGCCATGAGGCGCTTGTAACCGTCGGCGATGGCAGCATCGAAGATGGGGGCAAACACGCCCTGGCGTCGGGGCCAACGGCTGCCGAGGCGCGCCGTGGCGGCAGCGCCGTCGACGTTCACGCGCACGCGGAGCTTGCCCTCGCGCTCACCGCGGTCGATGGCCAGCACGCGGTGGTTAGGGATGCGGCGCAGCGGCTCGTCAAAGTTGTAGTAAGGCTCGTAGGGAGTCTTCTCCGCGGGGTCGGTGGCCTCGACGACGATATCGGCGGTGTTTTGCGTAAAGGCGCGCAGGTCGGCGACGTTCTCGGGGTCCTCGGCCACCGTCTCGGCCACGATGTCGGCGGCGCCGGCAAGCGCCTTCTCGGGTGTGTCGAAGCCGGCCTCCTCGTTGACGTAGGTCGCGGCGGCGTCGAGCGCGCTGCCCTTGGCCGAGGCCTGCATGATGACCATGTTGGCGAGCGGCTCCAGGCCTGCCTCGCGGGCCTTCTGCGCGCGGGTCATGCGCTTTTTGCGGTAGGGCTTGTAGAGGTCCTCGACACGCTGGAGCTGCGTGGCCTCGCGAATCTGCCGCTCGAGTTCGGGTGTGAGTTTGCCCTGGGCGTCGATGAGCAGAATGACGTCCTCTTTGCGCTGCTCAAGATTGCGCAGGTAGGACAGGCGCTCGTCGAGTGCGCGCAGGGCGACGTCGTCCATGCCGCCCGTGGCTTCCTTGCGGTAGCGCGAGATAAAGGGGATGGTGTTGCCCTCGTCGATGAGCTTGACGGCCGCCTCGATGTTGGCGGCCTTAAGGTTGAGCTCGCGGGCGAGCTGGGCGATAAGATCCATGGGACTCCTTGCGTTTAAGGTGCGTTTGCAGCACAGAGCTACCAAGGATACCACCCGTCCCAAAAGGCTGTTTTGGGACCGCGCCACGAAAACGGCCTTTCTACTACGTTTTACCCGTAGGGGCTGACCATACCTGGGTTTTCCGAAAATCGGCAAGACGTTTACCTGCGGTTTTTATTTCGCGAAATTCGGTATGGTTGAGGGCGATTGGTTAAACGTAGTAGATAGGCGCATTTCGTGGCAAACGAATCAAACTTAGGTACAAAATAGCCCTCGCCCCAGAAAAATCGTCGGCAAGGTAGCAAAATGCCCCGCGAGCAGGAGGCTGCTCGCGGGGCAAAGAAGAGGGGGCTTGTTTGTGGCGGACCGAGGGGCTCGGCATGGGGTTTTGCCGCGGTCGCTCTTAAGGCATTACAGCTCGACGAGCTGGCCGGTCTCGGCGGCCTCCTTGATGGCGTTGAGAAGCGTGAGCGTCTTGACATTATCGGCGGGGGTTACGACGGGCTCGACCTCGCGGCGGACAACCTTCACAAAGTGCTTGAGCTGCATCTTGTGCGGCAGTGCCGGGTCCACGGCCGGAATCTCCATCTGCAGCGGCTTGTGCCAGTTGGAGGCGCCGTCGTAGGAGAACTGGTGCAGGCGGGGCAGCGACAGAGCGCCCAAGGTTCCGCCGATAAAGTAGGCGTCGGCGTCGAAGGGGCGGTACTGCGGATCCTCGCGAGCGGTTGCCTCCCAGTTCCAGGGGCTGGCGGTGGCGTCGGAGATGGTCATGCTTGCGAGCGCGCCATCGGCAAAACGGACGTTGACCACGGCGGAGTCCTCGGTCTCAAAACCGCGGGCGGCGCTGGACTGCATACCCTGGACGGCAACGGGCTCGCCCAGCAGGTAGCGGAGCAGGTCGACGTCGTGCACCAGGTTGACCAGGATCGGGCCGGCGCCCTTCTTGCGGCGCCACTCGACGTCGAAGTACTCGTCATTCTTATAGATCATGTAGTGGAAGCTCGACACGGTGAGCTTGCCCAGCTCGCCAGACTCGATGATCTCCTTGGCCTTGTTGACGAAGGGATTGTGGCGACGATGCTGGCCCACGAGCACGGGCACGCCGGCGGTCTCGGCCTCGGCGGCGAAAGCCTGGGCATCCTCAAGATCGTTGGAGATCGGCTTTTCGACCAGCGGCACGATGTTGCGCTTCACAGCCTCGCGGGCAACGCCCAGGTGCAGGTCGTTGGGGGTGGCGATGATGACGGCCTCGGGTTTGACCTCGTCCATCATCTGGGCGGGATCGGTATAAAACGGCACGCCGGCGGCCTCGGCCGTGGCGCGGGCGCCCTCAAAGGCGTCGGCGATGGCGACGAGCTCGGCCTCGGGCTCCTCGGTGACAAAGCGGATGTGGTTGCGGCCCATGGCGCCGGCGCCGATAACGGCAATGCGGACGGGGTTGAGCTCAGACATTTCGACTCCTTAATACTGGTGACCGGTGGAATGCGACAAAGGGGCTGTCCCTTTGTCGCATCGGTAAAACTAGGCGGACTTCTTCTTGCTGTCGGAGACCATCATGTAGACGGTGAGCACGACGGCGATGGCGGCGATCACAATGGCGCCGTAGAAGGACTGCTGGTAGGCGGCGCTGCCGGCCTCGGCGTGATACAGCACGGCGGTGATGGGCTGGCTGATCCAGGTGGAAGCGGCATAACCCAAAAACATGATGCCGTAGTTGACACCAATGTTGCTGGTGCCAAAGGCGCCGCCGGTGAGCGGCGGGTAGATGACGAGCAGGGCGCCAAAGCTAAAGCCGAGCAGGGCGAGCGCCACAAAGAACATGCTCTGCGTAAAGCTCATCGACATGATGACGAGGGCGACGATGGTGACGACAAGGCTGATGAGCAGTGACTTATAGGCGCCGAGCTTGTCAATGATCTGGCCAAAGGACAGACGACCGACCAGGTTGGCGCAGGTGTTGACAGAGACCACCACGCCGCCGAGGGCGACGGCCGCGGCGCTCGTGGGGTCGGCGAAGAGCTGGACGGCGGCGATGGAGGCAACCTTGCCCACGAGCAGGGTGCCCGCGGTGGCGGCAAAGGCGAAGGTGACGATGAGGACCCAGAAGCGCGGGGTCTTGACCATCTCGCCCGGGGTGAGGTCACCGAAGGTGCCGGCATGCGCGCCGCCCTTGGGGGCCTCGAAGCCCTCGGGCAGCCAACCGGCCTCGGGGGCCTTCAGGAACAGGGCGGAGGCGGCGATTGTCACAAAGAAGATGACGCCGAGTGCCTTGAGGGCGCCAAAGATGCCCAGGCTCGGGATGAGCAGCGAGGCGAGCACCGGGGACAGCACGGCGGGGCCGGCGGTCGAAGCGGCCAGGGTGATGCCGGAGGCGAGACCCTTCTTGTCGATGAACCACTTTTGGCCGGTGGTGAGCGCCGGGTTGTAGCCCAGGCCGTTGCCGACGGCGGCGACGAGCGAGAACCACAGGTAGAACTGCCACGACTCGGTGACGGTGCCGGACATGAACCAGCCCACGCCGTAGCACACGGCGGCGGCGATCACGACGTTGCGCGGGCCGATCTTATCGGAGATGCGGCCGGCGAAGATGCCCGTCACGGCCATGATGGTCTGAAAGACCGGGAAAGCCCAGGTAAGGGCGCTCGACCACTCGGGGTAGACGGCGAGCAGGTTCTTGCTCACGACGGAATACAGCGCGATGGAGCTGATGAAGAACATGGTGACGCACGCGGCGGAAAGCACGACGGCGCGACCCTTGTTGGAGTTGGTGGAAGCCATTGGACTCTTTCTGATCGATGCGGGGGAGGGGCGGGCGTATCCGCGGGCCTCCCTGTTAGGTTGGTTTACTGGTCGGTCGGCTTGGCGACGCCGGACTCATCGGACCAAAGCTCGACGCCCTTGTTCTTAAGGTAGTTGTCGGCATAGGCGCGACGGCCGCCGGGCTTGGCAGTGAGGTCGCCCATCATGTTGGAGAAGCCGCCGTCGACCTTGATAGCGTCGCCGGTGGTAAAGTCCGAGCGCTTGGACGCCAGGAACATGACGGCGTTGGCGATATCGCTGACCTCGCCGATGCGACGCGTGGCGATCAGACGACTGCGACTCTTTTCGACCTCGGGGTCGGCGTAGAAATTGGCCGACATCGGGGTCTTGACGAAGCAGGGCTCGACGCAGTTGGAGCGCACGCCGTAGGGGCCCCACTCGGCGGCGAGCATCTTGGACATCATGTTGACGCCGGCCTTGGTGGAGCTGTACACGCCCGAGAACGTCTCGGGGGAGTGGCTGGCAACGGTTGAGATGTGCACCAGGCGACCCTGGCCGGCTTTGATCATCTCGCGACCAAAGCGCTGCGAGGTGATGAAGTAGCCGGTGAGGTTGACGTTGAGCACCTGCTCCCAGTCGCTCAGCGGCAGGTCCTCCATGGCGGCGAAGCGCAGGATGCCGGCGGTGTTGACGAGGACGTCGACGCGGCCGAAGTCGGCGATGGTGGCGTCGACGGCGGCCTGAACCTCGGCCTCGTCGGTGGCGTTCATCTTGTAACCCTCGGCGTGGATGCCAAACTCGGCGGCGAGGTCGGCGGCTGCGGCCTTGACCTTCTCTTCGTCCAGGTCGAGCAGGACGACGTTGGCGCCGTTGCGGGCGAACTCGCGGCAAATCTCGACGCCCATACCGCCGAGTGCGCCGGTCACGGCGCAAACATCGCCCTCGAGCTTAAGCCAGTTGCTCATAGAAACTTCCCTTCTTGTGCCTCCCGGTGGGCCGTTCCCATTAATCGACCCACGTGGTTTTCGCAGGTTATCGTATGCTTTGCATTTGCGCAGGTGAATTGCATATTTGTTAGAATGGTGTTAACCGTAGGTTTACACTGTGCGATGCAGTTTATTCTCAATTGAGCGCGTGACCTGCGAAAACAACCCCCTGTGGCGCCATGCGTTCACAGACGCGAAAACGGGAGATTGACGTGTACGATCGACGACTTGAGGCCATATCGGCCGCCGCGGAGCTGGGAAGCTTCTCGCGTGCGGCGGCAAAATTGCGCGTGTCGACTCCGGCGCTCGTCAAGCAGGTGTCGGGTTTCGAGGCCGAGTTCGGCATCACGCTGTTCGAACGCTCGCACTCGGGCGTCAAGGTGACGCCGGCGGGCGCTCTGCTGGTGGACGACGCGCGCTCGATCATGCGCCAGTCCGAGGATGCGTTGCGACGCGCCCGACGCGCGGCGGGTGATGGCGGTGCCGTGCGCCTGGGCGTGTCGATGATGTGCCCGGGGCGCCAGACGCTTTCGATGTGGACGGGTGTGCACGAGCTGGAACCGTCGCTGCGATTTGAGATCGTGCCGGTGAGCGACCTCTATGACGAGCGCGAGACCGTCATGCGCAGCTTGGGCCGCGAGGTCGATGTAGTGCAGTCGAGTTTTTCGACCCCACGCTGGGGCGACACCTGCCAAAAGCTCCGCATTGTCAACGTGCCGTTTTATATCGACCTGCCGCGCACGAGCCCGCTGGCGCGCAAAAATCGCATCACGGTCGCCGACTTGGAAGGCATGCGCCTGTGCGTGCTCCGTCACGGCAACGATGCCATGGACAGCCTGCGTATCGACCTGTTAGCAGACGGCGGCGTGGACGTGATCGACGTGGATAGCTTCGACTTTGCGCTCTTTAACGAGGCGGAGGAAAAGGGCGACGCGGTACTCACCTGCGGAGCGTGGTCGGGGGTGCACCCGGCCTTTGTGGGCGTGCCGTTCCTGTGCGGTCGCGAAGTACCGGTCTTTCTGCACTACCCGCTCGAGCCCGCCCTCCAAGTCCAAAAATTCGTCAACGCCATGGCCCAACTCCTCAAATAGCTATCGTGTCGATGATTCTTTAATCCCCGTCCTAGAAAAATCATCTGGTAGAGTTGACTTCACGTGAATTTCAGCACACTGCGTGCTACTTGCTTTTTTGTCATTTAGGGGATTGAACTTGTGAATACTTCTGTTGCCAAGAAGGCCAGCCAGGCGGTGCGCCTGCTCATGATGGTGCTCACGGCAGTTCTCATCTTCTTCTTCATCAATGTCATGCTGCTCGTCTCCGATATCCAGGGCACGGCGCGCGTGGTCAACTACGCCGGTCTGGTGCGCGGTACCACGCAGCGAATCGTTAAGCTCGAGGATGCGGGCCAGCCTCAAGATGACCTGCTCAAAGCCGTGGATTCATACATCAACGGTTTGCGTTACGGAAGTGACGACCTCAACCTCGTCCGTCTCGACGACGATGAGTATCAGGCAAAGATGACCGAGCTTGCAAACTATTTTGATGAGCTTTGCGCCGAGATCGTCCGCGTGCGCGAAGTCGGCTACGAGAACACTGACATTATCGCCATGAGCGAGGAGTTCTTTGGCATTTGCGACGATGCTACGCGACTCGCAGAGGACTACTCTCAGGAGAAGGCGTCGGCGCTCAACTATCTCGAGGGCCTGGTGATCATCGACATCATGGGCTTGGTGACGACCTTTGCGGTCGAGCTTGTTCGCGCGGTGCGAACTGCCGCGCTCAATCGCGAACTGCAGAGCAAAGTCTATCTCGACGAAGCCACGGGACTGCCCAACAAGAACAAGTGCGAGGAGATCTTGGGGCAGGAGCAGCCCGTTTCCGCTGAAGCGCCCGTTGCGCTGTGCGTCTTCGATCTTAACAATCTGCATACGGTCAATAACACCTTTGGCCACGAGAAGGGTGACGAATACATCCGTTCTTTTGCCCGGCAGCTGGGGCGCGTGGCGTCCGAGACTTGCTTTGTGGGCCGCGACGGCGGCGATGAGTTTATCGCGGTGCTGTGGGATGCCGATCGGGCTGCCGTGGAGTCCTGTCTCGCTCAGGTTCGTGCGAACGTGAACGAGTATTCCGGGGCCCACCCCGACATGCCTATCAGCTATGCGGTGGGCTACGCGCTTTCCAGTGATTTTGACGAGCCGCCTACCATGCGTGAACTCTTTTCCCAGGCCGACAAAAACATGTACATCGACAAGAACCGCGTAAAGACAGCCGAGGCAGCCGGGCCGCAACGCGAGGAACGGTAAGCCCGTAATAGAAGGTATAGAAAAGCCTCCGCGGCTCGTGTGGCTGCGGAGGCTTTATTCGTTGCGGCGCATCTTGTTTGGGTCGTTGAGATGAGTCGATTTACCGCGAAAGAGGAGGGCATTGATTAGGGTCGTGCCCGACGAATGAGCGGCAAATCGGCCATCTCGGCGAGCCGAACTACTCCAGCTCAAACGCTCCGGTATAGAGCTGATAGTAGTATCCGCGCTTGGCGATCAGCTCGTCGTGGTTACCGCGCTCGATAATGCGGCCGTGGTCCAGACAGATGATCGCGTCGGAGTTGCGCACGGTGGACAGGCGGTGTGCGATGACAAACGTCGTGCGGCCCTCCATGAGCTTGTCCATACCCGCTTGCACGATAGCCTCGGTGCGGGTGTCGATGCTCGATGTGGCCTCGTCCAGAATCATTGCCGGCGGATCGGCGACGGCGGCGCGTGCGATCGAAATCAGCTGGCGCTGGCCCTGCGACAGCTGCGCGCCGTTACCGGTGAGCATGGTGTCGTAGCCGTCGGGCAGGCGGGTGATAAAGTCGTCAGCGCCCGCGAGCTTGGCAGCCGCGATGCACTCCTCGTCGGTGGCATCCAGGTTGCCGTAGCGGATGTTATCCATCACGGTGCCGGTGAACAGGTTCACGTCCTGCAACACGACGCCCAGCGAGCGGCGCAGATCGGCCTTGCGGATCTTGTTGACGTTGATGCCGTCGTAGCGGATCTTGCCATCGGCGATGTCATAGAAGCGGTTGATGAGGTTGGTGATGGTGGTCTTGCCGGCACCGGTGGCGCCGACAAACGCGACCTTCTGGCCCGGCTTGGCAAACACGGACACGCCGTGCAGCACCTCGTGGTCGGGCGTGTAGCCAAAGTCGACGTTGTCCATGACCAGGTCGCCGCGCAGCGGTACGTACTCGATCTCGCCGGTTGCGCGGTGCGGATGTTTCCATGCCCACATGCCGGTGTGGTGGTCGGCCTCCTCGAACTCCCAGGTGTCGGGGTTCACCTGCGCGTTGACGAGCGTCACATAGCCTTCGTCGGCCTCGGGCTTCTCGTCGATAAGCTCAAAGATGCGGTCGGCGCCGGCGAGGCCCATGACTACGGCGTTGATCTGCTGCGAGATCTGGCCGATCTGTCCGCAGAACTGCTTGGTCATGTTGAGGAACGGCACCACGACGGCGATGGACAGCGCCATGCCCGAGATGCTCAGGTTGGGCACGCCCAGCGCCAGGAAAATGCCGCCGGCAAGGGCCACCAGCACGTAGAGCAGGTTACCCAGGTTCATAAGGATAGGCATGAGGATGTTGGCGTACATGTTGGCCTTCTGGGAAACCTCGAAGAGCTTTTCGTTGCGCTCGTCAAAATCGGCCTCGGCGGCAGACTCGTGGCAGAATGCCTTGACGACCTTCTGGCCGTTCATGACTTCCTCGATATGGCCCTCGACCACGCCGAGCTCGGTCTGCTGCGCAATAAAGAAACGCGCGGAGTTGGAGCCGAGCAGCTTGGTCATAAAGGTCATAAAGGCGACGCCGGCCACAATGACCAGGCACATCCACACGCTGTAGTACAGCATGATAAAGAACACCGTGACGATGACGATGGTCGTCATGAGCAGGTTGGGCAGCGACTGACTGATCATCTGGCGCAGCGTGTCGATGTCGTTGGTGTAGTGGCTCATGATGTCGCCGCGCTGGTGCGTGTCGAAGTAGCGAATTGGCAGGTCCTGCATGCGGTTGAACATCTTCTCGCGCAGCTTCTCGAGCGAGCCCTGCGTGACGATGGCCATGGCGCGGTTCCAGAACAGCGAGGACAGGATGCCGACGCCGTAGATGCAGGCGAGGGTGGTCACGAGCTGTGCGATCTTGGGCTGTGCGGCTTCCCAATCGCCCGACTGCCACGATTCGCTAATAATCTGCAGAGCGCTCTGAAGGAAGGTCGCGCCGATGGAGTTGATGATGGCGCAGAGTACCACGCCGACGACGACGAGGGGCAAAAGCACGGGGTAGAAGCCAAAGAGCGTCTTGATGAGGCGCGACATGGTGCCACCCTTGCGGTTGAGCGCGCGCTCAGCGGTCGTTGCCTTACTCATGTGCCTCGCCTCCTTCCTGGGTCTGAGCTTGCGTTACGGATGCCTCGGTGTCGGCCTCGACGGCCCCTTCGCCCTCGGCAGACATCTTGTTTTGCGAGGTAAAAGTCTCGCGGTAGATCTCGCTCGTCTTAAGCAGCTCGTCGTGGTTACCGATCTGCGCGATGCGGCCGCCCTCCATGACGATGATGCGGTCTGCGTCCTGCACGGAGCTGATGCGCTGGGCGATGATGAGCTTGGTCGTGTTGGGCAGATAGCTTGCCAACCCTGCGCGAATCTTGGCGTCGGTCTTGGTGTCGACGGCGCTGGTGGAGTCGTCCAGGATCAAGATCTTGGGGCGACGCAGCAGGGCGCGCGCAATGCACAGGCGCTGCTTCTGACCGCCGGAAACATTGGAGCCGCCCTGTTCGATCCAGGTGTCATAGCCCTTGGGGAAGCCATCGACAAACTCATCGGCGCAGGCCAGATGTGCCGCCTCGCGGACTTCCTCGTCGGTGGCGTTCGGGTCGCCCCAGCGCAGGTTTTCGGCAATGGTGCCGCTAAACAGTACGTTTTTCTGCAGCACCATGGCCACCTGGTGGCGCAGGGCGTCCAAGTCGTAGTCGCGCACGTCCATGCCGCCCACGCGCACGGTGCCCTCGGTGGCGTCGTACAGGCGGGCGATGAGGTTAACGAGCGTGGACTTGGCCGAGCCGGTACCGCCGATGATGCCGATGGTTTCGCCGCTCTTAATGTGCAGGTCGATATCGTCGAGCGCCTGGCGCTTTGCATGCGCGGAATACTTAAAGCTCACGTGGTCAAAGTCGATGGAACCGTCGGCAACCTCGAGCACGGGCTCGGCGGGATCGGCGATCGTGGGCTCGGCGGCCAGCACCTCGGTAATGCGGTGCGCCGATTCGTCGGCCATGGTCACCATGACAAAGATCATCGACAGCTGCATCAGGCTCATGAGGATCGCGAAGCCATAGGTAAAGATCGAGGAGAGCTGGCCCACGTCGAACAGCGTGCCCTGGCTCGTGATGATGAGCTTGGATCCCAGGTAGATGATGACGACAAACGCGCCGTTGACGCAGATGTTCATCATGGGGTTGTTAAAGGCGAGCAGCTTCTCGGCGCGGGTGAAGTCCATCTGGACGTCGCGTGCGGCGGTCGCGAATTTCTCCTTCTCAAAGTCTTCGCGCACGTAGCTCTTAACCACGCGCATGCCGGTGACGTTTTCCTCGACGGACTCGTTAAGGGCATCGTACTTGTGGAACACGCGCGAGAAGATGGGGCGCACCTTAAAGATGATAAAGAACAGCCCAAAGCCCAGCAGCGGAATGATGACCAGGTAGACCATGGCAACGCTGCCGCCCATGATAAACGCCATGGTAAAGGCGAAGATCAATACCAGCGGCGCGCGCACGGCGATACGGATGATCATCATAAAGGCCTGCTGCACGTTGTTGATATCGGTGGTCAGGCGCGTGACGAGCGAGGAGCTCGAGAACTCATCGATGTTGGCAAAGCTGAACGTCTGGATCTTGTAGAACAGGTCGTGACGCAGGTTCTTGGCGAAGCCGCAGCTCGCATGGCTGCAGGTGACGCCGGCGGCGGCACCAAAAGCAAGCGACGTCAGCGCGATGAGCACCAAAAAGCCCGCGGTGGGAAGCATCTCGGCTACGGTGGCGCCGTCTTTGATGGCGTCGATCAGGTTGGCGGTGATAAATGGAATCAGCATCTCGCAGAGCACCTCGCCAAGCACGAGCAATGGCGTGGCAACAGCGACTTTCATATAGTCGCGGATGCTGCCCATGAGGGTTTTAATCATCCAGTTCCTCCCAGGTTACACGGATTTTCTCGAGCATTTCGGCGAGCTGCTCGCGCTCGTCGTGAGTGAGGGCACTAAAGGCCCGTTCTCTAAAGCGGATGCGGGCCGCCTGGTCGATGCGGGCGTTTTCCCGGCCGGTTTCGGTCAGGCGAATGGTGAGCTGCCGTCGATCCTTGGGGTTACGGCTGCGCTCGATGAGACCGTTGACCTCGAGCTTGGACAGGATCTCGGAAAGCGACCCCGGCTTGAGGTCAAAGTGCATGCCGAGTTCCTGCTGCGACATCTCGCCGCCGGGCTGCTTGGCCAGCAGGCAGATGATGGGCGCCTTGCCGGACACGCCTCCGCCATGAAAATGCATGTAATGGCCGCAAAAACCCAGGCCGCTCAGGATGCGCTTGGCGAGTTTGTCTTCGGCACTGACCGCTTCGGGTACATCCGCCGGCTGTGACGGGTCGCCGCCGGGCTCGTGCGAACAAAGGTTAAGAGGTTCATCGCACATGAATTAGTGTTGCTCCTTTCTTTAGTTAGGTAGTGGAATTGTTTTGTGCCTAACCAATCTAGGAGCATGAGAAATGAATGTCAAGGTACCAAACTAGTGGTTGCGCGGTTTTGCCAAACCGCGCAACGGCTCGACGCTGCAAACCCGCCAGAGCGGCAATCTGCCTTTCAACTTCGGCGGCATGACCAGAAGGTCAATGCCGCCTTGCTTCAAGGCACCTTGCTCGCTCTGACGGGTTTTCGCTGACTTCGCCAAAACATCGGCGTTGCCCTTGTTGGGATAGTCGTTGGGGACGCTCTTGTTGAGTGATCCGTGGGGGACGGAGGAAAACGAATCATTTTGGGCTGCGGTGACACCCTTTCGAAGTTGCTTTGTCCAAAACTATGCCGGATTACTACGATGAATTCGAAATATCAGACCTCGGCATTGTTTTTCGTAAAATCACAAGCTGTCTACCTGCGGTTTTGCCGGAGTGCAATTCGTTGTGGTTGGAGGCTAACGGTTTATCGTAGTAATCCGGCATAGTTTTGGAATGGTAGTAAATAGATGGCAGCTACTGTGCCGCTACCGCCGCGATTTTGCCTCCCATTTCCGTAACCTTTCCGCAACAATGTGCCCTCCTCGGCGCCTGCGCCCGCTTGCAACGCCCCCTGCGCTACACTTAGTCGCACTATGGCGCCGTCGCGTCGCACCCGACCCAAGGGGGACACTCATGAAGAACACTCAGCTGCTGCTGATCAACGATATGTGCGGCTACGGTAAGGTCGCGCTTTCTGCCATGCTGCCGGTGCTGTCGCACATGGGTTACCGTATCCACAACCTGCCGACGGCCCTCGTTTCCGATACGCTCAACTACCCCAAGTTTTACATCCACGACACCACGGAGTACGTGCGTCAGAGTCTTGCCATCTGGGAGGAGCTCGGCTTTGAATTCGACGCCATCTCGACCGGCTTTATCGTGACCGAGGAAGAGGCGCGCATCATCTCGGACTTTTGCCACCGCCGTTCGCAAAAAGGCACCAAGGTGTTCGTCGACCCCATCATGGCCGACAACGGCAGGCTCTACGCCGGCGTGCCCGAATCGACCATCGGCCTTATGCGCAGCCTGGTCGAGTGCGCCGACTACGCGGTGCCCAACTATACCGAGGCGTGTCTGCTCACCGATACGCCTATGGCCGAGCAGATTACGGCCGATGAGGCTCGTGCGCTCGTGGACGCCATGCTCGCGCTGGGCGCCAAGTCGGTGGTCATTACGAGCGCGAAGGTCGACGGGGCGAGTGCCGTCATCGGCTACGACCATGTGGCGGGAGAGTACTTCACGATTCCCTTTGAGCTGATCCCGGTGTATTTCCCGGGCACGGGCGATACGTTCTCGTCGGTGCTCGTGGGTCGCGTTATGGCCGGCTGGAGCTTACAGCGTGCGACGACCGACGCCATGCGTGTGGTGGCCGAGCTTATCGAGCGCAATGCCGACCAAGAAGACAAGTCGGCCGGCCTTCCCATCGAGGCCTGCCTGGATGTGATCGACCATGAGTAACGCCGGCGAGGGCGGCGTCAAGCCTGCGGGCGAGAACGGGCCGCTCGGTGCGCCGCGTGGCAAGCGTCCGCGTATCCGCGTGAGCTGCGTGGACCAGCTGGGTGCGTGCCGTTGTCACCATGGTCACAAGCCGGGAGACGTCTTCGACTTCGATCGAGACCGCGGCAAGATGTGCGCTATGGCCTGTCACGTGGGCTTTCCCTATATCGATATCCTGCGCTATGGCGGAACCGTGCCTGGCAACGAGCCTGGTGCGGCAAAGTTCTGCTGCCCCGAGGTCGATACGCTGAACGTCTGGCTTGCCGAGATCGTTGACGAGTAGTCGAGCGCAATGTGACAAAGGGGCAGCCCCTTTGACACATTCGCCGGCGATGCCCCTTCTTTTGCTTATAATTTCAAATCTCTGCATTTCATCCGATTTTAGGTTCTAAAAATTCTGCGTTTCATCGATAATCAAGCATATAAAACTTTGCATTTCATTCGATGACACCGAGGGGAGAGCCTATGCTGCGCAGGAAAATAGCGGCAGAGCTGGAGCGTTGGCTGAAGTCTTCCGAGCAAAAGGCCTTGTTCATTACGGGTTCTCGCCAGATTGGCAAAAGCTATTCGATTCGCGCATTTGGCAAAGCCAACCATGCAACCTACATCGAGCTTAACCTCATGGAAAACCGCCAGGCAAAAGATGCTCTTCTCGAGGCGCGGAATGCCGATGATTTCATCAGCAGGGTGACGCTTCTTTCGGGAAAGTCGATTGCGCCAGGCAAAACGCTCGTGTTTATCGATGAGGTCCAAGAGGCCCCCGACATCATGACGATGGCAAAGTTCCTTGTTGAGGACGGGAGGTGCCGCTGGGCGTTTTCGGGGTCAATGCTCGGGACTCAGTTCAAGGGCGTCAGGTCCTATCCCGTGGGGTATGTCCACGAGCTTAGGATGTTCCCGCTCGATTTTGAGGAGTTTTGCTGGGCAACCGGGGTGAGCGAGGGGGCTCGCCAAACGATACGTGACGCGTGTATCAGCGAGAGGCCCGTTCCTGATTACATTCATGACGCGATGATGGCAAACTTCAGGACCTATACCGTTGTCGGCGGAATGCCGGAGGTCGTGCAGCGTTTCCTTGACACGCAGGGCGACCTTGCCTCTGTTCGTCAGCTACAGTCAGAGCTCAACGAACAGTACCGGCGGGATATCTCCAAGTATGCAAGCGGGCGAGCCCTTCAGGTGCAGAGCATTTACGATCAGCTCCCTATTATGCTCGAGGGCGAAAACAAGCGCTTCGTGCTCAATTCCATTGACCCCAAGGCTCACTACGAGAAGTATCAGCGAGATTTTGTATGGCTTGTCGATGCCGGCGTTGCTCTCAAAGCCGATATCGTAACCGAGCCAAAATCGCCCTTGCTCAAGACGGCACGGCCATCGCAGTTCAAGCTATATCAATCGGATACGGGCATGTTGATGGCGCGCTACCCCGTCGGAGTCGCCCAAGCGGCGTATCTTGATAGCAAGGAGCCCAATCTGGGCGGCATTTACGAAAACGTGGTGGCCCAGCAGCTGGCTGCCCAAAATCGCCAGCTTTACTACTATCAGACAAAAAAGCGCGGTGAAGTGGACTTTGTGGTCGATGGACCGGATGGGACGGCTGTTCCGATCGAGGTTAAATCGGGCTCCTATTACCACGCGCACGCTGCGCTCGGTCATGTGCTTGATACGGCTGAATATGGCGTAAGGCTCGGGATTGTTTTCTCGAGAGGCAACGTTGAGCGCAACGGAGCGGTTCTCTATTTGCCGCTATATGCGACCTGGGCCCTTTCGGATGTTTTGGGCGACTCCTGCGCCGAGGGGATAAAGCTGGAGGTCAAGCCGGTCTAGGGCTAGTCCCGGATGTGACAAAGGCGTGGCCCGCGACCTCGATTGCCTACAGCTGCTCGAGCATAGCGGTGCAGCCGTCGAGTACGTCGCGGTAGGTGGCATCGAAATTGCCGGTGTACCAGGGGTCGGCCACGTCGCCGGGGCGCTCGGTCCAATCGAGCATGCGCGTAATCTTGCCGTCGGGGTCGTCGCCAAAGATGCGACGCAGGCCACGCGCGTTCTCGTCGTCCATATAGACAATGTGGTCCCAGTCGCCATACTCCGCGCGACGCACCTGACGTGCACGATGTGCGACGACGGGAATCCCGACCTCGCGCAGCTTGGCAACGGTACCGTGGTGTGGCGGGTTGCCGATCTCCTCGGTCGAGGTCGCAGCGGAGTCAATGACAAACTCGCCCGCGCGCCCGGCGCGCCGCACCAGCTCGGTAAACACCGACTCAGCCATCGTCGAGCGACAGATGTTGCCATGGCAGATAAACAGTATGCGTTGCATGAGCGGTTTCCTTTCTAGGCGGTCGTGCAGGGCTTACAGACTGCTCTTGAGGCAGTTTGCTCCAATAAAGCCCGCTGCGTACAAGGGGAGGTGGCGTAGCTCGCGCCCGTCATCGGTTTCGCTGCGGAAAAAATTGTTCTCGGACAAAATGTAGGCATATGGCGATCGGGCTTTGTCCATGAACGACCCGAGGGTTCTCGCGCGCACGTTGCGTGCGGACTTTACCTCGACGGGCACGATTTCCATACGGTCGGTCTGAAGTAGAAAATCGAGCTCGCCGGTCGTCTTCCAAGACGACGGCGGCACCCAGTAATACGTCTGCAAGCTGTTACCCGAAAATGCTTGCATGACCGAGTTTTCCGCCAGGGCGCCTCGGAAGTCGGAAGATAGCGCTATGGCGGAATCTTCTTTGAGGTCGAGCCAGAGCCTCGGGTTGATGCCGAGTTTGTAGAACATGAGGCCGGTATCGAGAAGATAGACCTTAAAGAAACTTCCATCTTCGTCGTCGAAGGGAACGAGGGGAGGCTCGATGCCTTCGGTCAGGTTGTTGACCGATATGATACCGGCGCCTTCGAGCCAGTCGAGCGGCTCGATAAGCTTGGCGCGACGGCCTCCGCGTTCGACCTCGGAGTACTTGAATTTTTTTGTGGACGATCTCAGCAGCTGGGACGGAATGGAGCGCCAGACCTTGCGTGCCGCCACGCCGCTGATCCCGTTTTCGGGGTCGGTCATATCGGCGGTATAGGTCTCGTTGATTTCGCGCTGCTCGACGCGCGCATCCTCGATGGATAACGTCTTGCGATATGCGTTGACGGCGGCGGGCATGCCGCCCACGATCTGGTATCGATGAAACAGGCTGAGCGCGGCTTGGTGCGCGGCGTAGGTCTCGAGCGTGCCGGCGTGGGTACGAATGGCATCGGCCATCTGCTCCTCATCGAGCGCCCAGAGAAACTCCTCGAACGACATAGGATGCATGGTCTCTTGACGAACGCCGCTGGGAAAAGGCAGCTTACGTTTGCGCGTGGCGACGCCGAGCTGACTGCCGGTCGCGCATATGCGCCAGCCCGAACCCGAAAAAAAGCGAAGCGAGTTGAGCGCCCGTTCGCAGAGCTGCACCTCGTCAAACAGGATGAAGGTGGTTTCTTTGCGAATGGGGGCGCGTTTATAGTCTGAAATCCGCGCCACGATGGTGTCAACGTCGTCGGTGGGACAATCGAACAGCGGAGCGATCAGCTCAAGATCGGTCTGAAAGTCGAGTTTGACAAACGCATCGCCGGCGATTCGCCTGCCGATTTCCTCGGCAGCGTACGTTTTGCCTACGCGTCGCGCACCACGGATGAGGAGGGGGCGTGAGGCGTCCTTTGTCGCCCATGATTCGATAACGGACTCGATTGATCTGCGCATGGGGCCGCCTTTCCAATTTCGTGTACTTCAGATACATAGTTTAGTACGATTTCATGTACTTGAAATACACGAAATAATAGAAAAGCGTGTATCTCAAATACACGAAATTGCACTGCTGAAGCTTCCAGGCGGATAAACATACTCATATTGGGCGGTTTTCACCGGTTACTCGCCACCTTGGGCTATGTTTGCCCCTATGCCCGTATTGAGGGCCGTGCTGATTGACGACGGCGCTCCCAGCGAGCCAGCTTAATCGTCACCAGCGTGAGGGCCCAGGCCACAAGCGAGAACGCGGCGCCCACTGCGCCCACGTACGCAATGCCAACGCTGCTTACCACGGCGCCGCCCACTGCGGTGCCAAACGAGATGCCGACGTTAAACGCCATGGGCTCAACCGAACTTGCGAGTACCATCGACTTGGGATGGCGGCTGCGTGCCACGTCCATAAAGTGCGTGATGCATGAGACCGAGAACAGGTACATGAGCATCGCCAGGCTAAAGACAAAGACCAGCGCGAGCGGCATGGCGGCGCCCACGGCAAACAGCCCGAGCAGTGCCGCCGCCTGCAGCACAAACGTAACCAGCAGCGCCTTCATGCCAAAACGCGCATCGATCCATCCGCCCAGGATGTTCGAGATCAGGCAGAACACGCCATAGGCCATAAGTGTGGTGCTCGCCTGAACGGTATCCATGCCCAGCACCTGCTCCAGATAAGGCGTCACGTAGCCGTAGAATACGTAGACCGAGCCCACGCCAAACAAGAAGATGAGCATGCCGGTGATGATACTCGGCTCGCGTAGTAGCCCCGCCTGCTCGCGGAAGGTGGCGGGCTCATCGGTCTGCCCGGCGCGAGGCATAAACGCCACGAGCGCGCTACAGATCAAAACGGCAAAGGTCAGCGTGCCGTACATGGCCACGTGCCAATCGAGTGTGTCGGCCACAAACTTGCCAATCGAGGTCACAAAGACCATCGCCACGGAAAACGCGCCGTACACGACCGAGATGGCAAGTGAGGTTTGCTGCGGGGATAGCAGCTCAGGGATGTACGTCACGCCCACGGCGAGCAGCGCACCCGAGACAGAGCCCAGGACAATGCGTGAGATAAACAGCACCTGGAAGTTGGGAGCCAACGCCATGACCAGGTTGCCGAGCACAAAGACGACGCTATAGCACACGAGCAGCTGGTAGCGGCGGAATCGCCCCGTGCTGAGCGCGAGCACCGGCGTCGCGATAGCGTAGACGAGCGCAAACACGCTGATGAGCTGGCCCGCAGTGGCAAGTGATATGCCGAGTTCCGTTGCCAAGTCGCTTTCGATGCCGATGACCACGAACTCGGAGCAGCCGAGCGAGAATCCCAACAGCACGAGCAGCGCCAGGCAGAGCTTGGTGCGCGCGGGGGAGAGCGCGGCGGCGGTTGGCTTACTTTTAGGCGTGGTTGCGGCGGTCAAGGCTGTCACTCCAATGTCGCATGAATAGGCGGGATTCAATCCCTGCAACTCTAACAGAATGTGACAAAGGGGCAGTCCCTTTGTCACATGGAGGGCTTGCCTGTATAGTCGCAATACAGGCGAAGATGGTCTCAGGTACATCGCGGGCGGCAGGAGATCCCATGGGTATGCACACGACAAAGGTTGCAGTGGGCGAGGGCAAGTTTGCGCTCGAGGCCCAGCTGACGGTGACGCCGCGAGGCATGGCGGTGTACGCCTGCTCGCCGGAGTTTGCGCACCTGGGCGCCACGGCGCAGGCCATTCCGCGCCCCGAGCCCGGCCGTACGGCAACGGTGAGCATCCTGGCCGTTCCGTGCCATCGAGACGAGATCCCGGCGCACGATATCGCGGCGGCGCTGGCCACGCGCTTTGGCGTGCCGGTAGTTGCAAGCACGGGTTTTCATGTTGAACAAGCGAGCGGTGACGACCTGCAGCGCGTGCTCGACACCACCAAGGAGCTCATCGCCGCGCTCGAGGAAGCCGCAGCCCGCATTCTGCGCGCCGGCTGGGATGAGGGCGGTGCGGGCGTCGAGGTCGTGGCGGTCGATGCTGCGACCGGCGAGGCGCTTGGCCCCGTCGACCGCATCGAGGCCCATGCTGGTGAGGGCATCCTGCATCAGGCATTTCTGACGCTTTTGGTCGAGGGCCGGGGCGAAGACGCGCGCCTGCTGCTCTGTCGCCGCAGTCCGCTCAAGCGCCTGTGGGGCGGGGTGCTGGCCGATAGCTGCGCCGGCCATCCGCTCCCCGGGGAAGACGTCGCGGCCGCCACGGCGCGCCGCATCAACGAAGAGCTCGGCATTACGCGCGAGCCCGATCAGCTCAAGCACCTCGGACACGTGGTGTACCGCGAGGACCACGGCGACGGTCGCTGCGAGTGCGAATGGTGCGAGGTCTACCTTGCCCATGTTGAGCCGGGCGAGCTGCATATCAACCAAGAGGAGATCTCGGAAGTGCGTCGCGTGGCTCCGTCCGAGCTCAAAGGCTACCTGCAGGGTCACCCCGAGCAGCTGGCCCCCTGGCTCCGCGAGGCCCTCGGCGACCCATTCATCCGCACGGCCCTCGCTATGTAAAAAAGACAGTCCCTTTGCCACATCCAAACCGTCACAACATTCGGCGAAAATCTCGAAAACGAGGAAAAGCGTCGAATGTTGTGACGGTTTTTGTCTAGGGAATCGCTTCTCATCCAAAAAATCCGCTTGACTGTATTGCCGCAACACAGCGCAACGTAAGGGGTGTCCGATAACGGGCGCCCCTTTTTAAGCGGCAACATGGCTGCGAATTCGGAGCGCCCCCAACAAGAAAGGTGGGGAGATGGAAGCGGAAAAGAAGGCGTTTAAGATCACCAAGCGCGAAATTGGCTTTGTGCTGGGTATCGTTGTCTTTTTGCTGGTGAAGTTTCTTCCTTTGGCGGAGCTGAGCTCGACGGTCGAGCTCACGGTCGGCGGTCAGACCTGTCTGGCACTGACGCTCGCCACGGTGGTGTTCTGGGCATGCGGCGTGGCACAGCCGGGCTTTGTGGGCCTGCTCTACTGCGCACTGCTCGTCCTGTTCAAGGTGTGCGTGGACGACACGGGCGCCGCGAGCATCTCGGCGACGGTCGCCTCCACGTTTAGCTCGTGGACCAAGGCCACCATGTGGCTCGTCATCGGCGCCTACCTCATCGCCAGCGCGGTCAAGGAGTCGGGCCTGGGCGAGCGCATCGCCTACGCGTTCATGCTCAAGTTCGTGCGCGACGCCAAGTCGCTCATCATCTCGATCTTCGCGCTCACCTTTGTGCTGTCGCTGCTGATCCCGCATCCGTTCCCCCGCGCCTTCCTCATCCTCGCCGTCGTCTCGGTCATTGCCGAGTCCGCCGGCTACGGTGACGACGACAAGGGCAAGCTCGGCTTCCTCGTGTTTGCCGCTGCCGCCCCGGGTTCCATGTTCTTCCTGACGGGCGACTCCACGCTTAACCCGCTCGTTGCGCAGTACAGTGCCGAGGCCGGCGGCATGAGCCCGTCCTTCGTCGACTGGTTCCTGTACATGAGCGTGCCTATGCTGGTTGCGCTGCTGTGCACCCTGTTCCTGGGCCTTTTCCTCTTTAAGCCCAGCAAGGAGCTCGTCTACGATCGCGAGCAGATCGTGGCCAAGCAGGCCGCGCTCGGCAAGCTCTCCGTCAAGGAGATCCGCACCATCGTGTGGCTTGTCATCGCCATCGCGCTGTGGCTCACCGTCTCGGGCGACTATATCGGCTGGGTCACCCTGGCCATTGGCGTTGCTCTCGCCATGCCCATCATCGGCGAAGTCCTCACTCCCGCCAGCTGGAACGCTGTCGACATCAAGTCCCTCATGTTCCTGACGGCCGCCATGGCCGTGGGCTCCGTGGGCGGTGCCACCGGCATGAACGCCTGGATCGCCGACGTCGTGCTCCCCAGCTCCGTGCCCGAGAACATCTTCCTGTTCGCCCTGCTCGTCGCTGCGCTTTCCATGATCATCCACATGTTCATGGGCTCGGTCATGGCCGTGCTCGGCGTGTGCGTGCCGGCATTTATCAGCTTTGCCGCCGGCTCCAGCGTGAGCCCACTCGCCGTGGCGCTCATCGTCTTCACGTCCATCAACATCCACTACATCCTGCCGTTCCATAACCTGCCGATCCTTATCGGCGAAGGCAAGGACGCCGGCGGCTACACCTCCAAAGAGGCTATGCGCATGGGCATCCCCCTCACCGCGGTCGTCTTTGTCGTCGTGCTGGTCGAGGCCGCCTGGTTCCACCTCTTTGGCCTGATGTAAGCGGTCGAGCGCCCCGGCTGTAAGCAGCCAAGCGCTTGAACTTCGAGTGGTCGAGCGCTCCATTTGTGAGCGCCGCGGCCCCATTACGTTACCCCGTCCGGCGGCACCCCGTCGCCGGACACTCTCCCGAAAGGAGTACGCCATGTCCACTACCGATGCTTCCCAGATCCACGACCTGCGTTCCGCGCTCGACTTTTTGCGTGAGATGCCGGGCCAGCTGCTCGAGACCGACACCCAGGTCGATCCCGATGCCGAGGTCTCGGGCGTCTACCGTCACGTCGGTGCTGGCGGCACCGTCATGCGCCCGACCAAAGAGGGTCCGGCGATGGTCTTCAACAACGTCAAGGGCTTTGACGACGCCAAGGTCTGCATCGGTATGCTTGCCAGCCGCAAGCGCGTTGCCGCCCTGCTCGACCTGGACGAGGAGCACCTGGGCCTCGAGATCGGCAAGCGCTTCGAGAACCTGATCGCCCCCGAGCAGATCGCCGAGGGCAAGCACGTCGACTGCCAGGAGGTCGTGTACAAGGCGACCGACGAGGGCTTTGACCTGCGCAAGATCGTTCCCGCTCCCACCAACACGCCCGTTGACGGCGGCCCCTACATCACCATGGGCCTCGCCTATGGCACGAGCCCCGATGGCACCCAGTCCGACGTAACCATCCACCGCTTCTCCTGCGTCGACAAGGACAAGCTCGCCATGTGGATCACCCCGGGCAGCCGTCACCTGGGTGCGTTCTTTGACGAGTACTGCCAGCGCGGCGAGGATATGCCCATCTCCATCTCCATCGGCCTGGACCCCGCCGTGTACATGTGCTGCGGCTTCGAGGCTCCCACCACGCCGCTCGGCTTCAACGAGCTGCAGATCGCCGGCGCCCTGCGCGGCCGCGCCGTCGAGCTTGCCGACTGCGTCACCGTTCCGCAGAAGTGCATTGCCAATGCCGAGTACGTGCTCGAGGGCTACCTCATGCACGACGAGACCATCAACGAGGATGTCAACGGCCACGGCTACGCCATGCCCGAGTTCCCCGGCTACACCGGTGGCGCCAAGGTCTGCCCGGTGATCAAGATCACCGCCGTCACCACGCGCGTCAACCCCATTATGGAGAGCTGCATCGGCCCTTCGCACGAGCACGTGTCCATGGCTGGTATCCCCACCGAGGCCTCCATCTACAAGATGGTCGAGACCGCTATCCCGGGCCGCCTGCTCAACGTTCACGCCGCTCCCTGCGGTGGCGGCAAGTTCGTTGCCATCATGCAGTTCAAGAAGTCGAGCAAAAATGACGAGGGCCGTCAGCGCAACGCCGCCATGCTCGCCTTCTCGGCGTTCTCCGAGCTCAAGCACGTCATCCTTGTCGACGAGGATGTCGACATCTTCGATATGAGCGACGTGATGTGGGCCATGACCACGCGCTTCCAGGCCGACGTGGACCTCATCACCATCCCCGGTTGCCACTGCCACGTGCTCGATCCGTCCAACGACCCCGCGTTCGATCCTTCGATCCGCGAGCACGGTATCGCCTGCAAGGCCATCTTCGACTGCACGGTTCCGTTTAACCTCAAGAAGAACTTCATCCGCTCGCAGTTCATGGAGATCGATGAAGAGAAGTGGGCCGCCGAGCTCGCCTTCTAGTAAGTAGCCCTACCAAGTAGTTAAGGAGTTGTCATGCCTGAGTCTTCTGTTCGTCCCCGTCGCATTGTCGTTGGCGTGTCTGGCGCCAGCGGTGCGGCACTGGGCCTTGAATGCCTCAAATGCCTGCGCCAGGCCGGCGCTGAGTCGGCGCTTGTCGTCACGCGCGGGGGAGAGATCACCATCGAGCAGGAGCTCGGCATGACGCTCGACGAGTTTGCGTGCTATGCCGATGTGGTCTACGACAACAAGAACATTGGCGCTGCCATCGCAAGCGGCACCTATCCGGTCGACGGCATGATCGTGGCTCCCTGCTCCATGAAGACGCTCGCCGGCATCGCGAGCGGCTACAGCGAAAACCTGTTGCTGCGTGCGGCCGATGTGCAGATGAAAGAGCAGCGCCGCCTGGTGCTTATGGTGCGCGAGACGCCCTTCAGTGCGATCCATGTCGACAACATGGCACGCCTGGCGCGCGTGCCGGGCGTCATGCTCATGCCGCCCATGCTCACGTTTTACAACGGCCCCGCCACGCTCGATGAGGCGGTGCATCACATCGCCGCCAAGGCACTCGAGGCCGTCGGCGTGTCGTGCGCCAACTATAAGCGCTGGTCATAGGCATCTTTAGGGTAGGATACGAGTAGTGTTTGAGCCCGCTGCCCCTGTGGGCGGCGGGCTTTTCGTGTCAAAGGGTGTGTCGGGAGGACCTATGCAGACGGGTATGTATGCGATTAGCGAGATGGCGAGCTTGTTTAACGTTTCGCGCCAAACGCTCATCTACTACGACAAGATCGGTCTGTTTAAACCCGCCGTGGTTAACGAAAAAGGCTACCGTTTCTATTCGCCCACGCAGATCCCGCTCATGCGTCTGATCTGCATGCTGCGCGACTTGGGACTGGAACTCGATGAGATCGATCGCCTGACCTCGACGTTCGACATTGGAGAGATGACCGATCACCTGCGCTCGCGGGTGCAGGCGCTCGACGAGCAGATTGCCGGGCTCAAAGCCGAGCGCGCGAGCGTGCAGGAGCGGCTGAGTTTTTACGACGAGGCGGTCTATTGGCGCGAGCGCGAGGGCAAACCGGAGCTCAAGCAATTCGAGCGCCGCTACGTGGTCTTTGAGGAGTTCCCGAGCGATATCGAGCGTGGCCGCTCGATGCTGCACCCCACGCTCATGCGGGCGATTCTGCGCATGCGTGCGCTCACGGGCACACGCCCCATGCGCGGTTGGGGCGCCATGCTGCGTCGCGAGGCGCTGCATTCCGACGACCCCATCGCCGGTGCCGGTTCCTTTGCCGTGTTGCCGCGTGGTGCCGAGGAAATACTGCCGAGCGATCCTGCCGAGCTGGCGGAGATTGGCGTCGAGGTGCTGCCCGAGGGCGCGTACCTGTGCATGAGTCGCTGGGGCATGCCGTACGAGCCCGAGGGTATCCGCGCCATCGTGGCCTGCATGGACAGGCACGCGCTCCAGCCCATCGGCAATGCTTTCGATTTTTGCTACCTGGACACCACGAGCTACGACGAGTCTCACCAAGAGGACTTCTGCTGTATCCAAATCCCCGTCGCCCTCAAATAACTTGCGGTGAAATAGTCCCTAAATAGCTCGAGTGGGCGTGCAAACAGGAACTATTCCACCGCAACTTCGATGCGACAAAGGAGCAGTCCCTTTGTCACATTCCATGCGAGCTCCAGCGCTGTCTGGGGGTATAAGGCTAGCAAGTGTTTATTTGCGAGGCCTAAGGGGCGCCCCGTATGGATATCGATAACTTTGAATGGTGGTATAGCGAGGGCGAGGCTCCGGACGAGGAGTGGGACGAGCCCGCGCCGTGTGACGTGTCGAGCGACGAGGACGGGACCGGCAACGATGCCGCTGCCGAACCGGACAACGCCCCCGACCCCGCCGAGCCCCTGACCTTCGAACAGGCTTGGGCCCAGGCCGAGGCCGACGAGGCAAAGGCCGATGCCACGGCCACGCTGGGCGAGCCGGCCGACATGTCCATCTCGCCGGCAAAGACCCCGCAACCGCGCCACAACATCGACCCCGGCAGTACGGCATCTTTCAGCATTCTCGACGTGCCCGCGCAGGGTGCCCAGGCGCCCGCCCCCACGCATCGCCCCAACCTGGCTCGCGAGGAAGACGCGGCCCGCCGTTCTCCGCTCGGCCCCATCCTCATCGCCTTCATGGCCGGCGTTATCGCCTGCTCGGCAATCGGCAGCATCTGGGGTCATGTCGAGCAGCAGCGCCAAGACGCCGCCAAGGTCGAGATGTCTGTCGAGCAATCGCTCAGCCGCACGCGCTCGGTGCATGTGTCGGTCGAGGTTAAGGACGGTGCGACATGGGACACCGCCCGCGGCGACAGCCAAATGCTCGTCCATATCGTGGGCCGCACGCTCAAGGGACAAGCAATAGACGAGTATCAATACGTCAATTCCGAAGGTGACGGTATCGAGCTCAAGCCCGGCGACTACGAGCTCACGGTCGATGAGCCGCCCGTCGCCACCGACGGCACGCGTTACCGCGCCTCAAAGCGCATGGTTCCGGTGAGCTTTAATTCACAGGCGCCCGATACGGTCGATAGCGCGCCACAGGGCGGGTTTGACCTTTACGCTATTGCTCAATAACTGCGCCTGCCGCTCAACCCCGCCGCCAAGAGTGGGACAATAGCCCTCGACACTGTTGTTTACTTTTGGAGGAAGTAGCATGTCCACCATCACTACCATCAAGCGCGGCGGCCTCACCGCGGCCATCGATTCCATGGGCGCCCAGCTCACGAGCCTTGCCCTCAACGGCAATGAGTATCTGTGGCAGGGCGACCCGGCCTTTTGGGGCAAGCACGCGCCCATCCTGTTCCCCATCGTGGGGTCGCTGCGCAACAATACGGCGACGTCTGTAGCCGGCACCTGCGAGATGGCGCGCCACGGCATCGCGCGCATTGTCGAGCATAAGATCGTCGAGGTGTCGGAGGATGGTTCGTCCATTACCTACGAGCTCACCGACACGCCCGAGTCGCTCAAGGCGTTCCCGTTCCACTTTAAGCTCAACATGACCTATGCCCTGACCGGCGACGCCACCCTCACGCAGACCTTTGCCGTCACCAACACCGGCGACGTGGACCTGCCGTTCTCGGTGGGCGGCCACCCCGCATTTAACGTGCCCGCTCCCGGTGCCGAGGACGAGGCATTCGAGGATTACGAGCTGGCGTTTACCGAGGCTTGGACTAACGAGGCCCCCGTCATCACGCCCGATGGCCTTATGACGTTCGAGGGTAGCTACAAGGCTCCCGACAACTCGGATGTGCTGCCCATCACGCACCGCAGCTTCGATAACGACGCCATCATGTTCACTGATACCCCGGGCTCCACGCTCACGCTGCGCGGCCGCAAGTCGGGCCACGGCGTCAAGATCGACTTTGAGGGCTTTAAGTACATCGGCGTGTGGTCTGCCGCCAACGACGCCCCGTTTGTGGCGCTCGAGCCCTGGACCGGCCACACCACCATGGACACCGAGGACGATGTCTTTGAGCACAAGGTCAACACCATCACCTTGGCTCCCGGCGCTACCGATAAACGCAGCTTTAGCGTCACCTTGCTCTAGAGGTTCCGCCGCTCGGTCGATGCTGTGCGCCGTCCAGAGCGATAATTTGTCATTCAAAAGGCAAGGCATAGACCTTCTGGTCATGCCTTGCCTTTTTCATGCCACTTGTTCGCTCTGGACGTCGCTCGCCGGCATTGCCAAAACATCGGCGTCCCCAATGACTACCGTGTGTCTATTAATTTTTCGAGCTTGTGCTGCGCTGCTGGTCGCTGGCGTATATCCTGTTAAGTCGTCAGCATACGATTCAACAGGGAAGGCATCAGATGCAACCTCGACTACAACGCGACGCGCATCCACAGCCGGTGTGCAGCCGTCGTATCTTCTTGGGTAGCGCTCTTGCTGCGAGCGCTACCGTCGTCGCCGGCGCACTTGCCGGCTGCCAGCGCCCCTCCACGCTGGAAGTAGTTCAGCCCACGACGGGCGGCGGTCGCGACGACCTGTCCGATTCCGTTATCGGCAAGGACAAGATCCGTATCGGTATGGAGGCGGCCTACGCCCCGTACAACTGGCAGGTCTCCGAGGCCAGCGAGTACACCATTCCCATCGACAACGTGCAGGGAGCCTACGCCGATGGCTACGACGTGCAGATCGCCAAGATCGTCTGCAAGGTCCTCGGTGGCGAGCCCGTTGCCGTCAAGCAGAGCTTCTCGGGCCTTATCGATTCGCTCAACAACGGCCAGATCGACCTCATCATCGCCGGTATGAGCGCCACGCCCGAGCGTGAGGAGTCGGTCGGCTTTTCCGACCCGTACTTCATTGGCTACTTTGGCCTGTTCGTAAAAGAGGGCTCGCCTTACCAAAACGCCACCAAGCTCAGCGACTTTAGCGGTGCCACGGTGCTCGGCCAAAAGGACACCATGCTCGATACCGTCATCGACGAGATTCCGGGCGTTGTGCACAAAAACCCGGTCGATTCGGTTCCCACGGTGTTTTCGAACCTGCTGCAGGGTACCTGTGACGCTGTGACGTACAACACCGAGAACGAGAAAGGCTATATGGCCCAAAACCCGGGCATTGTCCCCATTCATTTTGCCGAGGGCGAGGGCTTTAAGCAGGAGGTCGCGGCAAACGTCGGCTGCCGCAAGGGCTCGGACAAGCTGCTTAAGCTCATCGACAAGACACTCAAGGGCATTAGCCAAGAGGAGCGCGACCAAATGTGGGACGCGTGCCTCGACCGTCAGCCGGCATAAGGAGGCAGCATGAAAGCCATTAATCGTCTGGTCTCCTTTATCAAGGCCGACCACCGCTATGTGTACCTGGGCACGAGCGTTATCGCGGCGCTCGGCCTGGCGTTTAGCCAACGCAATCCTACGCCGCTGAGCTTCTTGGCGCCTACGGGCGTGTTCCAAGACTGCCTCTGGGCAATCCTTTGGGCCTGGCTCGTCGTGTCGGCGGCGGCGCTGGTCACCAAGCTCATGCACTGGAACGACTATCGCGAAACGTCGCCGTTCGCATCCGAGCGTTTCCGTCGTGGCGCACGCTTAGGCAGCTACGTCGTGGTCGTCATCGCGGCAATTTTCTTTATCGACCGTTGTGCCATGTCGTTTATCGACCTGGTGCAGGTGAGTATTGTCTCGGATTCCAACCCCAGCGACTTCTTGTCGAGCCTGGTCTACATGACCTACAAGAGCGGGGACTTCTTTATTCGCGGTATCGAGATCACCATCGCACTTGCCACCTTCGGCACCGTCATCGCATTCTTCCTGGCGCTGCTCTTTGTGTTCCTGCGTATTCAGACCTTCGACCGCGTGGATAACGATCTGGTGCGCTTCTTTAAGAGCATCGGCCGCGGCTTTGCGACCATCTACTCCACCATCGTGCGCGGCACGCCCATGATGGTCCAGGGCTTGCTCATCTATTACGCGGGCTTCACCGTTTTGCGCGGCATGGGCTTTGAGACCGCCCAGGCCAACCAGATTTGGAGCACCTTCACCGCCGGCCTCGTTACTATCTCGCTCAACTCCACCGCCTACATGATGGAGGTCCTGCGCGGCGGCATCGAGTCCATCGACCCTGGCCAGGCAGAGGCGGCGCGTTCGCTGGGTCTTTCGCAGTGGCAGGCTATGCGCAAGGTCGTGTTCCCCCAGGGCATTAAAAACGCGATTCCGGCGCTCACCAACGAGCTCATCATCAACATCAAGGATTCGTCGGTGCTCTCGGTCATCGGCGTGTTTGACCTCATGTACGCCACCACCACCGTCGCCGGCGTGTACTACCGCCAGATGGAGGTCTACTGCGTGGCGCTCGTGGTCTACCTGATCCTGACGCTCGTGGCGAGCCGCCTGCTCGAGGCCTTTGGCAAAAAGCTCGGCGCCGAGGCCCCGGCAACGCTGCCCAGCTCCAACTAGGCTCAAGACGAGGAGAATCATCATGGCAGATACCGCCACTACCGGCGTTGCGGCCGCCGCACAGACAAATGAGCCGCTCATCCGCGTCGAGGGCCTGCGTAAGAGCTTCGGCTCGCTCGAGGTGCTCAAGGGCATCGACCTCGCTGTCAATCCCGGCGAGGTCGTCACCATTATCGGCGCCTCTGGCTCGGGCAAGTCGACCTTCCTGCGCTGCCTCAACCTGCTCGAGACCCCGGACGCGGGCCACATCTGGTTCCACGGCCAGGACCTTACGGCCGAGCGCTGCAATATCAATAAACTCCGCGAGGACATCGGCATGGTGTTCCAGGGCTTTAACCTGTTCAACAACATGGATGTGCTCGACAACTGCACGCTCGCGCCCGTTACGCTCAAAAAGATGAGCAAGACCGAGGCCGAGAAGGTCGCGATGGAGCATCTGACGAGCGTGGGGCTCGAAAAGTTCGCGCACGCCGCCGTGGGTCGTCTGTCCGGCGGCCAAAAGCAGCGCGTGGCCATCGCCCGCGCCCTGTGCATGAATCCGCAGATCATGCTGTTCGACGAGCCGACTTCCGCACTCGACCCCGAGATCGTGGGCGAGGTGCTCGAGGTCATGCGCAAGCTTGCTGCCGACGGCATGACCATGGTCGTCGTCACGCACGAGATGGCCTTTGCCCGCACGGTGTCCGACCGCGTGGTCTTTATGGACAAGGGCGTGGTGCTCGAGGATGCCGCGCCGGCGGAGCTCTTCGGCAACCCCAAACACCAGCGCACTCGCGAGTTCCTCTCTCGCTATCTCGAGGACAAATAACCGACCGCAAACGCTTACGTTGCAGGGCCGCTCCCGTGGGGCGGCCCTCGTCATCACAATCGAAAGGATGTCATGGCCGAGGTTTGGCGCTTCTTTGCGCACGAGGACGATTTTGCCGATATAGACGAGGCCGGCGCGTGCGAGCGCTTGGGCCGCGTGCTGTCGTTTCCGACCATTTCGAGCATGGATGCCGAGGCAGTGGACTGGCAGCCCTTCGACGATCTGCGCGCCTATATGCAGCAGGCGTGGCCGCGCGTGTTCGCGGCGGGCGAGGTCGAGCTCATCGACCATTCGCTGTTGGTGACGCTTGCCGGCTCCGACCCCGCTCTCAAGCCCGTTATGCTCATGGGCCACATGGACGTGGTCCCCGTGGTGCCGGGTACCGAGGCCGACTGGACGCACGCCCCCTTTAGCGGGCACGTGGACGATACCTACATCTGGGGCCGCGGCGCGATCGACATGAAAGACCAAGTCGCAGGCATTCTCGAGGCGGTCGAGTATGCGCTGGCGCACGGCTGGGAGCACGAGCGCACCCTGCTGCTCGCCTTTGGCCAGGACGAGGAGACTACGCAGTACGGCGCAGGCGCCATCGGCCGCGTGCTCGAGGAGCGCGGCATTGAGCTTGAGTACCTGATCGACGAGGGCGACTACCGTATTGTTTCGGCTGCCGAGTACGGCGCGGGCGAGGGCTGGCTTATGCATGCCGACCTTACCGAGAAGGGCTATGCCGATATCGTGCTCAAGACGAAGAGTGAAGGCGGGCATTCGTCTAACCCCTACGGCGGCACTTCGCTCGAGGTGCTGAGCCGTGCCATCGCCGCAATCTGCGATATCGAGTGGCCGACGCGCGCGACCGACTTGCTTGCCGCCCAACTCGTCGAGTTGGGGCTCTACACGGCCGATGAAATTGCCGCCAACGGGGATGCCATTGTCCGCGATTGCCTCGCCAGCAAGAAGCTCTATCCGCTGGTGACGACCACCTGCGCGCCCACGCAGATCGAGGGTGGCAGCACCGGCGCCAACGTAATGCCGCAGGATATGTGGGCCAATATCAACTTCCGCATGCTCGAGGGCACGAGCGTGGCCGACGTTGTGGCGCGCTGCCGTGAGGCGGTTGCCGGGGCGGACCTTGCCGGTCGTGTCGAAGTGGAGCTGGGCCCCGGCAGTTCCGAACCCTCGCCGTCCCCGCGCATCGGTGGTCCCGGTCTCGAAGCGGTTCGCTCCATCGCCGCCCGCTATTTCCGTGATCCAAAGGGGACGGAGGAAAACGGATCATTCGAGCCAGTGGCAATTGTGCCCTCGACCGTGATCGGTGCGACCGACGCTGCCAACTACCGGCGCATTTGCCCTGAGTGCATTCGCTTCTCGGCCTTTGTGGTTGATGACGACGAGTGTGATCGCGGCGTCCACGGCACCAACGAGCGCATCACCCGCCGCGCCTACCTCCAGGGCATCCGCTTCCTCGTCGCTCTACTCCAAACGCTCTAGCCAAAAAGCAAGCCCTTGGTGCAATGGGGTCAGGTTTGTTTGCACCAATCATTCCGTGCGGGTTATATGCAGGTTTGCCTGCGCACGCTATCATGTATGGGTTAGACCGCAACTATGTACCCCATACGCGAAGGGATGCGCATGTATCTGAAGATCGACATGTTCTAGCCGGGCTTACCCCCGCAGCGGCGCCCCGCGCCCCATCAATTCTGCCGATTTTCACCTTCACGCATCTAAAGGAGTCCTGCCATGCGCGACAAGCTCGAAAAGATCATCAAGGCCTACGAGGAGCTCGAGAAGAAGCTTTCCGACCCGGCCGTCGCCTCCGATATCAAGGAGTTCACGCGTCTCAACAAGGAGTACGCGCACCAGTCCGACCTCATCGCCGCCTCGCGCGAGTACATCGGCGCGCTCGATGACATCGAGGCTGCCAAGGAAATGCTGCACGATACCACCGATGCTGACGAGAAGGAGATGCTCCAGATGGACATCTCCGAGAACGAGGACAAGCTTCCCCAGCTCGAGGAAGACATCAAGTACATGCTCATCCCGAGTGACCCCAACGACGACAAGAACACCATCGTCGAGATTCGCTCCGCCGCCGGTGGCGACGAGGCGGCCATCTTCGCCGGCGACTTGTACAAGATGTACCAGCGCTTCTGCGAATCGCGCGGCTGGAAGACCACCGTGCTCGATTCCAGCCCCAGCGAGGCCGGCGGCTTTAAGTCCATCGAGTTCAAGGTCGAGGGCGACCGCGTCTACTCCGTCATGAAGTTCGAGTCCGGCGTGCATCGCGTCCAGCGCGTTCCCAAGACCGAGTCCCAGGGCCGCATTCAGACCTCCACGGCAACTGTCGCCGTGCTTCCCGAGGCCGAGGAGATCGACGTCCAGATCAACCAGTCCGACCTGCGCATCGACACCTACTGCGCCTCCGGCCCTGGCGGTCAGTGCGTTAACACCACTTATTCCGCCGTGCGCATCACCCACCTTCCCACCAACACCGTGGTGCAGTCGCAGGAACAGCGCTCCCAGATCCAGAACCGCGAGGTCTGCATGCAGATGCTGCGCGCCCGCCTGTACGAGATGGAACTCGAGAAGCAGCAGGCAGAGCTCGGTGCCGAGCGCCAGAGCCAGATCGGCCACGGCAACCGTTCCGAGAAGATCCGCACCTACAACCAGCCCCAGGACCGCGTGACCGATCACCGCATCGGCTTCAATTCCACCTACAACGGCGTTCTCCTGGGCGACCAGCTCGGCACGGTCATCGAGGCACTCGCCGCCGCCGAGCGAGCCGAGAAGCTGGCACAGGCTGTGTAGGTTCCGCCGTTCTACCGAACGGCGGACCAGCCGACGCTGCGCGGGCCGCATTTGGACAATCTGACGTTCAACTTCAAGGGCGCGACCAGAAGGTCAGCGCCCTTTCGTTTCACGTCACCTTGTCTCAAATGCGACCCGCTCGCTGTCCGTCCTCTACCTGCGGCGCTGCCTTGCTCCGGATGCGGTATGCTCAACCTGCGGCGCCTTAGAGGTAGTCATTGGGGACGTTCTTAAATGACTAGGTTGGGCACATTGCTTTGAGATGTTATTCAATCGGCTTTGATGGCCATGAAGCCGGCTACCTGCTCAAAGAAATTAGCGGCATTTATCTGCTATTGAAAATAATGCTCAAAAAATCGTTCAAGAAGTCGCAGTGCATTTTTTGATGCGTCGCGCGTCAAGTGATTTGGCAAGTTCTTGGTTAGATATTGGTCAGTTTTGGGGCAACTTTGCCAAAAGCTTGACGGATGCAGATTTAGACGTCGATGAATGAACATTTCAGGCAGGTTCCAAGCAAAAATCTGGGCTGATTCTCGATAATCGTCTTCAATCGTCCCTTGCCAAGCGCTGGCCTCGCGTACAATCTGCTCCGACATTCGCGCGCCGTCCGGCGCTTAAGAGGGGAGGGCCCCATGGCAAACGAGATTTGGACCATCAAGCGTTGTCTCGAGTGGACCAAGGAGTACCTGGCCGAGCGCGGCGAGGAGCACCCCCGTCTTTCTGCCGAGTGGCTGCTGTGCGCCGCCACGGGCCTGGCGCGTATTGACCTATATATGCGTATGGACGAGACGCTTAACGCGTCCCAGCTCGAGACCATGCATGCGGCCGTTGTCCGCCGCGCTAAGGGCGAGCCGCTGCAATACATCACGGGCAGCACGCAGTTTCGCATGATCGACGTCGCGTGCGCCCCCGGTGTGCTCATTCCGCGCCCCGAGACCGAGATGCTCGTCGAGGAAGTCCTCAATTATCTGGATGCCGAGGTGCTGAGCCCCGAGGCTGCTGCCCGTCAGCGCGTGGAGCTGCCTTGGAACGATGAGGTCGAGGAGGCACGCAAGGCCGAGGCCGCGCTGGCAGACGAACGCGCGGCCGCCGAGCGCCGTGCCGCTAACCTGACGGCTGCCGATGAGGCGGCGCTAGGCGGCGACGTATTGGGCAGCCGCGCCTATGCCGAGGAGCTGGCCGACCGCGAGGCCGAGGAAGCCGCCGCGCAGGCAGCAGAAGCCGAAGCCGCGGAAGCCGCCGAGCCCGAGCTCGACGAATACGGCATCGCCATCGAGGGTGCCGGCCAGGAGACGGCTTCGGCTCAGGATGCCGCTGCGCCTGCCCCAGCCGAGACCCGTATCGCCCGCGTTCTCGAGGTCGGCTGCGGCACGGGTTGCATCTCGCTCTCCCTTGCCTGGGAGCGCCGCGGCCACGTTACCTGCACCGCCACCGATATCGAGCCGCGCGCCATCGATCTGGCCACCAAAAACCGCGACGCGCTCGGCCTCACGGCAGATGAGGTTGCCTTTAGTCTCACCAACCTGGTGAGCTCCATTCCCCGCGAAGAGTGGGGCACCTTCGACGTGCTCGTTTCCAACCCGCCCTACATCCCGACCGGCGTCATGCGCTCGCTGCCGCACGAGGTCAAGGACTTTGAGCCCGACTTGGCGCTCGAGGGCGGTGCCGACGGCCTGGACATCTTCCGCCGCCTGCTCAATGCGGCGCCTTACATGCTGCGCGCCGGCGGCCTGTTTGCCTGCGAGCTCTACGAGGGCGCCCTCGATGCCGCGGCCGAGCTCTGTCGCCAGGCAGGCCTTTCGGACGTGCGTATCGTCCACGACCTCACCGATCGTCCCCGCATCGTTCGAGCCATCGTCACCGAGCCCAAACAGCGTATTTAAGCTGAATAAATAGACATTTGCGCAAGTTTGTCCTTGCAATATACCGTAAAACTTCTACTATAGAAGGAGAAAGGTATGTCAAATCAGCTGCATCGGTACCGTATCGTGCTTGATTACATTGAACCTTGGCTTGATGAGCAGGATGAAGCTACGCTGAAGCAGATTTATGCAGACCTTTTGGTGCTCGAGAAGGAAGGTCCCAGCCTTGGTCGTCCGCTGGTTGACCGCGTAAAGGGCTCGAAGCTTCATCATTTAAAGGAGCTGAGAGTGACGTCGTGTGGTGGGCAGGTGATTCGCATCCTCTTCGCCTTTGACCCCAAGCGCCAGGCGGTATTGCTATTGGCGGGTGATAAGTCGCGAGCGGGATCGTCAAGGGCAAAATGGAACGGTTGGTATGCGATCAACATTCCAAGGGCCGAGCAAATATACCGTCGCCACGTAAGGAGGCTCGATCGAGATGGAACTGCATGAGTATATGGAATCTCGCGGGATAACACGCGACTCCATTACCGCCGAGCAGGAGAGGACTCGCGATCGTATCGAAGCCTATAAGCTTGCTCAGATTCGCAGGTTAAAAGATCTAACACAGGCGTCGGTCGCCCAGTCGATGGGCGTTTCTCAAAAACGTGTATCCGAGCTCGAGCGTGGGGAGTTGGGTTCGATGAGGCTCGACACGCTGAGCAGGTACGCAGAGAGCCTCGGCGGAAAACTGGTTGCAAGCATCGAGTTTCCCGATCGTACCGTTACGCTTGCGCGCTAAAAATCTTCAATTAACCCCCTCACTTTCACCGACTACTAGAGCCGCTCACCAAACCAACATGCGCTCTGGGCAAATAGGTTGAATGTTTCGTGCGAGAATGCCCCACAGTAAACAAACTTGCACCGGAGCGTAAGGGGCTGGCATACACATGCAGACGGTCTATCGGGTATACGAGGGAACGCGCGAGCCGCATCGGCTTGCCGTCGAGCGCACGGCCGAGGTGCTCGGCCGCGGCGGCCTGGCCTTGATTCCGACCGAGACCGTCTACGGTGTCGCCGTGGCAGTCAACGCCTTCTCGGGCGCCGTGCCCCAAGATACAAGCGAATTCCCATCGTGGCCGCGCGATCCGCAGGCTGCCGTCAATGGCGCCGCAGTTCCTGCGCTCGGCACCGGCTATCGCCGTATCTTCACTCTCAAGCAACGTGAGCTCACGCAAACCGTCGCTTGGCTGGTCGATGGCGTCGAAGCACTCGACCGCTATGGCGTGGATATCCCGGAAGATGCCCGCGTACTCGCGCGACGATGCTGGCCGGGAGCCCTGACTATCGTGGTCAAGGCAGCCCCCTGCGTGCCGACCTTTATGCGCGCTGCCGACGACACCGTGGCCCTGCGCGCTTCGGCCTCTCCCGTGGTCCAAGCGCTCATCCGCGCCTGCGGCAGTCCCCTTGCCTGCACGAGCGCCAACACGCACGGCGCGCCTTCGCCGGCAAGCTTTGCCGCCGTCGAGGGTCGCATCCTGGAGGGGGTCGATGTTGCCGTCGACGCCGGTGAGACCCCGTGTCGCGACGCCTCGACCATCGTGTCGTTCCAGCACGGCGGGCTCCAGATCCTGCGCCAAGGCGCACTTCCCGCATCAGAGATCGAGCGGGTCCTGTCCGACCCGATGCAATAGAAGGGTGTAAGCGATGTCGTTGAATCTGGGCAGCCTGGGCATGGAAGATGCCTCGTTTAACTTTGGCGGTTCCTACATCATGGCGCTCGACTGCGGCACTACCTCGGTACTCGCGGCCATTGTCGACGAATACGGCTGCATCGTTGCCCAGGCGCGTCGTAGCGTCAAAACCAGCTTCCCGCGCCCCGGCTGGGTGGAGCAGGATCCCACGGAGGTGCTTGCCAGCCAGATCGGCGTGATGATGGAGGTTCAGTTTAAGAGCGGCATCCATTCCGATCGCATCGCCGCCATCGGCATCTCCAACCAGCGCGAGACCACGGTGGTCTGGGACCGCGTGAGCGGCCAGCCCATCTATAACGCCATCGTATGGCAGTGCCGTCGTACCGCGCCGGCGATCGACGCGTTGGTTGAACAGGGTTGCGAGGAGCTGGTGCGCTCCCGCACGGGACTTACGCTTGACCCGTATTTCTCGGCCTCCAAGGTGCAGTGGATTCTCGACAACGTCGACGGCGCACGCGAGAGCGCGGCGGCGGGCGACCTCATGTTTGGCACCATCGACACCTGGCTCATCTACAACCTCACCGGCGGCCAGGTCTTTGCCACCGACTACACCAATGCCAGCCGCACGGCACTCTTTAATATCCATACGCTCGATTGGGACGACGACCTGCTGGCGCTCTTTGACGTTCCACGTTCCATGATGCCCGAGGTTCGCTGGAGCTCGGGCGACTACGGCCGCGTCGCGAGCGACATCATGACCAACATGCCGCCCATCATGGGCGTGGCGGGCGACCAGCAGGCATCGCTGTTCGGCCACTGCTGCTTCTATCCCGGCCAGACCAAAAACACCTATGGCACGGGCTGCTTTATGCTCATGAACACCGGTGACGAGATCGTCGAATCCAAGAATGGCCTGGTCTCCACCATCGGTATCGCTGCGGACGGCAAAGTCAGCTATGCGCTCGAGGGCTCTATTTTTGCCGCCGGTTCAACGATGAACTGGCTTCGCAACAACATGGGCATCATCTCGAGCGTGAGCGAGTCGGCACAACTCGCCGCTTCGATTAGCGACAACGAGGGCTGCTACTTCGTTCCCGCCTTTGCAGGTTTGGGTGCTCCCTGGTGGGACCCGCATGCCCGCGGTATCGTGTGCGGTCTGACCGGCGCCTCGAGCCGTGCGACCATCGTACGTGCCGCCTGCGAATCCATGGCATATCAGAGCTACGACGTGCTGCGCGCCATGGAGCAGGACGTGGGGCTTTCGATTGAGCGTCTGTCTGTCGATGGCGGTGCCTCGCGCAACGAGTTCATCATGCAATTCCAGGCCGACCTGCTGGATATCCCCGTGCTGCAATGCGAGACGGTGGAGACCACGGCAATCGGTGCCGCGTACTTGGCGGGTCTTGCCGTCGGCTATTGGGAAGACCTGGAGGAGCTGGAGCAAAATGCCCAGATCGTTAGGACCTTCCTTCCCCACATGTCCGCCGAGCGCCGCGAGCAAAACCTTGCGGGCTGGCGTGATGCAGTCAGGCGCTCGCTCAGCACCTCACAGTAGGGCTGCGATGGGCTGCTCGATACAACAAACCGCTAAACTAATGCATGGCGTGCGGCGGCAACATTGCTGCACGCCTTGTCAGCAAGGCCGTTTTGCGGCCGCAACGAAAGGGGCAATCAATCCATGACCGTCACCTACGATGCGTCCCGTGTGACGCTTGTCGATCACCCGCTCGTCCAGCACAAGCTGTCGATCCTGCGCGACAAAAACACCGGCACCAACCAGTTCCGTCAGCTCGTGCGCGAACTCGCGCTTTTTGACGGCTACGAGGCCATGCGCGACCTGCCTATGGAAGACGTCGAGGTCGAGACCCCCATCACTACCGCCACGTTCAAACAGCTTGCCGGCAAGAAACTCGCCATCGTGCCCATCCTGCGTGCGGGCCTTGGCATGGTCGACGGCATCCTCGACCTGGTGCCCTCCGCTCGCGTGGGCCACATCGGCATGGAGCGCGACGAGGTCACCCACGAGCCGCACGAGTATTACTGCAAGATGCCCAAGGATATCGACCAGCGCATCTGCCTGGTCGTCGACCCCATGCTCGCCACGGGCGGTTCGGCCGAGATGGCCATCAGCTACCTGCGCGAGCGCGGTGTCAAGGACATCCGCATGCTGTGCATCGTCGCGGCCCCCGAGGGCCTCAAGTCGCTGACTGAGAAGGACCCTGATGTGCATATCTATACCTGCGCCATCGACGACCATCTCAACGAGGCTGCCTACATCGTTCCCGGCCTGGGCGACGCCGGCGACCGTATCTACGGCACGCTCTAGTCGCTGGGCTAAGACGGCCGCGGCTGCAAATACGAAGAAACGGTGCGCGCGGACGAACAAAAGGCGACCGCGCGCACTCCTGTTAACGGACGTTTTGCCCTGCAGGGTTCGAGAAAAACGTATTACCGTACCTGCGGCATAAAGAAGGTCTTAAGAAAACGAACAGGTGCGTATTAACCGATGCTTTTTCGGTTGTACTTTAGCGATTGGCTCGTACAATAGTCACCAATGTTTGGCGGGAACTGTTCTGTGAAGCGTTAAAAAGGAAAGTGAGGACGCCAGTGTTTCAGATAGCCGATCTGCTCGCTATCGTTGCAGGCGCCATCGCGGGCGCAATTGCCTTCCTTCCCTTTGTCTTTACGCTCAAGCCGGTTCTTGACGATAAGCAGAATGCGGACATGCTCAAGGGTATGGTGAGTCTGGTGGTCTCGGCAATCGCCCTGCTCGTCTTTACCTTGGTTGTGTTTGTGTTGTTCGGAGAGGCATTTCGCATGTTCCTCCTGGGCGAGGCGATCGGCTTCGTGGCCTTTATGGCCGCCTGCACGGTTCGCGTCGCCAAGGCGCTGCGAGATCCTCATGAGGTCGAAAGGTAAGTCGTGGAAATTTTTGAAAAGCTGCCTGATGAGATTAATCATCTGGTCAGCGAGTTCAGCTCCACCCCTGTCGTGGGCGATCTGAGCTGCGGCATCACGCAGTACTCGTTTTGGCTGATCGTCTCCACGATCGTGCTCCTGATCGTCCTGGCCGTGTTCAAGAAGAAGCAGACCCTGGTTCCCAAGGGCTTCTTCGTCAACGGTTTCGAGTACATCATCGAGTACGTCGAGAACGATATCGGCAAGGGCGTCGTGGGTGAGAACTGGAAGAAGCACTTCCCGTTCCTGTGCTCGCTTTTCCTGTTCATCCTGATCAATAACATGATCGGCCTGATCCCGGGAATGAAGCCCGGCACCGGCGCAATCGGCTCCACCGCCGCGCTCGCCATCTTCGCCTTCGTGTACTTCATCTACTACGGATGCAAGGCTCACGGCGTGATTGGCTACATCAAGAGCCTCGCCCCGCAGGGCGTGAGCTTCCCGATGAACGTGCTCGTGTGGGTCGTCGAGCTTTTCTCGACCTTCCTGCGCCTCATCACGCTCGCCGTCCGTCTGTTCTGCAACATGTTCGCAGGACACGTGGTCATGGGCTCGTTCGCCATCATGGCGAGCATGTTCATGCAGCCGCTGCTTCAGCAGGTTTCCGCGGCCCACGCCGTCGGCGCCCTGCCTTCGCTGGCCTGGCTTGCCATCCTCATCCTGATCTATGCGATCGAGCTTGTGGTCGGCGCCATCCAGGCTTACGTCTTCACGGTCCTTACCGCCGTGTATGTCTCCGAGGCAGAGGAGGTCGCGGAGGAGGAGTAGTCTTCCGTTCGCGCCTTAAAGGTAAGGCAATTCGTTAAACCGCCGGTGCCCGTACCCATGGAGCCCGGCAGTTATAAAAAGGTTATCCTGCGTGAAATAAGACACGCACGACAAAGGAGGAATCGTGGGAGTTATCGGTTACGGTCTCGGTGTTATCGGCGCTGGTCTTGCTATCGGCCTGTCTGCTCTGGGTGCTACGGGTGCTATGGCCCGTCAGCCTGAGGTCCAGGGCCGCGTGTTCACCGTCTTCATCATGGGCTCCGCCTTCGGCGAGGCTCTGGCTCTGATCGGCTTCGTTGTCGCGCTGATCGTTAAATAGCACGGAGCGTCAAGTATGAATCTTTCATCCCAGAAGAGCGCGATCGCACTCTCCGCGTCCGCGGCCGCGCTGCTCATGCCGGTTTCCGCGTTCGCTGAGGACGGCGCTGCCGGTGCGGACATCCTCATCCCTAAGATGGCGGAGTTCATCCCGGCGCTTATCGCCTTCCTGATCATCTGGATCGTGCTGGCCAAGGTCGCCCTGCCGGGCATCATGAAAACCATGGAGGAGCGCGGCAAGAAGATCGAGGAGAGCCTCGACGAGGCCGAGAAGACCAAGCAGGAGGCTATCGCCAAGCGCGCTGAGTCCGACTCGATCGTCACCGACGCCCGTCGTCAGGCTGCCGACATCGTTCTCGAGGCCCGTAAGGACGCCGAGTCCGAGCGCGCCCGTATCATCGAGGCTGCTCACAAGGAGGCCGAGGAGATCATCGCCAAGGCCCATACGACCGTCGAGGACGAGCGCAAGTCCATCTACGCCGGTGCCGCGAGCTCCATCGCCGACCTGTCCGTTGCCGTCGCCACCAAGATCGTGGGCGAGGCACTCGAGGACGAGGCCGAGCAGAAGAAGCTCATCGAGCGCTACATCCAGGAAGCAGGTAGCCTGAATGCCGACTAGCCGCTATCAGGACAAGGTGCTCGAGACCTACGCGCGCTCCCTTCTGGAAGCCGCTAAGGCCGAGAACCATGTGTTCGAGGACCTCGAGATGATCGAGCGCCTGGCTTCTGCCAGCCCCGAGATCATCGCCGTGCTCGACACCATGTCCAAGCGCGACCAGCTCGACCTTCTTCCCAAGGTGGCAGCTGCCTTTAAGTATGTTGCCGAGGAAGACGAGGATGTAGTGGGCGTGACCGTCACCACGGCGATCCCGCTCGACGACGAGCTGCGTCAAACCATCACTAAGAAATGCGAGCAGGACTTCGGCCGCAAGGTATTCCTTATCGAGCAGGTCGACCCGTCTATCGTGGGCGGCCTGGTGCTCGAGGCCCGCGGCGAGCGTCGTGACATTTCCGTCAAGACGCAGTTGCGCATCGCGCAGGAGACCCTCGCAAACTCTGCTAATTCGTACGGAGGTGAAGCCTAATGTCCGAAACCCTCAATGCCCAGGATATCGCCAAGAAACTGCAGGAGCAGCTCACGAGCCTCTCCGCGACGGTCGATACGCATGAGGTTTCAACGGTCGACGAGGTAGGCGACGGCATCGCGCGCGTCTCCGGCCTCAAGAGCGCCATGGCAGGCGAGCTTCTGGAGTTCAAGAGCTCCGATACCGGTGAGACCGTCTTCGGCCTTGCCCAGAACCTTGACCGTGACGAGGTCGGCGCCGTTCTGTTCGGTGCCGTCGACTCCATCAAGGAAGGCGACGAGTGCCGCACCACTGGTCGCATTATGGATATCCCTGTGAGCCGCGCCATGCTCGGCCGCGTCGTCAATCCGCTCGGCCAGCCCATCGACGGCCTGGGCGACATCGTCGCCACGCACCGTCGCCCCATCGAGTTCAAGGCCCCCGGCGTTATCGACCGTACCCCGGTGTGTGAGCCGGTTCAGACCGGTCTGTTGGCCATCGACTCCATGGTGCCTATCGGCCGTGGTCAGCGTGAGCTCATCATTGGCGACCGTAAGACCGGTAAGACCGCCATCGCCATCGACGCTATCCTCAACCAGCGCGGCAAGGGCATGGTCTGCATCTATGTCGCCGTCGGCCAGAAGGCTTCCACGGTTGCCAACATCCGCGAGACCCTCGCTCAGCACGGTGCGCTCGAATACACCATCATCGTTTCGGCAACCGCTGCCGATTCCGCCCCTATGCAGTACATCGCGCCTATGGCCGGTGCCGCTATCGGCGAGTTCTTCATGTACAACGGCGAGGACGGCAAGCCCGCCAGCGAGACCAATCCCGGCGGCCACGTGCTCGTCATCTACGACGACCTGTCCAAGCAGGCCGTGGCCTACCGTCAGATGTCGCTGACGCTGCATCGTCCGCCCGGACGCGAGGCCTATCCTGGCGACATCTTCTACCTGCACTCTCGTCTGCTCGAGCGTGCCGTCAAGATGTCCAAGAAGAACGGCTACGGCTCCATGACGGCACTGCCGATCATCGAGACCCAGGACGGCGACGTCTCGGCCTACATTCCGACCAACGTCATTTCCATTACCGATGGTCAGATCTATCTGCAGTCCGAGCTCTTCTTCCAGGGTCAGCGCCCGGCAGTCGACGTGGGCATTTCCGTGTCCCGCGTCGGTGGCGACGCGCAGACCAAGGCTATGAAGCAGGTCGCCGGTAACCTCCGTCTGGACCTCGCTTCGTACCAGGAGCTCGCCGGCTTTACGCAGTTCGGCTCCGACCTCGACGAGGCTACTCAGAAGCAGCTGACCCATGGTGCCCGCATGACCGAGCTCCTGAAGCAGCCGCGCTACAAGCCGTTTGAGGTTGGCGAGCAGATCGTTACGCTGTTCGCTGGCAACGAGGGCTTCCTGGATGACCTGGAGATTGCCGACGTGCTGCCTTTCCGTGCCGAGCTCATCGAGTACATGGACAATGGCTTTGGCTCGCTGCTCGATAAGGTTCGCGCCAAGAAGATCGATGATGACACCAAGGCTGAGCTCTTGCGCGTCATCGGCGACTTCAAGCAGCAGTTCATGGCCAAGCACCATTCGGATGTTTCTGGATCAGAGGAGAACTAAGCCCCATGGCCAACCTTCGCGACATTAAGAAGCGAATCTCCTCGGTTACCACGACCAAGCAGATCACGCGCACGATGGAGATGGTCTCTACGGCCAAGATCCGTCGTGCCCTCGATCGCTCCAAGCAGGCCGAGCCCTATAAGGAGGCGCTGACCGACGTCATGTTGACGGTCGCCGGCGACGCCTCCTGTTCGGGCACCGATCCCATGCTGCAGAAGCATGAGAGCGTCAAGCATGGCCTGATTGTCGTTATTGCCTCGGACCGCGGCCTTGCCGGCGGTTTCAATACGACGGTGGAGCGCACGGCCGAAAAGCTCGCCGCTTCTTGGGCGAACGACGGCATCGAGTGCGAGATCATCGCGTGCGGGCGTAAGCCGGCCACGTATTTCCGTGACCGCGCAAACGTCGTCATGCACTTTGAGGGCAACTCCTCTGAGCCCGATTTCAATCAGGCCCGCATGATCTCCTCTCATATCTGCGATGCGTATCGTGCCGGTGAGCTTGACCGTGTCGAGCTTGTCTACCACCACGCCAAGAATCGCGTGGATCAGGAGCTTCGCGTCGAGCATCTGTTGCCGCTCGACCCCGAGATGATCGCTATGGCCCACGGTCCGCGTAAGAACGAGACCGACGCCCCTAAGCGCATCTCGTCCACGTTCGAGTTCGTGCCCTCTCCCGAGCATGTTCTCGGCAAGCTTGTGCCGTCTTATATCCTGACGGTCATCTACCAGGCCCTGATCGATTCGGCGGCTGCCGAGCAGGGTGCACGCCGCAAGGCCATGCACTCCGCGACGGAAAACGCCACCGCGATCATCTCGACCCTTACCCGCACGTATAGTCGCGTGCGCCAGGCTTCGATTACGACCGAGATTAACGAGATCGTCGGCGGAGCCTCAGCATTGGAGGAACAGTAATGGCTAATAACACCGTAAAGCTTGCGGTCGAGGAAGCCACCAAGAAGACGACTGCCGGTGATGGTCGCATCGTGCGTATCATCGGCCCTGTCGTCGACGTCAAGTTTGACGGCGCGGTGCCCCCGATCTACAACGCGCTCACGGTCGAGGCCGAGACCCCGATCGGTCATCTGAGCACGATCCTCGAGGTCGAGAGCCAGCTTCCGGGCGGCGTCGTCCGCACGGTCGCCATGTCCTCGACCGACGGCCTGCAGCGCGGCCTCATCGCCACCGATACCGGTGAGCCCATGAAGATGCCCGTTGGCCCCAAGACGCTCGGCCGCATTTGGAACGTCATGGGCAAGCCTGTCGACGGCAAGCCCATGCCTGAGGTGGAGGAGTTCTACCCCATCCACCATGCAGCGCCCCGCTTTGACGAGCTCACCACCAAGACCGAGATCTTCGAGACCGGCATCAAAGCTGTTGACCTGCTCGAGCCCTACATCCGTGGCGGCAAGACGGGCCTGTTCGGCGGCGCCGGCGTCGGCAAGACCGTTCTGATTCAGGAGCTCATCAACAACCTCGCCCAGGAGCACGGCGGCACCTCGGTGTTCACCGGCGTCGGCGAGCGTACCCGCGAGGGCACCGACCTGTTCCTCGAGATGAGCGAGTCTGGCGTTATCGACAAGACCTGCTTGGTTTATGGTCAGATGAACGAGCCGCCTGGAGCGCGTCTGCGCATCGGTCTGGCCGGCCTTACCACCGCTGAGTACTTCCGCGATCGCGGCCAGGACGTTCTGCTGTTCATCGACAACATCTTCCGCTTCTCCCAGGCAGGTTCCGAGGTTTCCGCACTGCTGGGCCGTATGCCGTCCGCCGTTGGTTACCAGCCCACGCTGGCAACCGAGATGGGCGACCTCCAGGAGCGTATTACCTCGACCAAGACGGGCTCCATTACCTCCGTCCAGGCTGTCTACGTCCCCGCAGACGACCTGACCGACCCGGCGCCTGCCACGACGTTTACGCACCTCGACGCCACCACGGTTCTTTCGCGTAGCATTTCGTCGCTTGGCCTGTTCCCGGCTATCGACCCGCTCGCATCTTCCTCCGACGCTCTCGATCCCTCGATCGTCGGCGAGGAGCACTACCGTGTCGCCGTCAAGGTCCAGGAGCTCCTGCAGGAGTACTCCGACCTTCAGGACATCATCGCCATTCTGGGTATGGACGAGCTGTCCGAGGAGCAGCGCCTTACGGTCAACCGTGCCCGTAAGATTCAGCAGTTCCTCTCGCAGTCCTTCCACGTCGCCGAGAAGTTCACCGGCAACCCCGGTGTCTACGTCCGCGTCGAGGATACCGTCCGCTCTTTCGCCGAGATTGTCGACGGCAAGGCCGATGACCTGCCCGAGCAGGCTTTCCGCTATGCTTCCACGATTGAGGACGTGCGCGAGCGCGCCCGCAAGATGGGGGAGAAGTAGGTTATGCGTATCCGCATCGTGTGCCCCGTGAGCTGCGCCTATGAGGGCGACGCTGCGTTTGTGTCGATTCCGTCCACGGATGGCGAGTTTGGCGTCCTGCCTGCTCACTCCAGCGAGATCTGCACGATCGACCGCGGTTACGTTCGCGTTTCCGATAAGGCCATGGGCACTGTCGACCACACGTTTGCCGTGGCCGGCGGCTATGCCCAGGTTGCGGACGATGTCGTGACCGTTCTCGCCGAGCGCGCTTGCGATTTGGCGACCGTCGATGCCGACAAGCTTAAAGCTGATATTCAAGGTTTTGAAGAGAAGCTGGGTAATTTGTCGGAGGATGATGCACGCCGCGCCTACCTCTATAATGAAATCGCATGGTGTAAGCTCAAGCTTGCCCAATAGTCAAACGATTTAGCGTTCGACCATTTGCGAACACATCATGCCCGGGATGGCCCAGCCACCCCGGGCATGCTTTTTGAAAGGGTAGACCTTGGATATTATCCGCGTTGAGGGTGGCCACGCCATCGGAGGCTCCGTGCCCGTCTCGGGCGCCAAGAACTCCGCGCTCAAACTCATGGCGGCAACGCTTCTGGCGCCGGGCAAGACGACGCTGCAGAACGTGCCCGATATTTCCGATGTCCACGTGATGGGCAAGGTGCTCAAGGGCATGGGCGCTACGATCGATGTTCTCGACGAGCACACGCTCGAGATTGATACCTCTCAGGTCGATTCATGGGAGGCCCCCTACGAGCTCGTTGCCAAGATGCGCGCTTCCACCGCCGTCATGGGGCCCCTGCTGGGCCGCTTCCATCGCGCCAAAATTGCCATGCCGGGCGGCTGCAACCTGGGTGCTCGTAAGATCGATATGCACATTCTTGGTCTTGAGGCCCTGGGCGTTGAGTTCGATACCGCCCACGGTTACATCAACGCTAATGCGCCCCAAGGTCTGCGCGGTACCACCGTCACGCTCGAGTTCGCCAGCGTCGGTGCGACCGAGAATCTCATCATGGCCTCTGTGCGCGCACAGGGCACCACGGTTATCGACAATGCCGCCCGCGAGCCCGAGATCGTCGATCTCGCTAACATGCTCAACGAGATGGGCGCCAAGATTGTTGGCGCCGGTACGCCCGTCGTGACTATCGAAGGCGTGGAAGAGCTCCATCCCGTTATCCATCGCGTGGTGGGCGACCGCATCGAGGCCGGTACCTTTATCGTCGCCGGTGCGTTGATGGCGGACGATCGCGGTGTCGATGTCACGGGCTTTTGCCCCATTCATTTGGGCATGGTGCTCAAGAAGATGGAGCTCATGGGTATCGACTGCGAGCGCGTCGAGGATGGCGTCCATGTGAACCGTGCCGAGCGTATCAAGCCGGTCGACATCCAGACGCTTCCGTTCCCCGGTTTCCCGACCGACATGCAGGCGCAGATTATGGTGCTCTCCGCCCTTGCCGACGGCAGTTCCGTTATTACCGAGAACATCTTCGAGAATCGCTTTATGTTTGCCTCTGAGCTGGTGCGCATGGATGCCGACATTCGTATCGAGAGCCATCATGCCATGATTCATGGCGTCAAGGGCTTCTCGGGTGCACAGGTTACCTCGCCCGATCTGCGCGGCGGAGCGGCCCTCGTCGTAGCGGGCTTGATCGCCGACGGGACGACCGAGGTTTCGGCTATCCATCACATCAAGCGCGGCTACGAGCAGTTTGTCGAAAAGCTGCAGGCGCTCGGCGCGCATGTCGAGCATGCTACCGTCCCCGATCCCGTCATCTACTAATACAGGTTGCCTATGTTTAATAAAAAGCCCCTCGCAGATACCACCACCCGAAGACCCTCAACTGGTGCGCAGGCCAAGATCTACAGTCGCGATAACGTGGCTCGCTATTCCGAGCGCGCTCGCCAACGTCGTCGTAGCCACACGATTCGTCACGTCGCGCTCATTGTCGTGCTTGGCGTGCTGTTGAGTGCCACTACCGCTGCCGGCCTGTGGTTTGCCACCATTATGGGCAAGCTCGGCGATTCTAATGTCATTACCGACAATCTGCGTCGGGTTCTGGTTGACACCGATGAGGCAAAGGATCCGTTCTACGTGCTGCTTCTTGGTACCGACGGCCGTCCGGGCGAGGATACGTATCGTGCCGACTCGATTATCCTGGCACGCATCGACCCCACGCAAAAGCAGGCGACGCTCATTTCCGTTCCGCGCGACACCAAGGTCGAGTACAAGGGCGAGACCATGAAGATCAACGCCTGCCATACCGTTGGCGGCGCCGAGGCCATGGTCGAGGCGGTCAACGAGCTATGCGGTGTTCAGATTTCCCACTATGCCGAGGTCAGCTTCGACGGTATGCAGGCGCTGATTGATTCGGTTGGCGGTATCGACATTAACGCAACCGATGATGTTGACGACCCCGAGCACCTGGATATTAAGATTACCGCTGGCCAGCAGCATATGGACGGTGCCACCGCCCTTACCTATGCCCGCTGCCGCTACACCTATGCCGACGGCGATTACACGCGCATGCGCCACCAGCGTCAGGTGCTTGGCGCCCTTGCCAACCAGATTCTCAATAACTTCGATGCCACGAAGATCTTTGGCCTGGTTAATTCGCTGTCCGATATGCTCGTAACCGATATGAGCGTTCAGGATATCGTGGCTACGGTCAACGCCATGCGCGGTATGGATGTCGACGGTATCTACTCGGCCAACCTGCCCTCGTACGCCGACGACAGCACCATGATCGACGGTGTGAGCTACGTCTTTGTCTACGAGGACGAGCTCAAGGAAATGATGGAGCGCGTCGATGCTGGCAAGGATCCCAAGGGTCCCAACACCATGGGTCTTTCCGACGGTTCCAGCTCTACGATCGGCGACCTGAACAACAACACGTCTGACGATTACGCAAACGGTACCGCAACCTCATCGGTCAGCTCTGACGATTCCGATGACTCAAGCGATTCGAGCGATTCGGACTACTACGAAGAGCCCACCGGCGACGGCAACGGCTACGAAGCCAACTACTAAGTTACGGCGTTTTACCAAACGCCGTAACGACTCGACGCTGCGCGCCGCCCAAGGCGACAATTTGTCATTCAAAAGGCAGGGCATGACCAGAAGGTCAATGCCCTGCCTTTTTCATGCCAACTTGTTCGCCTTGGACGTCGCTCGCTGACGTTGGCTCAACCTGCGATGTTGACTACTCCCCTTGTATCAAAAACCGCCCCGTTCTCTGTAGAGGACGGGGCGATTCGTCTTTTGGGCTTATGCAGCCAGGCTTATGCGAAACGGGCGACGAGCTCCTGCAGGACGTCGGTCATCTTGACGAGCGAACTGACCGGGACGAACTCGTTGACGCCGTGGTAGCAATAGCCGCCGGTGGAAAGGTTGGGGCAGGGCAGACCGCGGAACGACAGCTGAGCGCCGTCGGTGCCGCCACGAATCGGCAGCACTTGGGGCTCAACGCCGCAGGCAAGGTAGGCTTCCTTGGCAACATCAATAAGCTCGGGATAGTCACGAACGATCTCGGCCATATTTCGATACTGCTGCTTAATCTCGACCGTCACGCGCTCCTCACCCAGACGCTGGTTGAGCATCGAGGCGGCGGCATCAATAAGGTCGAGTTTCTGCTGGAACTTGGCGGCATCGTGATCACGGACGATATAGCGCGCCGTGGCGTGATCGACGGTCGCAGATACACCCTCAAGGTGATAAAAGCCCTCGTAGCCTTCCGTATACTCCGGGCGCTGCACGTAGGGGAGCAACGCGTTGAAGTCGCAGAACAGATTGCCTGCGTTGACCATACGGCCCTTGGCGTCGCCCGGGTGGATGGACTGGCCCTCAAAGCGGATGGTCGCCTCGGCGGCGTTAAAGCACTCCCACTCCAGCTCGCCGATGGGGCCGCCGTCGACCGTGTAGGCGTACTTGCAGCCAAAGGTATCGATATCCAACAGCTCGGCTCCGTGACCGATCTCCTCGTCAGGGCAGAAGCAAATGCCGAGTGCGGGATGGGGCAGAGAGGGGTCCTGAGCGATACGCGCGACAAGCGACATGATCTCGGCGACGCCTGCCTTGTCGTCCGCGCCCAGCAGCGTGGTGCCATCGCTGCAGACCAGGTCCTCACCCGCGAGGTCGTTCAGGGCGGGAAGCTTGGCGGTACTCATGGCAACGGGCTTACCGTCAACCGTGCCGCAGACCAGGTCGCCGCCTTCGTAGTGTACGATGTGCGGCTTCACGCCGGCGCCCGGTGCAACTTCGGTGGTGTCGAGATGGGCGATCAGGCCAAGGGCGGGCTTGTCCTCAGCGCCCGCACTTGCGGGGATATGCGCGCAGACATAGGCATGCTCGGTCACGTGGGCATCTTCCGCACCAAGCTCGCGCAGCTCTTCAGCCAGCACGTTGGCAAGGTCAAACTGAACGACGCTCGAGGGTACCTGGTCGCAGTTTGCATCCTTGGACTGCGTGTTGATCTGGACGTAGCGCAAAAAGCGCTCGAGGACATCGGGGTTCGTGGTGGTGTTTTCCATAAAGACCGCTCCAATCTTGGTCGTCGTGTGCAACAAGAACTCTAGCACGGTATGCCACGGCATAGCGCGACGCTTGGATGGGGTAGAATCAGCCATTGAATGCAGAAGGGACGGAAGATCATGGATACGACAAATAGCTCGCGCGAACTACATCTGACGGTGGCGAACGAAGACTACTTGGAGTGCATGGTTCGCATTGAAAGCGAAGAGGGGGAAACCAACGGCGTGCGATCGGTCGACATCGCGCAGCGCCTTGGCGTCTCCAAGGCATCGGTCAATAAAGCGGTTTCGGCGCTCAAGGCATCCGAGCTTGTCGAGCAATCGCACTACGGCAAGGTAGTCCTGACCGATCGCGGCCGCGAGGTTGGCACGGCTATCTGGTACCGTCATCGCCTCGTCCGCACGTTTTTGGTTCAGGAGCTCAGTGTCGAATTTGAGCGAGCCGATTCCGAGGCCTGCATGATGGAGCATGCGCTATCCGAGGACACGATGAACCGCTGGCTCGCCTATCTCGAAAAGCAGGGAATCAGCGTCGAGGAATAGCGGGATATATATGGATACGAGTTATTACAATCGCTTTGGTGCCGAGGAACTTACGCGCCGCTTGTCGAGCGAGACCTTGTTGGCGCAGGGCCCCATGGGCAGTGTTCTGTTGAGTGAGTACGACGCCGCCGATATTCCACCGGCGTTTTGGAATCTGGCAGAGCCGCAGACCGTTTCTCGTATCCATCGCTTGTATGTCGCCGCCGGCGCGCAGGTACTCATTACCAATACCTTTCAGGCATCAAGCTATGCCCTCAAGCACGACCAGATTGCGCCGTCCGTGGCGGAGGTCAATCGCGGGGCCGTCGACGATGCCCGCCAGGCGCACCCTCAGCTGCTGCTGGGCTCGATGGGTCCGATCGGTATTGAGTGGTTTGCCGAGGACTCGGCCGAGTTTCGTGAGATCCGAGGCATTGCGCGCGAACAGGCGCACGCCTTGCTCAATGCTGGTGTTGACGGTCTGCTGATCGAGACGGTGACGTCTATCCGTAATTTGCAGCCCATGCTTGCCGGCGCCCGAGATGCCGCCGACGGCATGCCTGTTCTGGTGAGTTTTGTCGTTGACGATAAGGGCGACCTGTTGGGCGATGGCCTCAACATCGAGGCAGCCGTTTTGTACGCCGAAAAACACGGCGCAAACTCGGTTGGTGTTAATTGCTGTTCGCTTGCGGCCGCGAACGCGGCGGTGCCCAGGATGGTTGCATCGGCGACTACTCCCGTCACGGTGCGTCCCAACGTGGGCGATCCGGTCCAGACTCAGGATGGCCCCGTATGGCACGAGAACCCCGAAGCTTTCGCGCGCGCATGCATCGAATGGAGACATGCCGGTGCCGCAATGGTGGGCAGTTGCTGTGGAACCACGGCAATCACTACGGCAGCGATGGCCGAGGCGCTCGATATATAAAGGGCAAAACCGCTCCATACGGGGCGGTTTTTTTATTGCTTGCATGTCCTCGGCAGCATTTGCCCAAATGGTGAATGCTGGTGCCGGCAGGTTGCCGAGTGCATGTTGCGGGTATACCCCATGCGTACCATGATCCAAACACTGTGAGGTGTCTGCGCGTGTGCGCGATAATTCATTTTGGAACTGACGGTTGGCGCGCTCGCGTCGATGAGGACTTCACTGCCGATAACGTTGCTCGTATCGCCGATGCCGTCGGCGAGTTGTGGCAAAAGACCAATCCGGGCAAAACAGTATATATAGGGTTCGACACCCGGCCCCTGGCGAGCGAGTTCGCTGAACTTGCGGCGGGCGTGCTAGCAGCGCACGGGCTGGACGCCGTGCTCGCTTCGCGACCTGTTCCGACCCCTGCCCTTACGTGGGCGGCGGCTTATGACGGTGAGGCGTGCGGCGCGCTCATGGTGACGGGGTCCCATCATCCGCAGGGTTATCTGTGTCTCAAGATTCGCATGGGTGACGGCTCGACCGCCAACCAGGATGTCATCGAAGAGCTCGAAGAGACCATGGCTCCCGAGCCAATGGGGATCGAGGGGCAATATCGCACCGCGGATATCATTCCTGACTATATGCAAGCGGTGGCATCATTTGTCGATGCCGAAGCCATCCGCGCCGCACACCTGCGCGTGGTTGTTGACCCCATGGGCGGCGCAGCCCAGGGCTATCTAGCCGACTTGCTGCGCGAGCTTGGCGTTGAGGTGCACGAGATTCACGCCGGGCAGGCGCCTGACCAAGAAGATATCTGCCCCGACCCCGTTGAGCCGTGGGTGGACGCTTGCGAGCATACGGTTATCGAGGACGGAGCTTGCGCTGGCCTGGTGACCGACGGCGACGCCGACCGTATCGGCGCGGTTGACGAGCGCGGCAGATATATACATCCACATCAGATCATGGCGCTCGTTTTGGGCGACTTGGTTCAATTTCGTAATTTGGAGGGGCGCGTCGTCGTCAATCTTTCATGCTCGACGCTCGTGCGTCGCATTGCCGAGGCGCTTGGCTGCCGCGTGACCGTCAAACCAGTCGGTTTCAAATATATAGCGGCGGAGATGAAGAAGGGCGGCGTCCTCATAGGCGGCGAAGAAGCCGGTGGTATCGGCATCGCCGCGCATATGCCCGAGCGCGATGGAATCCTCGCCTGTCTGATTCTGTGTGAGCTTATGGCAAAGACGGACGCGCCTTTGGGCGTTCTGGTCGACCAACTCGAGGACAGATTTGGTAAGACGAGTTACGGTCGACGCGATTTGCGCCTTGAGGCCGAAGATGCCGAAACGTTACGAACCCTGCTGCCGGGCGTAAACCCCAAGTCGATTTGTGGCAAGGTACCGCAAAACGTTAGTCATATGGATGGCTTGCGTTTAGCATTCGAGGATGATACGTGGCTGCTGGTCCGTCCTAGCGGGACCGAACCAGTGGTGCGCGTCTACGCCGAGGGGTTCTCGGTGGAAGAACGTGATGAGTTGCTCGATGCTGGCTGTGCTTTAGCTAGGGGAACGTATCCGCTTTAACCATGAGGCTGCCTTATATAAAGAGATGCTCGGCGAGCGGTAGTTAACGGCTGGCAAACGTTAGTCGGATCCCAAATTGTGTAGGAAATGTGTACGCCCAGATTCCCGCCCCCGGCGCCCCTCCGGTCTGGCAATATATCTCCTTGCCGCGCGGC